>DATJGF010000238.1:0-4761 GCA_035495315.1 Candidatus Limnocylindrales bacterium
TATTTACTAAACTTTTTATTGGAAATTTGTTCGAGATCGGATGAGGGTTATTAGCAATTAACAACCTAAGGAGTATTATGACTAAACCAATTCCAGATGGATTCCACACGATTACTCCACACATCATTGTGTCGGATGGCGCGAAGGCCATTGAGTTCTACAAGAAAGCCTTCGGAGCCCAGGAAATCGAACGGTTCATGACTCCCGATGGCAAAGGCGTCATGCATGCACAATTGAAAATCGGCGACTCGAGGTTGATGGTCGGCAGTGAGTTCCCGCCGACCTGTCTATCACCAAAAAGCCGCGGCGGCACCACTGTCTCTCTTTATCTTTACGTTGAGAACGCGGATACGCAGTTCGATCGCGCGGTAAAGGCAGGTTGCACGGTGAAAATGCCGATGACGGATCAGTTCTGGGGCGACCGGTACGGTCAGGTGGAAGATCCCTTCGGTCATCAATGGTCTATTGCCACTCACAAACAGGATCTAACCCAGGAACAGATTGCCGCCAACGCGAGGGCTTTCTTTGCCAACATGGGAAAGAAGTCACCGGAATTGGCGACCGCCTGATCTTGATTTAAAGGCAAACATCAGGTTCGTGGAGAGCCTCGACGTTTTTCCAACGCGCATCGAGACCATGAACCTGACGCCGTCTACTCGTCCTCGATCTTGCTGGAGTTTTAGTGGAGGACAGACGCTCGTTCTTGGAGAGGCCTCCGGGGAAGTAGTCGGCACAAGTTTGGGCCTGGGCATCCCGACGACTCCAACGCGTGAGACGCCGCTCCCGCTGGGGTGAGGGGAATTTCACAGTTATTTCCTGCTCCCGACAGCGACGACATGTCCTTGTGTGCGAAAGAAAACTGCTGCCCCCGAGATAGCGGGAGTGGCCATGCATACTTCGCTCATCTGATTCGTCGCTAAAACGACGAAATCCGCACCCGGTTTCACGACGAATACCGCGCCCTGCTCACTGGTGAAATACATTTTGCCCTTCGAAGCTACAGGCGAGGCCGTAAAGCCCTGGCCTCCCTTGCCCAGACGTTCCTTATAGAGCTGTTTGCCAGTCTTCGCCTCATAGCAGGATAGGACGCCATCATCATGACAACTGTACAAGAAATCGTCATAAACCAGCGGCGTTTGCATGTAGGAACCGCCTCGCAAGGCGCTCCAGCAAACAAAACGATTGGTGCTGGCCCCATCCCGCAACGAGACATCTCCGACCGCGTCTGTCCGCACCGCGTACATCGGGCGCCGTGGTCCGTGAGCGCTGGTCAGGAAAATCAGATCGTTCCAAACGACCGGGGTCGGCACCGGGCAATCGCCGCCGCCGGACATGCGCCAGATTTCCTCCCCGGTCCGCAAATCGTAACCGCCCATGTGTTTCCAGCCATTGACGATGAGTTGCGGACGCGGGGTCTCAAGACAAACGTTGGGTGTGCTCCATGTTCCCGTGTCATCGCGTGGAGTGCGCCAGACCTCTTTGCCATCCGAAAGTTCGAGAGCGGTGATGAATCCATTGGTCAGTGCATCGCATTGAACAAAGACCCGGTTGCCGGAAATGATGGGAGAACTGGCAAAGCCCCATTCGAGGTCGGAGCCTTGCGGATCGGGCGTATCATTATACACCACAGGGCTGATCCGCAACGTGCCCCAATCCTTTTGCCAGCGAAGGTGGCCTTCTAGATCATAGCAATAGAGTCCCTCGGACCCAAAAAGTGCAACCACATTGGTTCCATCGGTAGCCATGGTGCAGTTGGCATGGGTGGACTTGGGATGACGCTTCTGTTTGGGCACGCCTTCGCGCGCAGTTCTCTCCCAAAGAATTTTGCCGGTGCTTTTATCGAGACAGAAGATTTTCCACTGCTGCACGTCATTGTCCTCGGCGGACTCCGGCTCGCCGTAGAGTCCTACTTTTAGTGGCGCAGTCTTGCGCTGGTTGACGGCGCTGGTCACAAAGAGCCGGTCTCCCCAGATGATCGGGCACGAATGGCCCAGCCCGGGAATGGCCTGTTTCCAGAGGACATTTTCTGAGGTGTCGATATTCCAGGTCGTCGGAGTCACCGCTCCGGTGGCCAGACCGGAGGCGTTTGATCCGCGAAAGGAGGGCCAATTGCTCTGGGCCGGAGCAAGCGATACAAATGCAAGCACCGAGAACAATGCAGCCGTACCGGGCGAAGACATAGGACGCAGGATACCAGCTGTGCGACCGCACGCGAGTGCCAAAAGATTTTGGAGGACTTCTATTCGCGGCATCGGTATATTAGGCATTAGAATCAGTTCGGCATGTGGCCCTATGAAAACTTCTATTCCCCGGGATGTATTCCCCGTTATCGTCGCCTGTTGGATTTTGGGAACCGCAAACAGCTATTTACGCGCCGCTCCAGCTCCGATTCCCGACCGGCTGCAATGGTGGGCCGAGGCAAGGTTGGGCATGTTCATCCATTGGGGACCCGTCAGTCTGAAGGAGACCGAGATTAGTTGGTCAAGGGCCAATACGAATCCAAAGTGCCCAAATCGGGGCGAGATCCCAGCGGACGTCTACGACAATTTATATCGGCACTTTAATCCCACGAATTTCAATGCCGAGGAATGGGTCGCTACCGCTAAAGCCGCCGGCATGAAATACATGGTGCTGACCGCGAAGCATGGCGATGGATTTCTGCTCTGGGATTCAAAGCTCGATAATTACAATATTATGCACACGCCGTTCAAAAGGGACGTGTGTGGGGAACTCGCGAGGGCAGCGCACGCTCAAGGGATGCGTATCGGCTGGTATTTCTCTCCAATGGACTGGCGCGACCCGGACTGCCGGACCGACAACAACGACCGGTTCGTCGCCAAAATGCACGGAGAGTTGCGCGAGTTGCTGACCCACTACGGAAAAATCGACCTGCTTTGGTTTGACTGCGATGGGCGCGAGGCGCCGTGGAACCAGGCAACTACATACGCGTTGGTGAAAAAGCTGCAGCCGGAGATCATTATCAATAACCGGCTGGATATGGGGCTGAACGATAACCCCGGCCTGGTGCAGAACCTGAAACCCAACGCAGACTATTTTACCCCCGAGCAGCAAGTGGGAGGTTTTGACGATCAGCATCCGTGGGAATCATGCATGACAATTTCTCGCCGAGGTCAGTGGTCATGGGGTGGGCCAACCGACGGGGTTAAGTCATTGGCTCAGGTGATGGAGATGCTGATAGGTTGCGCCGGTGGCGATGGCAACATGCTACTTAATGTAGGCCCGAGGCCGACCGGCGAGATCGACCGCGAACAATCTGAGCGCGTTAGGGAGATCGGGGAATGGCTGGCGAAATACGGCGAGAGCATCTACAGCACTCGTGGCGGGCCCTTCAAGCCGGGCGCCTATGGTGCTTCGACTCGAAGAGGAAAGACCGTTTATTTGCACATTTTGGATTGGGACAATGACGCCATTGAGCTGCCCAGCATCCCGGGAAAAGTTTTGCGCCGCCGCGTGCTGACGGGAGACCAAGCTGAAGTAAGCACAACGCCGCACGGCTTGCGCATCTCTCTTCCGGAACGTGAACGTCAGCAGCTTGATACTGTCATCGCATTGGAATTCGATCGAGATGTGCTCGAAATTGCGGCCGTCGATGTGCCGTTGCCCAAATCATTAAGCACCGGCGCAAAGGCCACTGCGTCGAACATTTTCCAGGGGCAACCCCAGCACGGGCCAGACAAAGCGATCGATGGTCGCAACGATACTCGGTGGGCAACTGACGCGGGCGTCCATTCTGCGTGGCTGGAGATCAATCTCGGCCGGCCCTGCACTTTCCGTCGTGCAACTATCCGACAAGGATTGCCTGAACTACAGCGGATTCGCCGCTTTGCCATCGAGTATCTGCAAGATAGCCAATGGAAAGCGTGCTACCAGGGAACAAACCCCGGGGCGAAGGTGGTCGCAAATTTTAGACCGATCACCGCCCAAAAAGTCCGCCTCAACATTGCCGAGTCGACGGATGGGCCGACGATTTCGGAGTTTCAACTCTTTGAATGATCAGAACCCGTCGCCGGCTGGTTCTTAACCGTGCCCTTTACCACGACCGCCACCGCCGTGACCGTGACCGCTGCCTGGCCCGCCCGATTGCCAAGGACCGCCAGAGCCAGCACCAGAGCGATCCCCACCAGGAGCATCATCCTTATCCTTGTGATCGGATTCGTGCGCGGCCTGCTCTTCCTTACCGTGACCCTGCGTCTTGTACTTCGCATCTGCGCCGCCGTGCTTGTACGCCATTGTCGTTCGGCGAGACGCTTCTTGAATCGGAACCGCGCGGAATGTCTTCCCCGTCGCTTTTTGGACCTCTTCGACTTTGGGCCCGTTATTAACCATCACGCGTTGTGAGCTGGCGCCTGTAACCGTCCGACTTTCGCGTTTCATCCCCCCCACCTCGGCGGTCTTGCTGAAAACCGTCGTATTCTTAAAAATGACGACTGAGGGCCCGACGGAGCCTCCAAAATGGGCCGAGCCAATAAATACAAAGCTCTCGGGTTTGGGTCGTGCGGCAAAGAAGAAACCCGGCGGTGCCATCGGCGCCCATCCAATGTATCCTCCGCCAACGCGCCACGAGACCCAGGCCGGCGCCCATTCCACTCCGGGAACCCAAACCCAGCCGTAAGCCGGATCCTCAGCCCAATATCCGTAATGGTAGCAGGCCCAGCCCCACGGCTCCTCGCTATGCCAATACCAACCGCAATCGGTCCAGACCCACTCCCCGCTGCAATAAGGCCGCCATCCTACGGCGAC
>DATJGF010000239.1:0-25694 GCA_035495315.1 Candidatus Limnocylindrales bacterium
TTGATCTTTAAGTCAACATGCAGCAGCATCTCGCTGCGAATCGCCCCATCGCAGGATGGTTCGTTTCGGGTCGGGTCAACTTCGAGGGTAGAACCGCCGGACCAGGTTACTAAAATTTTATCATACTAACCCTCTAACCAGCGGCCTGTGCGCTGGTTTTTTATTTTAGAACTCGTCTCATAAATCCCGAGCGAGGCATGCGCGGTAGGGACGGCTCGCCGAGCCGTCCGCTCTCCTGTGCAAAAACGGGCTCGGCCCGCTCGGCGAGTGGGCCCCACCATTATAAGATGGTTTCTACCTTTTCTCGTTGTAAGCCGACTGCGAGTATTTCCGCTGCTCCAACTCCCGGACCCGCCCACTCAGCACTTGGTCGATACGAAATTCCGTCCATCGCACCCTCTCACCAAGCTCCGCACTCCTCAGCATCGCTTGCTGCCAATCGGCTCGGCTAATGGAGATCGAAGGCGATTGGACTGAGCCTTGAATCAACAACACATGGCGCGTTCGCCTTTGCGCCGCTCCGGCAATTTTTCGTCCACGCCAAAGCAGGTCGAACCGTTCGAAGCCTGCAAAGCATTGCCCAGGCGATGTCTTAACCGGGTGCGGCGCCAGTTCAGTAACCACGCCCAGTCTGGCGAAGGCGGCCTGAATCCACTCGTGCACACGCCGGTAACTTTCAATTGCCGAAAGGCTGTGCCATGAATGGTGTGCCGGCCACACCAGGCTGTAGGTCCAGTCGGCGTCGTGCGGCACTATCCCGCCGCCGGTCGGACGCCGCACCAGCGGACGCAGCGCGGTTAAGCGTTTCACCTCGGCATAATTTTGGAAATAGCCGAATGAAGCCGCCGGTTCAGTCCAGCCATAGAACCGCAGGATCGGTTGGCTGATTTGCGGCGCGGCTTCCATCAGCGCCTCATCCAGCGCCATATTGAACGCCGCCGGGTTTTTTGATGTGTCGATGTATTGGCGCTGGTCCGAAAGGTTCATGCAACCTCTCTAGTGTAGGAGACGACGTGAGGAGACTCAAACCCACTCGTTGTCTTCGTCTTCGTCGTCCTCGTTCTCGATCTCGTCCTCGATCTCCTGATAGACTTTAAGAGATTAGGATTAGGACTCCGATTATCCGTTCCTAATCCTAATCTCTTAATTCGAGGACGAGGACGATCGCTCAGGGGACCTCAAATTGATCACGGTCTCCTTACGTCATCCCCTACACGGCTAACTCCGCGCCAAATCAATAAACCCGTGTGCCACATTAACCCCACTCAGCCGAACACGAACCTTGTCCCCCACATCCAATCCTTGCGCCCCTTGCACGACGCGTCCTTCGGCCGGAAACGTCAGCAACCTCACATACGTCCCTTTGGGCGAAGCCCCGGTGATGATGCCATCGAAAACCTCACCGATCCGCCCGCTCAGCAAACTCGCCGCGACCACCTTGTGCATCAAGCGCTCGACCTTCCGCGCCGCATCCTCGCGCTCGGTGCAATGGACCGCAATCCCGCTAAGTTCACTTTCGCTGTACGGCCCAGGTCGTCCCCCCGCGCTGGCCTTCAAAAGCCGCTGGGTAACCAGGTCAGCATACCGCCGGTTCGGCGCCGTCGAATGTGTGTAATCATTCACCGCCAGCCCAAAGTGACCCTCGTGCTCGGCGCCCGGTGTCTCCACAATATATTCGCCCGGGCCAAGCAGCTTCACGATCGAAATCGACAAATCAGGAAAATGTTCCGGGTCGGCTGCCTGTCGCTGTTCCAGGAACTGGCACAACGCCCGCGGATCAGGGGTAGCGGGCAAATTAGAGCCAAATTGAGCAGCAATCGCCTGGATTCTATCCCACCGCCGCGGCGTCTTCACAACGCGTCGCAGAGACAAGCAGCCCTTTTCACGCAGATACCGGGCCATCCCAACATTGGCCGCGACCATGAAGCTTTCAATGATGTCTTCCGCGGCATTGTGCCGCCGAACCTCCAGGCCCTTCACCTCGTCACCGGCCAGGACCGGCGTCGCTTCAATCGATCCAAACGTCAGCGCGCCGTGCTGCTTGCGTAATGCCCGCAACTTTTCTGACGTGGCTTTTTGCAGACGAAGCTGAGCCTCCATGCCAGGCACCGCAGCAGCAGCCGGCGGCAAAGGTCCCCTGCCCTCCAGCCACGCACCGGTGGAACTGTAAGCCAGCTTGGCTCGATTGCGCACCAAGCCGGGATACACATCCTGCGCGATTACTTCCCCTGAGTCCTGGACCCGCAGTTCGATGATCATCGACGAACGGTCCTGGGCATCCAGCAAGGAGGTCAGGCCGGTCGAGAGTTCCGCCGGCAACATCGGAAAGATCGCCACCCCGGTATAGACCGAGGTCGCCTCCGCAGCCGCGCGCCGATCCAGCAGCGAGCCTTGCGCGGCCGCCCACTCGACATCCGCAATTCCGATCAGCAAGCGAACCGCCCCATCCGGCAACGCCTCCACATACTCCACCTGATCAAGATCCCGCGAGGTGTCGTTGTCAACGGACGACCAAAGTAACTCCCGCAAATCGCGACCCGACGGCGCGCTCGCCGCTGCTGCTTGCTGCAACGACTCGGCCTCCTGCAGCACCTCGCGTGGAAAATCCGGATGAAACCCGGCCTCCACCATCGCTTGATGCGCGCGAGCTTTCAAATTCAACGGGCTGTTTGGCATAAATTATTAGCGGACGAAAAAATGACGTCTTGGCTCATCGCGCAGTGTGGATCCACGATTTTTTTGCACCATCCCGAAGGGATACTCGAGAATAGCCCAACGTTTCAACGACGTTTCAACGTTGAGACGAGACGTGGTGGTGCGATAAATCAATCCATCACCGGGGAAACCGCTAAAGCGGTTCGGGACCATCCTGCGCACCCCGAGCCCCCAGCTCAAGCTGGGCGTTAATGAGAGGGTTAAGCTGGGGGTTAATGCGAGGGTCTCGCGAAACTTGACTGGCCGAAGGTGCACATGACAAAAGGAAATGTATGTACAGGTGCCTTGATAGTAGCTCGCATCGAAGGATTACCAGGGCAAACCACGCACAGCAGTTGTGCCGACAGCACTCCCTCCTATTAACG
Source organism: Candidatus Limnocylindrales bacterium (assembly GCA_035495315.1). Lineage (GTDB taxonomy): Bacteria > Verrucomicrobiota > Verrucomicrobiia > Limisphaerales > UBA8199 > DATJGF01. Next base: position 3,081 of record DATJGF010000239.1, read on the forward strand.
CCCAACTTGAGTCTCTCATTAACACCCCGCTTGAGCGGGGTGCAGAAGTGGCCTGGACTCGTTGGAACCGCTTCCAGCGGTTTCCCGTCCGAGTGCTTGATCAATCCGACACCGGGGGAAACCGCTAAAAGCGGTTCGGGACCATGCTGCGCACCCGAGCCCCCAGCTCAAGCTGGGGGTTAATGAGAGGGTTAAGGCTGGGGGTTAATGAAAGGTTAAGCTGCGGGTAATGAGGGCCTCGCGAAACTTGACTTTCCGAACGTGCAAATAGAAAAAGCTATTGTATCGAAACGGATTCAAGCGGTGGTATTCGGGCGCGTCTGCCACAGCGGCGAATTCAGCCCAGAAAATCATATCGCTACAGAGCCGATTCGATTCCTCAGCATCTGTCAGCATTCGTTGGCCGTTCCCGAATTAATCCGACGCCGGTTCAGTACTTCGCCTGATGAATCGGGCGTTTCGCACGGGCTTAGCAGGATGCGAATTTCACTAATTTTTATTTACTTCAAAAAAGGGCTGGTGTACTATTCACGCTAATAGTCCAGCTTATGAACACGAACGTGAACCCTGCTATCGTTCAACCTACTACACATCCCACCAAGCGCCTGAACCGCACTTGCTCGCGCGGCGCCGGCTTCACCCTCATCGAATTGCTGGTCGTCATCGCGATCATTGCCATTCTGGCCGCCATGCTTCTGCCCGCTTTGGGCCGTGCCAAGCTTAAAGCCCAGAACATCCAATGCATGTCAAACAATCGCCAGTTGATTCTCGGCTGGCACATGTATTCTGTAGATTTCCAGGATCGCGTGGCAAATAACTTTACCATTCCCGGCACCGAGAACGCCATCAACAGCAAGAAGTTCGACAACTGGGTTAACAATGTCATCACCTGGGGCGCCGGTGGAAGCGTCGACGACGTCAGCAATACGAATGTCGCCTGGGTGAAAAACGGCGTGCTCTCCACATATGTGGGCGGATCTCTGGGTGTGTATAAATGTCCGGCAGATGTTTACCTGAGTTCACGACAAAGATCCGCCGGTTTCACTACCCGCCTGCGCAGCAACTCGATGAATGCGCTGTTCGGTTACAGCGGTACTGATGGCCATGACGACAGAGACGGAAAAGCCTGGTGGAATCAAAGCTATCGACAGTTCATAAAGCAAACCACCGTTCCGACTCCGGCAAATACATGGGTTACATTGGACGAACATGCGGACTCGATCAATGACGGCTTTTTCATTAATGATATCACCTCGAGCGCATGGGGAGACACGCCAGGATCATACCATGGTGGTGGATGTGGGTTCTCTTTTGCAGATGGGCATGCTGAGATCCATAAGTGGAAAAGCGCAACTTCCATTTACACTGTCCAATTCATCAGCACCGGCGGCTACAAGCCATTCGACGCTATGGGAAAAGTAGATTGGCAATGGTACGCAGATCGGACTGGCTACATCCTCGTCCGTTAATACCAGCCCAATCAATTACTGGCTCTGTAGAACCAAGCCTCGCGCGTGCCGTAAATCCGGCATTTGCACCTCGAAAACAGCCTCTGAAGCTGCTCAACGCGTTGAGGAGATATCGTGATACCGATCGACCGCGAGATCTCGTAGGGATGTTACTTTCCCATTCGTCCATCGGATTTCAGCACTTTCCACTCGGCTGCTTTCCCCCACGCCAAAATGAACCGTGTTAGCGTGTTGCGAGCGATGTGAATCCCCATTCACGATCTCTCGCACCACGTTCCGCCCCCCATACTGAATCGTCACGCGCGCGCCCACCGGCGATTTTCCATTTCCTTCGTCCCGAAATCGGAAACCAATCCAGTGTCCGCCATCTTGCAGACTGTTTTTGAAAACCTTCATTGTCTGCTTCACCTCCGGCCATACTTCCAAACTTGTCACCACGAGGTCCACGCGCCCGTCGCCATCGAGATCATCGGCGACGACGTTCCTGCAATCCTGTTCCAGCGCTACGCCCGCCAAGTGCCCGATTTCCACGAATGATTTGCCGGCTCGATTAAGGAACAACCGATTCTTTTCGTAGCCGCCATACGACCAGCCGCGTCCGCGCGTCCGGCTGAACTTTTCGATGAAGTATTTACTCGCAGTGACGTCGTCGACCTCATCGCCGACAAACATATCGTGCAGCCAGAACTCCGGCTCGTACTCGCGAACGGTTTGCGTGCTCTCGAGCCCGTTTGCGATGTAGACATCAGGAAAACCATCGTTATCGAAATCAAACGCGCTGCCGCCCCATGACCAGCCCGACCGCGCGATCGAATCGCTCATTGCGGTTTGCTCGAAACCACCCTCGGAGCGCGCCAGCAAAAGCCGGTTCCCGAAAGTCATCGCCGAACGCATCCCACGATCGTCGGCCGAATATGGCCGAGATAATCCCAGATGCTCCAACCGGTCGACCGTGGTCGAGGGCATCCCGATCATCAGCAGGTCAAGCCGTCCGTCGGCATTAAAATCCGCCAAGGCGAGCCCCATGCCGAACCCATGCCACTCACCGACCCATTCGCGCGTCACCTCAGTAAAATGCCCCTGGCCGTCGTTCCTGTAGACGTCCAGCCCGGCGAAATCGCTCGCGGTGACGAGGTCCGGGTGCCCGTCATTATTAAGATCGGCCAGTGAAGCGCTGTAGACACGGCGCCCGCGTTTTGCGGCTAATCCCGCGGCCTCCGTCGCATCGGTAAAGTTTCCCTGGCCGTCGTTGACCAGCAGGTACGACGGCCAGCTATCGGTCGCATCGTAATAATTCGGACGGAGGATCTGCCCCAGCGTCGGCACCTTGTATTGCCCCAGAAAAATGTCAAGGTCGCCATCGCGGTCGATGTCGCCGCACGTCAGCGCCATCGCGTTCCGCAACGGCGGGTCGGCTTTCCAAACCTGCAGGGGCGGATCGTCGAAAGTCCCTGGCGAGCTGCCCTTGAAAAGGAACAAGCCCTGGGAATTCGCGCACAACAAATCCGCCCGGCCGTCGCCGTCGAAATCTGCAATCACGGCGCTCTTCAGAAGTTGGATGGGATGCCGGCATAGTGTTTGGCGTTCGTAGTGATCAGGGCCGTTGCGCCGATAAAGGAGGTTCTGGCCGGCGAGAATGATCTCCGAGAAGCCGTCGCCATCGAGGTCGTAAACGATTAAGGGATCGATCGACGCCAGCTTGTCTCCGGTCACAATTGTCTCCTGCAGAATCGGCTGGAAAGGGGGCTCGCCGGTCCTCGTTTTGAGAGCCAGGTGGCTGGCATCTATCCTCTGCACCGGCTGGAATTCGTCATTCGTTCCTTTTGGCGCCCAGTAAACTGGCAGGTCACCTTCAAGCACGGCCCTTTGGTTCTTTTGAGAATTAGTCAACCGGGCGGCGAAGTAAAAATGGCTTTTGGAAGGATTCCCCTGTTCGTCGGGATCAAAACGGTTGTGACGAAACTCGATATTGTCGAGATTCCAGCCGTCGCGCGCGAAACCTTCGACCAATGAACGCCATTCTGCGGATGATAATTTTCGACCGGCCGTTCTCCCATCGTAGAGTTTGATTCCATGGGGCAGGTCTTGCCCGCTGTCCCAATTCGGTACCGCAATTTCGTCCAAGGGAAAGCGAGCCAGCAGCTCGAGCTTATTCGTCGTTACATTAATCAAATCCCAGAACGACTCGAATGTCCGTCCACACTCCTGGGCAAGCATTTCTTTGGCCCAATAAGTTTTATCAGCCTGCTCCTCGCGTCCTTGCAGCGACGATTTTGTCGCACTGAAAACCGTCGGTGACTGGTCCTCGACCTCGGCGGAAGGTTTATGGGAGGCATTCCCGAGCCACAATCGCGAGAGTATTACAGCCAGCAACAGGAACAGCAGCAATCCCAAGCGCGCCTTAAATGAACTCATGGGAAATGGCGACGTGTCTGAGCCAACACGCCTCGCCATGGGCAGCACTAAGCATCAGCAAGCAAATCAAGGGTCTAAATTAGGAGGAAACAGCTCACGGGGAAAGTGCGTTTTCGATTCGGGGATTCGCACTGGCGCATCCGGACGCTGCCCCGGAACGCCGGATTCATCCGGCAGGGCATGGTTGACCGCAGCCATCTGCCGCATAAATGCAGCATTCCGCTCGCCTTCTCGATTACGCTCGGGGGCAGTGTCCGGATGCGCCAATTCGCAGACTCCCCCCGGAACGCCGGATTTACGCCTGGAAAACCGCTGAATGAAGCGGTTCGAATCGGTCCAGCGTACAGCCCCCCAGCTGAAGCTGGGGGTTAATAAGAGCAGGCGACCGCAACTGCATGGATTGGAATTCATCCGGCAGCAGTAGATATGAAGCCTTTTCTGTTGGATGAATTCGGCATTTTCGCTTCCTAGGGGGAAGCCTCAAAATGCCGCCGATAGTCATATTTTTCTCATCCCTCTGCGAATCTCTGCGGTTCTCGCGCCTCTGCGTTAAAAACTGAAAAACTCAACGCAGAGATGCCGAGAGACGCCGAGGTGCGCAGAGCGGACAATCTCAATCGCTGGTGCATTCGACTTAAATGGCGGTATGCCCCCGCACGACTGTGCCTGAAAAAGCACACTTTCCACCGCACGATAAGCATCGTATTCTAGCCAGAGGATTTGCATCTATGAGACCTAATCAACAACTGCTTCAGAGTTTCTCCGAAACCTCTATTACGACCCGCGGCCGCAACGATAATGGGTTCACCTTGATCGAACTATTGGTCGTCATCGCCATCATCGCGATTCTCGCCGCGATGCTCTTGCCCGCCCTGGGCCGCGCCAAGCAAAAAGCCCAGGGCGTCATGTGCCTCAACAACGGCAAACAACTGATGCTCGCCTGGCGCATGTACCCCGACGACAACGGGGACAAGTTGTCCAACAACTTCGGGGTCACCGCAACCGAAAACAGCATCACGCGGAAGACCTTCGTGAACTGGGTCAACAATGTCATGAGCTGGGACCCAACCGATCAATGGGGCAACTTCAACCCGGACTACGTCCGCAACGGGATCCTCGCTCAGTACCTCAATAAAAATCTTGGCGTCTACAAATGTCCGGCTGATAACTTCGCGAGCTCCCGTCAGCGCGCTGCCGGATATTCAACCCGCGCACGAAGCATCAGCATGAATTCCTTTTTCGGTCCTTACAATGAGAACCCGGGCGATCAGTGGTCTAAAGGTCAGAACACATGGTTCGGCACCTACCGCCAATGGCTGAAACTGGCGACTGTCAATCGTCCCGCGCAAATCTTCGTCACGATTGATGAACACCCGGATTCCATCAACGATGGCTATTACTTGAACGACCCCTCGGGCACTGCCGGTTATTGGGGCGATGCCCCCGCCTCCTACCATGGCGGCGCGTGCGGTCTCTCCTTTGCCGATGGCCACTCCGAGATTCATAAGTGGACCAGCCGCACGACGATTTTGCCGGTCCAGTTCCTCACCAGCTTCGCCGCTCCGCCCTTCGATGCCGCCGGCAAAAACGAATACCGCTGGCTGATGGAACGAACCGCCGTGCTGGTGAGCCAATAAAGGACGCAGGATACGTAATTATTTTCTGCGCGTTCGTCGCAGTGCGATTCATCGGAATCGATCAAAACTGCGACGATTTTCGTTCGCTGAAAGTGGCCTCCTCTGCCTGAACCCAAAGGAAAAAGCCCTCCTCTCCCCTAACCCCTCTCCTCCAGAGGAGGAGAGGGGAACAGCCAACCGACGCCGAAGTGGGTTTTCTGTTTTAGCACTATTCAGGAGCGCTCCCCCCTCTCCTCCACCGGTTCCAAAGGAGGAGAGGGCTGGAGAGAGGAGGCCTTTTCGCTTCGGTTCATGGAGAGGAGGTCTCCGTTGGGCGGCGGTCCACATTTGGTTGTCCTACTTTCCGGGGTACGTCTCTGCGGTTCATACCTTCACGCGCGCACATCCCACGCATCGCGCAGGCCGTCGCCAATAAAATTGAGCGCCAGTAACGTCGTTACCAGGAGCCCTCCGGGGATCACCACCAACCACCAGTAAACGCGGATCGGGTTAATCTGATCAGCGCCCTCGGCAATTAGCGACCCCAGGCTGGCCATCGGGGGTTGAATGCCCAACCCCAGGTAGCTGAGAAATGATTCGTACAGCACGATCGCCGGTATCGTCAGGCTGACATAAACAATAATCACCCCGAGCGTGTTCGGGATGATATGCCGCACCAGGATGCGAACGGGTCCCGCCCCGAGCGCGCGGCTCGCCTCAATGAAGGGACGCTGACGCAGCGACAATACCTGGCCACGCACGATACGCGCCATGTTCAGCCATGATATTGCCCCGAGACCTATCAGCAGAAAAATCAAACGCGCCGATTCCGCCAAACCGTCCCAGGCCGTCCGGGCGAGCCATTGCTTCAGCAGCGCCTCCAATGTCGTGATCAGGACAATCACAAAGATAATCGAAGGAAGCGAATACAGGATATCGATAAAGCGCATCATGACGCTATCGACCCGGCCGCCAAGATAACCCGCGATAGCTCCCCAGAGCACACCTATTACAAGGCTAACACCAGCGCCTACCAAACCGACCATGAGGGATACTTGCGCGCCGTAAAGCACGCGGGAAAACAGCTCGCGCCCGTGCACATCCGTGCCGAACCAGTGCGTTTTGCCAGGAGGCGCGAACTGTACATCCGAAACGCGGGCTGGGCCGTACTGTTGCGCGAATTTTGCGGCCCCAGGCCCAGACAGTGCCGCCAACCTCAGAGTGAACGGCCAGGCAACTACCACCAGGACCAAAGCAGCCAGTATCCAAGCACTGATAAGCGCAGGCCGGTTGCTTCTGAATCGACGCCACGGACTGGAGACGAACAGATTTAACTCACCAACAGAAGATCGACCCGGATCCTGTTTTACGCGATCGCTTTTCGGTTTCGAAATTTGGTCAGGATCTTTCATTTTCCAAAATCGATACGGACGCATCGACAACGTCCCGATTCAGACAAACCGCGCGGAGAGTTTCCCTCTCCTCCTTCAGACGAGAGCTCGATATGCCCTGGCGCGCCAGGACTGAAAGAAAAGGTCCACTCTCCTGTAGAGTGGCAGAGGCCGACAACCAAATGGTCCATGGGGAGGAGGGCCTTTTCCTGCAGCGCCCGTGGCTTATTGTGGAGCTCCGAACATTTCTCAAAGATATCCGAGTGGCAACCACTCGGCTTCCAAAGCTTAAGCAAGGAAAGCCTCCTCTCCCCTGCCCTCCCCTCCAGAGGAGAGGGGTCCATTCCTAGACTGATCGGGATCAGGAACTTTAAAGATGAGTTTCTCAGAGGGGCCAGGGACAGAATTCGCGGAAAACAAAATCCGTTCGCGCTCTGAACCCATGAACCACAGACGCACTCGGCGTCTTCTTCCTCTCCTCCTTTGGAGGAGAGGGTTGGGGAGAGGAGGCCTTTTCACGCTGCCCTTTTCCTGCACAGCCCGTGGCTGATTGAGCAACTCCGAACATTTCTCAAAGGTATCCGAGTGGCAACCACTCGGCTGCCAAAGTTTAAGCAAAGGAAAGCCTCCTCTCCCCTGCCCTCTCCTCCAAAGGAGGAGAGGGAGGAACGCCTTATGCCAGCTCCATCGTCAACCAAAGTCATGCCAGCTCCATCACCGATCAAAATCTTGCCAACTCCATCACCAATCACAGTCTTGCGCTGTATTGTGACTTGACTAAGGTTAAGTAAATGAATCCTACAGGTAATGCACGCCGCCTTCGAAGGAAACAGACCAAGGAGGAAAAGCAATTGTGGCAGGCATTGCGGGCCGGTCGATTCGCCGGATTCAAGTTTCGGCGCCAACACCCTCTGGGTGGGTACTACCTGGATTTCTATTGCCCACTGGCGAAGGTGTCGATCGAACTCGACGGCTTCGAGCACGGCCTGCCATGGCAACGACAGCGTGACTTGGAGCGCGCAAGCTTCCTGGCTGCGCAAGGAATCCTGGAATTGCGATTCTGGAATCGTCACTGGCGCCAAAATCGGGAGGGGATTCTGTTGACCATCTGGGATGCACTGCATCAGCGCACCGGCTGTACGCAGATCATGCGCAAAGTGGAAAATAATCGCTACATCCCACCTGACCCAGAGCAGATTGCTTTCAGACCACCCCAGCCGAAAATCTGGTATCCGCCCGGCACCGCACCGATCACATAGGGATCGCTGCTCGCCGTCACCAGCGGAAGGGGCCAGTACTGAAAGAGAAGCCCCGCTCGCCCGAGTAGTCGCAGAGCCAGTCCAACGGTTTAGACGCCGACGTGGGGGTAAAGGGCCTCCCCTCCCCGACCCTCTCCTCCAAAGGAGGAGAGGGAGATATTTCGCGAGTCTTGTCGATTTCGGATTGCAGCGCCGCGTTGCGAAACATGAAATCGTACGGGTCACAACTGACCCGTGGACCACAACTGACCCGAGGGCTTGCCCCTCTCCTATTTTGGATCCCGTGAAGGAGAAGGTTGGGTAGAGGATTCGCCGAAAGCAGATTTGTCGCGCTTTGTACCTATGAACCGAGGTGGTTGTTCCCCTCTTCTCCACCAGATTCCAAAGGAGGAGAGGGAGATATTTCGCGAGTCTTGTCGATTTCGGATTGCAGCGCCGCCTTGCGAAACATGAAATCGTAGGGGTCACAACTGACCCGAGGACCACAACTGACCCGAGGGCTTGCCCCTCTCCTATCTTGGATCCCGTGAAGGAGAAGGTTGGGTGGAGAATTCGTCGAAAGCAGATTTGTCGCGCTTTGTACCTATGAACCGAGGTGGTTGTTCCCCTCTCCTCCACCGGAGGAGAGGGGTTAGGGGAGAGGAGGCCATATTCCTTTCGGTTCATGGCGAGGAGACCAGTTCCTTGCGACGTATCCATGCTATTATGGCTCCTGCCGGATTTGCCGCAGTCTGACAAGTCTGGGTGCGTCGCAAGAATTAGCCTTCTCTCCCCAGCCCTCTCCTCCAGAGGAGAGGGGCAGGAAGGCGAACAGTCCTTTTTGCATTTTATTCGCTTATGCATAACTGACACGGCGGTCGAGCAGGACATAGGCGAGATCCACCAGCAGGTTCAGCAAGATCAAAATGATCGCGTAGAGCAGCACTAGGCCCACCACCAATGTGTAATCCCGATTTAACGAACCGTTCACCAGGAAAGTGCCCAGCCCGGGTATTTGAAAAATGCTCTCGATGACGAAAGAACCGGTTAACAGATCCGCGAGCAAAGGGCCGGAATACGATAAGACCGGCAAAATCGCCAGCCGCAGGGCATGTCTCAACAGGATCGAGCTTTCCGAGGCCCCCTTCGCGCGCGCGGTGGTTATGAACGGTGCCTGCAAGGTTTCCAGCATCCCTTCGCGCAGCAGCCGCGAGACCTTGCCTGCAAAAAACAGCCCCAAGGCGATCACCGGAAGAATCACATGCAGCGGCGAGGTCCACAAAGCGACGGGCAAGAGCCGCCATTTGATTCCGATCCAGATGATCAAGAGCGGTGCCAGAACGAATGCCGGAGTACAAACCATCAACACCGCGCAGAAACTTGCGACATAATCCCCCCACTGTCCGCGCCTGACCGACGCCAAAAATCCCAGCGGCAGACCTACGCCCATCGAGAACCCGAACGCCAGCAGTCCAAGACACGCCGACACCGGCAACGCCTGCTGGATGATGTCGTTAACACTGTGATCGCGATACTTTAGTGAGAGCCCGAAGTCACCGTGCGTCAGATCTCCAAGAAAGCGCGCGTACTGTTTCCATGCCGGTTCATCGAGGTGGTATTTGGCTAACAGGGCGCGCTCAATCTCCGGCGAGGCTGGCTTGCGCTCGCGATCGAACGGACCCCCTGGCGCAACCCGCACCAAGGAGAACGCCAGGATGCTAATCAGCAGCAACAGCGGAATCGCAAAGGCAAGACGTTTAAGAAAGTACATTGATCTTTAAGCCCAAAGTCCAAGGCCCTAAGGTCGGGAAGATTTGGACATTCACAAAGAGTCAGATTTTAAGCCATTGTAGGAAAGACTCCATTCTTTTGATGAAGCGAACTTTACAATGGGGCAGTTTCAGTGAGGGTTGCCCCATAATTCTGGAGAGTGCGAGGAAGATCGAGGATGACGACGAATAATGAAAGCAATCATCTACTGCGACGCAGCCGACTTTGGCCTTTGGACCTTGGACTTATTCTATAAATGTCCTGCAGCGGATGCTCATCCAACACATTAGGAGAGATGCCTCGGATCTCATTCTCCCTGTAAAAAATGCAACCGGCATAGAAGTAGACCGGCACGATCGGGACGTCTTCGGTTACCAACAGGCCTTCAGCCTGACGCAACACCCGCTCGCGCTGCTTGAGGTCGGTAAAGTCGTTGGCATCGCGGACCAACTCATCATACCGAGCGCTTTTCCATCCCGTGCGATTATTTCCACTTTGGCTTGTGAACATGTCGAGGAACGTATTCGCATCATTATAATCTCCAACCCAACTTGAAGCCGAGAGGTCATAATCCAGCCGTGATTGGGCGTTGTAAAAGATTTTTCGCTCGATCTGCCGCAACTCTACCGTGACTCCCAATTCGTTTCGCCACATTTGCTGCAGTTCGACCGCGAGTTTGGCCTGCATCTGCGCCGCTCCGCCCGCACCAGAGTAGTACATGAACTGGAGCCGAGGAAAACCTTTGCCACCGGGAAAGCCTGCTTCTGCCAGGAGAGTGCGCGCCTGTTCCGGGTTGAAAGATAGGCCGCCTGGCGATTCGTAATTGGCGACCCCGTTCGGCACAAAATGAAATGCGGCCTTTTCCCCACCGGAGGTGAGCTTCTTTACGATGCGTTCGCGATCAGTCGCCAGCGCAAAGGCGCGACGAACCCGTGAGTCGTTAAGCGGCTTGCGCGTCACATTGAACCGGTAAAAATACGTGCCGAGATAAGGGAATTGGTGGCAATCGGATCGTTTGGATAGAACATCCATCAGCTCAACCGGAACGAGGTCTTTATCCCAGATGACGTCCCCTACCCCGGTCTCATACAAGTTGAGCGCGGTGTTGGCGGAGGCCGTCGGCAAAAGGTCGACGGTGGTGCTGCGCGTGTTGGCCGCATCCCAGTATCGCGGATTCTTGCCCAACCGGATCTTATCGTTGAGACGCCAGGCAACGAGTTCATACGGGCCACTGGAAGGCAACGGCTTTGTTGTAATCCAACGATCACCGTATTTCTCGATTGCCTCTCGCGGCACGATGGCCAGCGTCGGAAAACAACACAAATCGAGGAAGAACGCGATGGGAGAATTGAGCTCGACCTGCAGACTACGGGCATCCAGCGCATGAATACCAATCCGTGCCGGGTCCTTTATTTTTCCGTTATAAAAATCCTCGGCGTTCCGGATATAAAACAACTGGCCGGCGTAGTCAGAGGCGGTAACAGGATCCAGTGCCCGCAGCCAGGAGTAGAGCACATCGGCGGTTGTGATTGGTCGGCCAGTGGACCAGGTGGCGTTGGAGCGCAATGTAAAGGTGTAGACTTTGCCGTCAGGCGACACTACCCAGGATTCCGCCCAGCCGGGCACCGGCCGTCCGGTCTGGCCGTCGATTCGCAACAACCCCTCGAACAATGCCTTGGCCACACGCATGTCCGGCACCGCAGTGACAATCGCCGGGTCCAATGTTTCCGGTTCGTTGCCGTTAATGATGGTGAGGTCGGCGGGAGGAACCGGATGGCAGGCGGTGAGGAAGAGGGCGAGGGGGAAGGTAAAACGTAAAACGTAAAACGGAAGGCGTGTTCCGTGTTTCGTGTTCCGTGTTACATTTTCGCTGATCAAGGTTAGCAAGGTAACGTTTACTTGAATCTGGAAGTAATCAGACCGTAGTCAACCTTGTTTGTTCTAAGGACTGTTTTCACGGATGCATCACACGCAACACGCAACACGGAACACGCAATACTTAACGCTGCCTACGTTTTACGTTTTACGTTTCACGGATTACGTCTCACGTCTCACGCTTCACGTCTTACGCAAAAAAGCGCCCGCGGTTTCCCGTGAGCGCCTCTCCAGAAAATCGATTCGCGTTATTTTGGCGCCGCGGGATTGGTGGGTACCGTAGCAGCGGCCGCATTAGTGTCTTCAACTTGAGGCGACATTAACGCATTTGTCGAGCTCGTCAGCGGCACAGCCGGTTTGGCAGGAGGTGTCGCCGAGCTCGATGCCGGGGCTGTGACCGGGGCCTGGCGCCCAGGTTGACCAATCAGCTGCTGGAATTTGCTGGTCGTCCGGGAATGAAACCGGCTTTGCATAATCGAAAGAATTACCGCCAGCACGAAAAACCCCGTCGCGGCGTATTTGGTAATCTGCGTCAGGACATTGCCTTTGCCGGCACCAAACAACGCGTCGGTCGCCGCACCGCCAAAAGCGACACCAGCACCGGCTTCTTTCTTCGGCAGCTGAATCAGCACCAGCAACACCAGTAAAACGCAATCCAGCACCATTACCAGGGTGAGCAAACCAATAACTAACGCCATAATTTATGTTCTCAGTTAGATCGAGCCCTTTATTATATCAGCAAAGCTCCGGGCTTCAAGCGAGGCCCCGCCCACCAGCGCGCCATCCACATCGGTTTGGCTCATCAATTCACGCGCGTTAGACGGTTTGACGCTGCCACCATACTGAATCCGCACACGTCGAGCAACCGTTTCGTCGTACATTTTCACCAGCAACCCGCGGATAAAAGCGTGCGCCTCCTGCGCCTGCGCGGTCGTCGCGGTTTTGCCGGTTCCTATCGCCCAAACCGGCTCATATGCCAGAATGCTTTCAACCATCTGGTCCTTGCTTAATCCTGCCAGGCTGCCACGGACCTGCCGTTCGAGAATCTTTTCGGTTTGACCCGCTTCCCGTTCGGCGAGCGTTTCGCCGATGCAAATAATGGGTTTGAGCGAGGCGCCGTGGGCCGCGAGGGCTTTCTTGGAAATCAACTCGTCGGATTCCTTTTGGTACTGTCTCCGTTCCGAGTGCCCCAGAATGACATAACGGACTGAAAACTCCTTGAGCATCACGGTCGCAATTTCTCCTGTGTAAGCGCCGACGTTGTGTTCGCTCATGTTCTGTGCGCCCAGGCGAATATTGGAATCCAGCACCGCCTTCGAGACTTCGGACAACGCCGTGAATGGTGGACATATCACCATGTCCACCTCCTTCACGTTCGCCAGTTCGATTTTCAACAGCCGCACCAGGTCAAGACTTTCGGCAACCGTTTTGTTCATCTTCCAATTGCCGGCAATGATTAGTTTCCGTTCTTTGTTCATGATTCGTTAGTAAAAAGTGCCAGGGCTGTTTCTTCTCTGCGAAGTGGTAATTTCATAAACGACTCCCCAAGAGGCTCGGTACGACTCTCTGCAGGAGAGGAGGTTTCCTATTTGTTCTGGTTCGGCGCCATCAGGATCCGGCTGCCCCAGCCCCCTGAAACAAGCCCTTCTCCCTGGAAGACGCGGGCTGCGACTCCCTCTCCTCCTCTGGATCCTCTGGAGGAGAGGGTTGGGGAGAGGAGGTTTGGTATTTGTACTCCAACGGAGCCCGGCTACTGCATTCTCTGAAACGAGCCCCTCTCCCTGACCCTCTCCCCGCAAGCGGGGAGAGGGAACCGTCGACGTGGGTGGTGGTTCATTAAGATTCATTTCGCTAGTGCAGAGACCGTTCGGTTGTGACGCATGTGACGAGGCGCGACAGTTCGGGACTGCTCGTTGGCAGCTCTCCACGTTACTTCTTATCCGAGAGGGCAGCGACACCCGGTAAAACTTTTCCTTCGAGGAACTCCAGACTGGCGCCGCCACCCGTGCTCATGAAAGTCACTTTGTCTCCCAGCTTGGCCTTGTTCAAGGCTTTGACGCTATCGCCACCGCCGATAATGCTCTTGGCTCCTTTTTGCGTCACATCGGCGACTGCGCGGGCGACGGCGTTCGTGCCTTCGGCAAACCGCTTATCTTCGAACAGACCCATCGGGCCATTCCATAAAATCGTCCGTGACTTGGCAATTTCGTCCGAATAGTTCTTCACCGTCTGTGGACCAATGTCCAACCCGGCGGCATTGTCCGGGCAGTCCAGGCTCGAGCTGACTCGCACGTTCTGGTAATCGATGACGGGTTTGCCTTTCTTATCAAGTTTCTCGGTCTTGACCGGCTCCGCAACGACGTCATCAACCGGCAGCAGGAACTTAACATTGCGCTGCTTGGCCTTATTTAGAGCCGAAACCGCGGTTTCGGTTTTATCGGCTTCTACCAGCGATTTGCCAGTTTTATGTCCTTGCGCCAGTCTGAATGTGTAAGCCATCGCCCCACCGATCAGCAGCGCGTCTGCTTTTTCCAATAGTCGGTCGATCACCTGAATCTTGTCGGAGACTTTGGCTCCGCCCAGAATCACCACAAAGGGTGGCGCCGGGTTGTCGAGTTCCTCGCCCAAGAACTTCAGTTCCCGTTCCATCAGCAAACCAGCCGCGCACTGCCCGCCGCGGCGAGCTACGACCCGCGCGACTCCCTCGGTGGAGGCATGCGCCCGATGTGCCGCGCCGAAGGCATCGTTAACATATACCTCCGCGACTTTGGCCAGCTTCTCCGCAAACGCCGGGTCGTTGGTCTCTTCCTCGTTGTAGTATCGAACATTTTCCAACAAAAGCACGTCCCCCGGTTTGAGGACTTCCGCAGTTTTTTCGACTTTTTCGCCGATGCAATCATCGACAAAAGCAACTGCGCGCCCCAACAATTCTGCCAATTTCACCGCAACGGGGCGGAGCGACATCGAAGCTTCCCGCTTGCCCTTGGGACGTCCAAGATGCGCCGCCAGGATCAATTTGCCCCCTTGCTCAATCAGCAAACGAAGGGTCGGCAACGTCTCCACAATACGCGTCGCATCCGTGATTGCCATTTGCCCGTCCTTTTCCTCCAGCGGGACATTGTAATCGACGCGAACAAAGACGCGTTTGCCGCGCACGTTCAAATCTCGGACCGTTAATTTTGGCATAACTCAAGTTCCTGAATAAGGGGGCAGAGCATAACGTAGGCTGCTGAGGTGTCAATGTTCGAAGGAGGCGTTTTGGAGTGGCCGCCTCAGCGAGGCGGCCCTACCTGGTAAGCTGGCTCGCCGAGGCGGCCGTTCAAGCCGCTCAAGTCGCCTAACGTCGTCTCCTACATTAAAACTTCAGATTCCATTCGTCGCGCCGGTATTTCTGTTCGACGAGGCTGCTAATTTGGTCGTAGGGAATCTGTCGGAGCGCCTCTTGGGTGCCCCAGGTTTTTAGCAGCGCCGCTTTGATCAAATGGGCCGGCACTTTGAGGTTGACTAAAAAATCAGTATGCGAGCGGTCGGCGCGGTAGTCGGGGCGGCGAGTCGGTAATGGGAGAGCCTTTTCGACGAGACCGATGTCCAGATGCAACAGAAAGGATCCGTGAAACAACAGAACCTTTTGGCGGCGGCGCTGGGAATTGCCCGAGAACTTTAATCCGCCAATCGCCAGGTCAGTTTGACCTCGTCTTTCGACGGTGGCCCCCAGCAACGCGGTCATCGCCCGTTGGTGGCGTTGCAGGACAAATTCGTTTGTGCCCGGAATGCTTTGAAGCGCCTCCGATTCATCACACCTCAGCACCAGTGAATAATTCAAACACCCGGGCCCCTGCAAAACGGTTCCTCCGCCACTGCACCGTCGCAGCATCGGGATGTCAAACTGTTGGCAAAAGCCCAGGTTGACCTCAGTCGCCATCCGGTTCCCATACCCGACGACAACAAAATACCGTGCCGGTTCCCAAAATCGCAAAATTCCGTCGGCGCCGCCCGATTCGCACAATTCGAGCAGCGCTTCGTCACAGGCAAGATTCTCCTCCGCGGTAGGCAGAGTCAGGTCGCAGTATTTCACATCCACGCGAAAGCTAAAGGTGTCTCCGAGCTTAACATTGGAGGAGACAACGTGGGGAGGCTGTGACTGGTGCCGAAACGCCCGAGTACTTTGGCCTCACGTCGGCTTCTACAACGCGGTTTTTCACCCCTTCTAAGATGTTGGAGCGGCATAAAATCGCACTGGCCGCATCATTTTGCCTTTTTCGTGTCTGATTAGCGGTTTCATCCTTATAATTTTGCTGACAGGTGTTATACTATTTGGTTGGCAGCGGGCTTGCCTTTCGGTCTAATGCGGCGCGCTTTTGGACCCCGTGCCTTGACATAAGGACGCCCTGAGCTTAACGAAATCCATTTTGAGTGACAAAGTGAAAGTGACGAATAAAGCGGAAAAGAGTTCGACGCCTGAACTGCATGTCTTGCCGCCGCCCAACGGCCGGGCTGAGGATCAAATCCTGGAGTCGCTAGGGTCTGTTGTCGAGTACACGTTGCGACAGCAGGCGCCCGGCAGCACGAGCCGATTCCTCGGCACTTTAACCGACCGTCTCCGCCAGGAAGGGATCGAGGCCCCGCGCGTCGTCAGCACTCCGTATGTCAATACGATCCCCGTTGAAAAGCAGGCGCCGTTTCCCGGCGACTGGGAGATGGAGCGTCGTATCAAGAGCTTCGTCCGCTGGAATGCCATGGCGATGGTCGTGAACGCTAATCGCACTCATAGCGGCCTGGGCGGCCATATTTCGACCTACGCTTCCGCCGCGACCCTCTACGAAGTCGCCTTTAACCACTTCCTCCGCGCGCGCACCGACGATTTCGTCGGCGACATGGTTTATTTCCAGGGCCACGCCACACCCGGCATTTATGCCCGAGCTTTTCTCGAAGGCCGGCTCGACGAACAGCACCTCCAAAATTTCAGGCAGGAACTGGGCGAGACTCCCGGCTTATCTTCTTATCCGCATCCGTACCTGATGCCTGATTTTTGGCAGTTCCCAACCGTTTCGATGGGCTTGGGACCGCTAATGTCGATTTATCAGGCACGCTTCAACCGTTACCTCCGCGCCCGCGGGCTGACGAATGGAGAAGAGCCGAAGGTCTATGCTTTCGTGGGAGACGGCGAAACGGACGAACCGGAGACACTCGGCTCGCTGACGCTGGCTTCGCGTGAGAACCTCGATAATTTGATTTGGGTCATCAACTGCAATTTGCAGCGGCTGGACGGACCGGTTCGTGGCAACGGCAAGATCATCCAGGAACTCGAGGCGTCCTTCCAAGGCGCAGGCTGGAATGTCATCAAGGTGATTTGGGGATCCGACTGGGATAAGCTTCTGGCTGCCGATAAAAGCGGGCTGCTCATCCGGCGAATGGAAGAAGCCGTCGACGGCGATTATCAAAAATACTCTGTCGAGCCTGGCAGCTATACGCGCAAACATTTCTTTGGCAAATACCCGGAACTGCTCGAGTTGGTCAACCACCTCACCGACGAGCAGATCCAGAAACTGCTCCGCGGCGGGCATGATTCACGAAAGGTTTATGCCGCTTACCGCGCCGCCCAAGAGCAGCGCGGCAAACCGACCGTTATTCTGGCCAAAACGATAAAGGGCTATGGTTTGGGCGAAGCCGGAGAAGGCCGCAATATCACCCATCAGCAAAAAAAGCTGAATGAAAAGGAACTGCGCGAGTTCCGCGAACGATTTGGCATTCCTATCAATGACGAGGAGATTGCCGAGACACCTTTCTTTCGTCCACCACCGCAAAGCGTCGAGCGGCAGTATCTGGTAAATCGCCGCAAGAAGTTAGGAGGCTTTTTACCGCAGCGGGTTGTTAACGCGGCGCCGATCGAGGTACCGAAACAGGACTTGTTTGCTGAGTTGCTGAAAGGTTCGGGCAAATTCGAAATGTCGACGACGATGGGATTTGTTCGGTTGCTCAGTTTGCTTGTGCGGAACAAGGCTATCGGTAAGCAGATCGTTCCCATTATACCGGACGAGGCGCGCACTTTCGGGCTCGACGCGCTGTTCCGGGAAATTGGTATCTACTCCTCGAAAGGACAGCTTTACGAGCCCGTCGATAAGAAATCGCTGCTCTATTATCACGAAGCCAAGGACGGACAGATTCTCGAGGAAGGGATCACAGAAGCGGGCTCGATGGCTTCGTTTATCGCCGCCGGCACCTCCTATGCAACCCAGGGGCGCCATATGATCCCGTTTTACATCTATTATTCGATGTTTGGGTTCCAGCGGATTGGCGACCTGATGTGGCTCGCGGGCGATATCAAGGCAAAAGGCTTTTTGCTCGGAGCGACCTCGGGCCGCACCACGCTTAATGGCGAGGGCCTCCAGCACCAGGACGGCCATAGCGTGCTGCTTTCGAGCACCATCCCGACCCTTGTCAGCTACGACCCGGCGTTCACCTACGAGTTGGCCGTGATCATTGCAGACGGCATGCGCCGCATGTACCAGGACGGCGAAGATCTTTTCTATTATCTAACTCTATATAACGAGAACTACCCTATGCCCGCTTTGCCGGAGGGGGCCCAGGAAGGGATTCTCAAAGGACTTTATAAATTCAAGCCGGGGCCAGAAGCTGGCTCGCTCAAAGCGCAAATCTTCGGCAGCGGCCCCATCCTGCGCCAGGCATCCCACGCACAGCAGATCCTGGCTGAACAATTTGGTGTGTCAGCCGATGTCTGGAGCGCCACCAGCTACAAACTTCTCCGTAATGATGCGCTGCGAGTGAAGCGCTGGAATATGCTGCACCCTGGCGAGACCCCGAAACGTTCGTACCTGGAAGAGTTGCTGGCCAACGAAAAAGGCCCTTTTATTGCCGTTTCGGACAACATCAAATTAGTCCCCGACCAGATCGCACCGTGGGTCCCCGGCGGATTGACCACGCTCGGAACCGACGGCTTTGGCCGCAGTGATACGCGCGAACGTTTGCGGCGCTTCTTCGAAGTGGATGCCGAGTTAATCGTCGTGGCCACTCTCTATGCATTGGCTGAAAAAGGGCAAATCGAACGGCGACGCGTCGCCGATGCGATTCGCAAGCTGGAGGTTGATCCGGCTAAGGCTTACCCGCAAATCATTTGACGCCGCTCGGCGCGCAGCCCTCATGTGCCGCGCAAGCCGATTTCAGCGCAGGTCGTAACCGACACAAAACTAAAATGGACTTGAAACTTCCTAATTTGGGTGAAGGCGCCGATTCCGGCACTGTCGTGAATCTTTTTGTCAAAGAGGGCGATCAAATCACCCAAGACCAGCCGATCCTCGAGCTCGAAAACGAAAAAGCCGTTGCTACCATCCCCTCGACCTCAGCGGGCACCGTCACCCGATTATTCGTCAAGACCGGCGACAAGATCAGTGTTGGGCAGAGAATCCTGACATTGAGTGAAGCTGGAGACGCCGCCGCTCCGGCAGTCCCGGCAAAAGCCGAAGCGAAACCGCAGGAAGTGAAATCTGCCGGCCGCTCCGTCGAAGTCGAACCCAAAGAAGAACCGGAACCGGAAACCGTCTCATCAAAGAACGATTTGCCTGCGGCGGCCGCGCCCTCGATCCGCAAATTGGCGAGGGATCTCGGAATTGATCTGACCAAGGTGCGTGGCAGCGCGCGCGGCGGCAGAATCGTGCTGGAAGATGTCCGCGCATATATTCAGCGCCTGCAGCGCCTGGCGGCTGAACCTCGGACGGCGGCCACTGCTGCTGCCCCGACTACGAAACCGGCCGCTGAACCGATCGACTTCTCGAAATGGGGATCCGTCACGCGTAAACCGCTCTCGCCCTTGCGCCAGGTTATCGCCCGCCGCATGCTCGAAAACTGGAACGCGGTACCCCACGTCACGCAGTTCGACGAGATCGACATCACCCAGCTTAACCTGCTAAGAAAAAAATATACGACCGCCTTCGAACAAAAAGGCGCGCGCCTGACTCTGACCGGCTTTGCCCTTAAGGCAGTCGTCGACACTCTCAAGAAGCATCCGGTATTTAACTCCAGCCTGGATGACGCGGCCCAGGAGCTTGTGTTCAAGGACTATTATCACATCGGCGTTGCAGTCGATACGGATGCCGGGCTGATCGTGCCGGTCATACGCGACGTGGACAAAAAGACAGTTTTCGATCTCTCCAAAGAGCTGGAAGACTTAGCGAAAAAGGCTCGGGACCGAAAGGTTTCCGCCGAAGAACTTAAAGGCGGCACGTTCACAATTTCAAACCAGGGCGGCATAGGAGGCGCGCAGTTCACTCCGATCGTCAATAAGCCCGAAGTCGCCATTCTAGGGCTTGGACGTGGTGTTCTCAAGCCGGTCGTGCGCGGCGATAAGATTGAACCACGCTTAATGATGCCGATCGGTTTGTCGTATGATCATCGGGTGATCGATGGGGGCATGGCGGCACGCTTCACCGTGGATCTGACAAAGGCATTCGAACATTTTAGTGAAGAAGCAGTAAAGGGAGGAGTGTAATGATTCCTCTGCCGCCAATCCCATGACTCCGTAACCCCAATACTCCATCACTCCATTTTCCTATTCATGGATCCTATCAAAACTGAAATCGTAGTGGTCGGCGCCGGACCCGGCGGGTATGCCGCCGCATTTTACGCGGCCGACCTCGGCAAAAAAGTCATCATGATCGAGCGCGACCCGCGACTGGGCGGCGTCTGCTTGAATCGCGGTTGCATCCCTTCAAAAGCGTTGCTGTATGCGGCTCACACCGTCAGCTCCGCACGCGAATCCGAGCATCGCGGCATAGTCTTTGCCCCTCCGACTATCGACGTTTCCAAACTGCGCGCATGGAAGGAATCGATTCTCACCCGCCTGGCGGGAGGTATCGCCCAACTTGCCAAAATGCGTGGCGTCCAGGTGATCCATGGCCGCGGCTATTTTGAAGATTCGCGCACGCTGCGCGTGGAAACGGATCAGGGCCAACAGTTCATTCAGTACGAGCAGGCGATCGTCGCGGTCGGCTCGCGCTCGGCGATGCCCAAGGCTTTCGATCTGGGCAATCCTCGTATTATGACTTCACGGGAAGCCCTGGAGGTGGAAGACATTCCGGAGAACCTGTTGGTCATTGGCGGTGGCTACATTGGGATGGAGCTAGGCACCGTGTATGCCACGCTCGGAAGCAAGGTGGTCCTGGTTGAGGCCCTCGATACAATTCTAGCCGGCGCCGACCCCGACCTCGCACGCCCTATCATCGCTTACGCCAGGAAGGCCTTCAAAGATGTGCGGCTAAAGACGAAGGTCTCCAAAATGTCAACCAGCGGTAAGCAGATCAAAGTTGAATTTGATGCCGAGGGACAGAAGAAAGAGGAACTCTACGACCGCGTGTTGGTAGCCGTTGGGCGCACCCCCAATGCCGAGGATCTTGGCCTCGAAAACACCAAGGTCTCATTCGACGACAAAGGTTTTATTCATGTAAACGAGAAGCAGCAAACCACGGATCCGGCAATTTATGCCATTGGTGACATTGCTGGCGGAGTCTTGCTCGCGCACAAGGCCTCCAAAGAGGCACGAATCGCCGTCGAAGTAATTGTCGGCGAAGACAGCGCATTCACTGACATCACGATCCCGGCCGTGGTTTTCACCGATCCAGAATTGGCCTGGTGCGGCCTCACCGAGTCTGAGGCGAAGGCCAAGGGTATTGAAGTGAAAGTCGCCAAGTTTCCATGGGCCGCATCGGGACGCGCCCTCTCCTTTGATCGCCCGGATGGTTTGACCAAGCTGATCATCGACCCGGACACCGAACGAATTCTGGGCGTCGGCATCGTCGGAACTGGCGCCGGCGAACTGATCTCCGAGGGAGTGCTCGCAGTGGAAATGGGCGCCACCGCCAAAGATCTGTCTCTGGCGGTGCATCCGCACCCTACCCTGTCGGAGACGCTGATGGAAGCCGCCGAAGCCTTTTACGGTCATGCCACGCATACCTTCGTACGAAAACGTGTGGAGTGAAATTCGATTGCGACTTTGAATTGGGTTCTTGCCAATTCGCTATTGAAATCCACCTCCCTCATCGTACTATTCCTTCGTGCCGGTCACCAGACCGGGCAATGGTTCGGGGCGTAGCGTAGCTTGGTAGCGCGTCTGAATGGGGTTCAGAAGGTCGTGAGTTCAAATCTCACCGCCCCGACCATTTTTCTTAGGAAATCCGAAGGTAGTTGACTTTCCTAACACTTTCGTAAAGAATACCGGCATGAACGCTATACAGTCCGGTATCTGGCAGCCCGATGAGGGTAAGGCATACCAGACCGTTGAAGTCCGGGGCATTCCCGGCATCACGGCCAAGGTTTACAAGAGCATCAGCGGGAAGGGCTACACGTCCTACGTGTTGGCCTACTCGCTATTGGGAAAGCGCAAGCTCGAAACGTTCGCCGATCCAAGTGAAGCGAAAACGGCAGGTGAAGAGGCAATCAAAAAGATAGCCAACGGTGAGCAAGAGGTGCTGGAACTCACGAGCAATGACCGAAACATCTATCTGAGAGCCCAGGGTTTCGTAAAGCCCTTTGATGTTGCTCTGGACTTCGCTGCGCGTGAATGGGCCGAAATGCGAGGCATACTGAACGGCAGCGGCACGCCCGCAGAAGCCGCCGCTTTTTTCAGGAAGCATCACGATAAAAAGATCCCGCGCATCAGCGTTGCCAAAGCCGTGGAGAAATGCCTTGAACAAAGCCGGGCGGACGGCAAGTCCGATGCCCGGATGCATCAGCTTGAATTTTACCTCAACAACTTTGCCACCGATCAGAACATCGAAGTTTCGGATCTTACACCCGGCCTGATTAGCCGATACCTGACGGCGATGGTTGC
>DATJGF010000240.1:0-32895 GCA_035495315.1 Candidatus Limnocylindrales bacterium
TAGTACCACTCCCACTCGGGTATACTTGGTTTGCCGGTGAGCCCAGAGCTAGAGGCGCGCAGGAGTAGTCGGCCCTGGCGCCGCATTTGCGGACCCACGATTGGTAAGCGTGCAGATCACCGAAACTCCAATCGGCATTCCGCATGACCTCCAAATCCTCGGGCAGAATGAGGCGGGTCTGAAGGCCGGGACGTAAAGCATTGAGCGTTTAGATTTTTGAAAAAGGTCTGATGAAAAAATGTCCGCGCCGGCGCTGTAAATGATACTGCGGGCTCGGGTAACCAGCCGGCCAGGATTAACTCAAGGTTTACCGCAGTAACGAGGCTAACACGGCCTCTGGCTCTTATGGTTTGGCAGGGGCTGCTTTAGGTAATCTTCCGATCCAGACGTCACGGATGGCATAATGCCACTCCAACTCCTTAATGTCTGGCCGGCTCCAATCGCCTCCGTTTATCACCAAACGGTCTTCTGGCCGCATTTTTTTAACCCATGGCAGATAGGATCTCAGGGCGCCATCAGTCCATTGAATATCACGAATGATTTTGAGATCTTCGGGCGGCATGAATGTAGGCTCGAATCCCAGCATATAGCGCCACTCCGCCTTCGGATTCTTGAAGAACGTTTTGAAGAAAGTCCTCTGGTTAGCGCTGTACAAAATGCCGCCTTTTTCGGGTAACCATGCGGCCAATTGAGGATTGTCCTCAGTGAGGTACTCATCTGTCAGATTGTAGGTCCAGCGCCCTCCGGTGTCCTTGGTGAATGAAAGGTACAACCCGCCGGCAACTATTACGGCAGTGGCCAGGCGGACCAGCGAAGTCCGCGTGCATTCCAATTCCAGATACTCTTGAATTTCCAGCGCCAACCACAGACCCGCGGCGGGGACCCCCCAATCGTCCCAAAACCGCCGTGTGCCCAAACCCAGAAGCCAACCCAGGCCGGCCAGGACAAAGATCGGGTTCCGTACCAAGGGGGTGCAGGCTAATCCCCTGGTTCTTCGGAAGAGAAGCATCAGGATTACAGCCCCGACAATCGGAAGCGCTCCGTCGGAGGGTTGGAATTCCAGGGCTAACATCCGTTGGAGAGCATGGGGATCGAAGCAGGAAAACATGATTCGAACCGCTTGGACCGTAAACCCGACGGGATGACCGGTCAGCGAGGCTCCCAGGAACGTTCCCCCAAGCCAACACCCGGTCAACTCAAGAGCCGAACGCCGGTGACCTGCCAGCGCAAAAGCAATCACCGGCAAGGCAAATAAATACCAACTGCCGTGAATCCACACCGCCGCCGCTATCATTAGGGTGGTGGTAGAGAGCAAGCCGACCCCGGCCGCCTTTTGATCATTCCAGAGCATTAGCAGCACGAGCAGAATAGCCGCCGTCAAGATGAAAGGCCGGCCCAACGCCATCCGCTCGAGGCTGTGAGTCAAACTCAAACCAAACAAAACGATGAGCCAGGCTTCCGGGCGCCGTAACCAAGGGAGGGGTGCAAGGCAAAACGTGGCCAGTAGCCCCGTGATCGCGAAGGTCAGCAGCACGTCTGGCCCCCAGCCAAACGCCCGATGTAGCAGAGCCAGGATCTGATGCCACCCATAATTGTGATCGATCTCAAATCCGGGCCTCATGACCATGATCTGATCCCACGGCTTGCCACTAACGGCTTTGGCCACATGGCGCAATCCATCATCCACAGGAATGAAACCGTAACTCACGATTTTGAGCGCGCTCAGCAGAACGACCATCAGGACCAGAATCACGACCAGCAGAGGCACGTAGCGCTCCACTGCTTCGGCTCTGCCAGGAACGGCCGTCTGAGCTCTGGAGTTCGGGAGGTCCAGCGTTTCCAGCACGGGTTTCATTTGGGTGGTGGAGGAACCAGCAGGAGATGGGTTCATGGGGAATCAGGTTTTGCGGCAAAGGACCTGGTATTGCGCGCCCAGCGGCAAGCGGGCCACCCGCGGCTCCAGCGGTCGAAAAACGCGTAGTGCACGAGGAAACAGGAACAGGAAAGTAATGCTGATAACTTTCAGCCCGGCAGCCGTTACGAGCCGGCGGGTCTCCAGCGGCGAGAGCGTGATGGCATCTTTGTCAAAGGGAATGCGTTTCATAACGTAACGTGTCCCTGGGTTCCAGGGATTGTTTTCCCAAAGAGCGAAGTAAGCCCCAGGCTTTAGCGCTTTGTTGATATATTGAAGCGCGGCGGGACGCTCGACAGGCGGAATGTGATGAAACACGCCATTACTGTAGGCTAAATCGAAGGCTCCTGCGGGCGGTGGTTCGTTTACTGTGGCGAAAGAGCAGTTTGCACGAGCGTGCTTGCGCCGCGCGATCTCGATTTGCGAGCTGGAGACATCAACGCCGGTCACAGTCTGAACGCCCAAGGCCGAGACCAACTCCGGAGCTGAGTCTCCGCACCCGCATCCATAATCCAGGCAACTGCCGGGCTTGAACCCCATGCGTTGCAGGCAGCCCTTCAGCCAAGCCACGCGCCCGCGCAGGTAATAAGAGCTATCCTCCCCTGAAATGGCCAGGCCGCGCCCCAGCGCTTCGGCGTAATTCTCGGCGTAAGCATCGAATTCTGCCATAGACTTTTTCAGTTCTTAGCAGCAAGGCTCATGATGCTAATCATCAGGCTGGACAGGATCGTTTGCACGCCGAGCGTTACGAGCGTCACCCCGGGAATCACAAAGCGCATCGTATGGGCGTAGTCCAACGGACCAAAACCGCCTAGCGCCCAGGTCGCTGTGACTCCGCACAGCAAGGCCAATCCGCCGGTAACGGCCAGACCGCTCAGAAGTAGCCCTTTTTCCAAGGTGAAAAAGCGGAAGAATCGGTCGACGCGGGCATCTGGGGGAAGCAGGCCTTCGCGGCAGGAAAACACTTTTGCGTAAATGGCGAAACAGAGACATTGATGTCCAATAAGGATGGCCAGACTGGAAAACAGGAGAGTGTGTGCGTCGAGAGTGGCGGTGCCAATTTTCAGTCCGGGCATGGCCAACGAATATCCCATCAACCCGACGACCAGGGCCAGCAGTCCAGGGAATACAAATAGCCACCGGGGTTTGCACAAAAAGAAAAAGCGCAGTGTACGCCAGCCATCACGAAAGGTCTTGAGATGCGGCGCATGCGATTTGCGTCCGTCCGGATACAGCGTGATGGGAACCTCGGCGATCTTCATTTTGTGTAAGCTGGCCTTGATGATCATTTCCGTGGCGAACTCCATCCCGGTGCACCGCTGATTCAGTTTGCCGTAAGCTTCCTTGGTGAAACCTCGCAGCCCACAATACACATCATGGACTGGCGCGCCGAACATGCGGCGAACTAGCAGAGAAAACATAGGATTACCCAGCCATCGGTGCAGGAACGGCATGGCATGCGGTTCGATCCGGCCACCGCCGCAGGGCAACCGGCAGCCTTGCACCAAGTCATTCGATTCCCGCAGCCGTGCCGCGAATTTCGCTATCTCGCTGAAATCGTAGCTGTCGTCGGCGTCCCCCATGATTACGTATTTGCCGCGCGCGCTTTCAATTCCCGCCATGAGTGCGCTTCCGTACCCTTTCTTTTCGACGCGGATAATACGGGCCCCGTGCTCCTCCGCGATGGCTAGCGATGCGTCCGTGCTGCCATTGTCAGCTACAATGATTTCACTCTCGATGCCCGCTTGAGCGAGGGCGAGCCAGGCCTTGCGCAGGCATTGCCTCAAGGTGTCGGCCTCATTGAGACAGGGCATCACCACGGAAACTTCGGGTGCTTCACTGTTTCTGATTTTGAACGAAAGGCATGCCGGCCCTTCCGGCTCGGCCAGAAATTGAATCATCCGCTGCGCGGAATGTGTCGAGACCTCGCGCTCGGGGGACTGAGGAAAGGCAGGGGCGTAGAACCTATTCGTCACGCTGGTATTGACCGCGCTTGGATTCGCGAGTGGCCCTTCAGTCGGCGTATCCGACTTTCCTGCGGATTCGGTTGCGTTCATGTATTGGGCTGGTAGCGCGGTCAGAAGCACCACAGAAAATCACTGCAATGCTCCAACGAAACTGTCCTCGAGAATGCGCTACTGAATTCACCCAAGCATAAACTGTTCCTGTCATCGCGAATGAGCTGCCGTAAACCTGCTTTGCTGCCACGGTCGAGTGGATAGGCTCTCTATGAACTTTGTAGGAGACGAGGAATGGAGACTCTCTGATTGAGCGCCGAAAGGCGCCGAAAGGATCGAAGAGAGTCTCCTTATGTTGTCTTCTACAAAAGGCGAAATTTTGGACAAAAACTGTCCAGGGTTGGGACCAACTCATTCTTCGGGCGCTCCCTCCCGGAGCTCGTCCGCGTGGGCAAGTTGCCTAACCAAACGAGACCGCGCTATTGTGCAGGTTGGGCCCCCGTGTTGCTTTGCCGCGGCAGCCGCCCAATCCAGTAATCGGTGATCCCGTAATACCATTCCAGCTCGGGAATGTTTGGTTTGCCGCTAAGCTGCGAACTTGAAGCGCGGAGAATCAGCCGATCCTGGGGCCGCATTTTGCGGATCCATGGTTCGTAGGGGCGAAGATCCCCAAAGTTCCAGTCGACCTTGTGCTTGACTTCCAAATTTTCGGGGAGCATCAAAGCCGGCTCGAAACCGAGGGCATAGCGCCACGGTGCATTGGGATTTTTGAAAAAGGTCTGGTGGAAGACATTTGGGTCGGCGCTATAGATGATACCGCCCGGCTCGGGCAACCAACCGGCCAGGTCGGGATTGTCCTGCGTGAGATACTGGTTAGTAATGTTCCACGTCCAACGGCTGTTCACGTCCGCAGTCGCTTGAAAAAAGATGGCGGCCGCCAAGCCCAACGTGAGCAACATGCGGTTCCACGACTCAGGAGGAAGATACAGCCGCAGTTGCTTTTGAAATTCCAGAGCCAGCCAAACCAAAAACGCCGGGAGCCCCCAATCCAACCAGAACCGGTTGACCTTAAGACCCAGGATCCACCCAATGATCAAGGCGAGAAAGATCGGATGCAGCAATTCTTGAGCTTTCCAGCCCGGCGAACGGGATCGCCAAAGCAGGACGGCCGCAACCACTAAGACGGCGGCGTAGTTGCCATTGGAAGGAACGAATTCCCCGAAAAGTTGGCGGGTCAGCACGTGCTGGCCAAACATCGCTGAGACTAAGCGAAGAGATTGGCCCAAGGATTGCCAAGGATGGCCGGTCAAGCACGCCCCCAGGAAGCTGCCACCGAGCCAACAGCAGAGATACCAAAGTGTACCACGGAACCTTTTTGCCAGCAGCAGTGGGAGGGCTGGAAATGCCATCAAATACCAGGCGCCGTGAAGCCATGTCTCCACAGCGAGCATGGCAACCGAGCTAATCAAACCCAAGGGCCGCGGCACCTCCCGCTCGGGCGAGGACCATATGAAGAGCAAGGTGATGAATACGGCAATCGCAAACAGGTACGGCCTGCCCAGTGAGAGGCGGAACAGCAGTTCGGGGACGAAAACCGCGCCTGCCAACAGCGATGCCAACCATGCTTCCGGCCGGCGTAATTGTGCGAGGATACTCGCGTTGACCAGGATCATAAGGCCCACGACGGAGCCAATCACCAGCGTTTCTGCATTGGCGCTGAAAGCGTGATGGATCGCGCCTAGTACCTTGTGCCATCCATCGTGAATATCGATCGGAAAATCGCTGCGCATGACCAGAATTTCCGACCAGGGTTTGCCGCAAACCGCTTTTGCCGCGTGACGCAAGGCGTCGTCTGCTGGCAAGTAGCCGTAGCTGATAATTTTGGCGGGGATTAGCAACAGAGTCAGGACAGCGACTCCCCAGACCGCAAGGGGAATGTAACGTTTAAGCGAATTAGCAAGCACGGCCGCAGTTTTACTATTGGGCCCGGCTGAGTGTAAATCCCTGAAGCTGGAAAAACCGGTCAGGGTCTCGCGTTGAGAGCACGACTTTTCACGGCAATCGGCCTCGGGATTAGCCTTCCCGCCGAGATCCGAGGGGAAAGGGCAATTCGGGCCGGCCGGCTGTTTCGCAGTTAGCGCTGCAACTTCAGGATTCATGGCATGGATTGTGCACCCGGAACTAGCAATCAATTGGCCAATCAGTAAAACCCAATATGCCAGGGTTTAACCAGCCCGGCGGCAGGCCGACAAACGGAAACTTATGCCTGAGTCAACCGCGGTAACAAACCAGTTGTCAGACGTTGGTGTCCAGGATTTGGGCACCGTGCCGCAACGAAAGCCAAATAAGCCAAGGTCCCGGAGCTTTTCGAAGCTATCGGTGCTAATGGCGGTCTACAACGAAGAAGCAACTCTCCGCCCTTGCGTCGAGGCGATCCTTTCCACTCCTTTGCCATTGGGTCTGCAGCGGGAGTTGGTACTGGTGGATGATTACTCCACTGATATGAGTTGGCAGATCGCCAGTGCGTTGGCTCAACAATTCCCACAACTGCGGATCTTCAGGCAGCCCTATAATAAAGGAAAGGGAGCCGCTATCCGCCGCGCAATCGAGGTCATGACAGGAGATTTGGCTATCTTCCAGGATGCGGATATGGAGTATGATCCGGCGGATTACGCGAGACTTTTAAGGCCCATCCTCGAGGGCAGAGCCGATGTTGTCTTCGGTTCGCGCTTTATCGGAGAGGAGCGCAAGGTGTTGTATTTCTGGCACACGGTGGGCAATCGGTTGCTGACCCTCCTGGCGAACATGCTGAACAACACGAATCTTACCGACCTGGAGACGTGCTACAAACTTTTCGTTGCGGATTCTCTGCGGAATATTCCGCTGGAATCAAACCGTTTTGGGATCGAACCCGAAGTGGCTGCGAAAGTCGCCCGCAATAAACTTCGAATTTACGAAGTGCCGATTAATTACAACGGTCGGACGTACGAGGATGGCAAGAAAATCTCCTGGCGGGACGGGTTCGCAGCGCTTTGGTTTATAGTCAAGTATCGCTTCAGTTCGAAGTATGCAGACGCGGGTAAAGTGGCTCTCGATGCGCTTGAGCAAGCACCGAGGTTCAACCGCTGGATGTACACAACGATCCGCGATCACCTTGGAGTACGCATCGCGGAACTAGGCTCAGGTCGCGGGAACCTGAGCAAGTTGCTCAAACAGGGCGCCAATGTGCTGGTGACCGACAACCGACCAGAATACTTAACCGAATTGCGTCGGCGTTGGGGCCATCTGCCAAATGTGCAAGTGGCGTCGCTCGATTTGCTACACCCAGAAGATTATAAGGTGCTGAAAGATTTCAATGTCGACACGGTGGTTTGCCTAAATGTTCTGGAACACATCGAAGACGACGCCGGCGTTCTACGGCATCTCTATCAAGTGCTGCCACAAGGTTGTAAATTGGTTTTTCTCGTGCCCTACGATCCGAAGCTCTACAGCCGATTTGATCGCGAGATTGGGCATTTCCGCCGGTACAGCAAAGCCGAACTCGAGGAGAAGATGCGGGCAGCGGGATTGCGTGTCGAACGTCAGTTTTATTTTAACAAGGCCGGCGTAATTGCCTGGTGGGTTAGCAACACGTTGTTCGGCCAGCGCTGCATTACCTCGTGGCAGCTCAAAATTTACAATTTGCTGACCCCGGTTTTCCGAGTCCTCGATTATTGCCTGCCGATGCAAGGGCTTTCAACTGTGGTGATCGCTTCAAAAGGAAGCCAGGCATAATCATGGATACAATTCCCATAACGAGAAAAGTCCTAGAGGATACTCACCTGGAGCCATCGAGGCCATCTGAGTTTTTGTCTCAGAGCAGTTCTCTTGCAGATAACGGCGGTTCCAAGAACCCACCGCGCTTGTCGCGATATATCCCGGTCCTTGTGTGGGCCGCAGTGCTCGCTACCCTGATATTCATTCCCCTGAAAATCATCAGCTATGGGTTTATCGCTCCCGGTGATGCGCGGCGGCATGTAGCCAAGGCGTTTACTGACAAGCCATATCCGG
This sequence comes from Candidatus Limnocylindrales bacterium, assembly GCA_035495315.1. Taxonomy (GTDB): domain Bacteria; phylum Verrucomicrobiota; class Verrucomicrobiia; order Limisphaerales; family UBA8199; genus DATJGF01. Next base: position 7,921 of record DATJGF010000240.1, read on the forward strand.
AAATCATTGTGATGCGGCCCGAGTACAAGATGGACCACAGTCCGGGCTGGGAGTGGCTGCTAGGCTGGCTTCACAAAACATTCGCGTGGGAAAGCGACGGGTTAATGAGCTTTTCGGTTGTTTCGATGATGCTGTGTATTTTTCTCGCGCCGTTGCCGTGGTTGCGGCGACCCGAGGCGTGGCTGGTGGCTTTGTTGGCGCAGTTGATTGCCATCCCTGATTTGATGGCTCGCTTCGTCCAGGCCCGGCCCTACCTGCTGACGGAAGGGGTTTTGATCGCGGTGCTGTTCGCGTGGTCCTCCGCCAAAGAAGAGGAAAGGCCGTCCCCGGCAAAGCTGGGGTTGACGGCGGCAGGAATCGCGCTGTCGGTTTGGGTGCACGGCGCGTGGTATTTATGGGCGTTGCCAGTCGCCGCGTTCTTCCTGACCGGCCGTTGGCGTCTATTTGTGTGCTTCGCAGGCTGTGTGGTGACGGGGATTCTATTGGGTGCGTTGTTCACTGGTCGCCCGCTTGTTTTTCTTGAGCAAGCGCTCGCAATTGCGAGTTCGGTATCCAAGGAAAACGTGCCGCAATGGCTATTGGTAGGAGAGCTTCGTCCCAGCTATGGTGAATTCACTACCGCGGTTTTGGTTGGTGTCGTGATGTTATGGCGCAGCCAACAGCAAAGCACGCCAGATGCGTCGCCACGGGTCGCAAAAGATCCGACATTTCTGTTGATCATCATCGCGTGGATTCTGGGCTTTAAGGCCGACCGTTTCTGGGCGGACTGGGGAATCCCCGCAGTGTTGGTTTGGTTAACAAAAGAAGTGGAGCAAGGGATAACGCGTGTCTCTGATTTCTCGAGTGTGAGACGGGCAACGGCTTCGTGCTTGCTGGCAGTACCCCTTTTTCTGCACGCGACGAACGATCTGGACCGCCGTTACACCGGGTGCTTGAACGAGGCGTTTCTGGACACGAAAGCACCCTCGTTGGCAGGCTGGTTACCGCAGCCCAATGGCATCTTCTACAGCGCGCACATGGAGTTTTTCTATAACACATTTTACAAAAACCCAACCGGCAATTGGCGATACATCATCGGAATGGAGCCCGCACTGATGCCGGCCGACGATCTGCAAATCTTCCGTTCCATCCAGCTCAATCAATTCGCGCTCAAAGCATACGAGCCCTGGGTGGAAAAAATGAAACCCGGCGACCGATTGGCGGTGCCGTGTGCCGCGCAGCCGGCTTTGCCACAGTTGGAGTGGATGAACGCCGGCGGCGGAATCTGGATCGGTCGACTTCCTCACCCATGAGCTACCGCGGTTCAATAGAATTGAAGGGCACTCGCGAGAGAACGACAGCTCCGATGGCGCCCTCTTTTCCCGAGCGGGACAAAACCCTCGCCGTGCTTATCCCGTGTTACCAGGAGGAGAAGACCATTGGCAAAGTGGTGCGGGATTTTAAACGCGCGCTGCCTCAGGCAGACATCTACGTTTTCGATAACAACTGCACCGATCAGACTGCACAAGTAGCCCGGGATGCCGGCGCGATTGTCCGACGCGAGAAGAAGCAAGGGAAGGGCTTTGTCGTTGCTTCAATGTTCGAGCAAGTAGAGGCGGATATCTATGTCATGGTCGATGGGGATGATACCTACGACACAAATTCCGTTCACGCACTGCTTGAGCCCATTTTGATGGGACGTGCGGATATGACCGTCGCTAGTCGGTTGCACAGTTTCGCTGCTGATTCATTCCGAAACTTTCACATCCTTGGCAATAAAGCGGTCTGCGCCACCATTAATTGGATGTTCCATGCGGACGTGCAGGATGTCTTTTCCGGCTACCGCGCTTTTACTCGCGAGGCCGCGCTGTTGATTCCCATCACCGCCCGCGGCTTCGACGTTGAAACTGAGTTAACGCTGCAGGCGCTCTATCGCGGGCTCGTGATTGAGGAAATCGAAGCACCATACGGGACCAGACCGCCCGGCAGCGTATCCAAACTGAAGACCTGGTCGGATGGTCTATTGGTCTTGCTTAAGCTGTTCCTGATCTTCCGTTCCTATAAGCCGCTGACTTTCTTCGGTGGACTGAGTATCCTTTTGTCGTTGGCAGGTCTGATCGCCGGAATCCGTCCTCTTTACGAATTCGCCACGGATCACTTTGTTCATAGTGTCCCGAGCGCAATCCTCGCTGCCTCATTTGTCATTCTCTCTGCGCTGAGCCTCGGCGTCGGTTTAACGCTCAACAGCATTAATCTGCGGCTCTTGGAACTCGAGAAACTCATGCGCAAATTTGGCAACGTGCGCTGAGGTCCGCTCGGCGAGCGGGCCCTACCCGACGGAACAACTTTATGTTGTGCTGGATGTCGCTAATTCTTGCGCGCCGCCACCAGGAGAGATTGGCCGATCCACGGCGGGACCAAGGCCTCCAGCCGGGAGAGCCAGGGAACGATATAGCCGTCGAAGATCCGAATCTGCAAATCGCTTTGACTCGTGCTTCGAGCAAAGCGTGCGTTCCACCACCACCCCCAAACCCCAATGAAATTGAAGTAGCGCAGTTTCGAAATAGTCAGGCCGGCGTTGCGGATAAGTATGGATGCGCTCTTCTTGGAGTAGCGGCGGTAGTGACCGAGTCGCTTGTCGATTTCGCCGAAGGCCCAGGGTGCGGCAGGGATTAATAACACCAGGTTGCCGCCCGCTTTCAAACGTTTGGTGAAGAGTGTGACGGCAGCGACATCATCCTGGATGTGTTCGAGGACGTTCATGCAAACGACAGTATCGGCCAGGTAATCAGTCGGCACCTTATGGTCGAGCTCCTCAGCGGTCACATTGTAGACTTTCACGTTGCTGAGCGACTTGGTCTTTTCGACTAACTGCCGGTGACAAAAGGCGTTTGGCTCGAGACTGACGACGGACTCTGCACATGCGGCTAAATCCGGCGTGAAGTTGCCAATCCCGCCACCGACTTCGAGCACCTTGCCCCGCACGTAGGGAGCGATCACCTTGAATTGCCATCGTCGGTAATTGACCGCGCGAGCCATTTGTTCGAGGTCCTGCGCAAAAAACGGATCTTCCTCGATGTTGAAAGAGGTTGCGGCGTCGGTTTTGGACAAGTCTTTGGAGGCGCCGGGCATTTACAGGAGCCAAAGCTAATCGGCGGAGGATTGGTTGCCAAACCTCTTTTGTTCGGCGTGGCGGGTTGGAAAGAGGAGAGGCGGGTGACCATTGAATGCATTTTTCACCAAAAGAATTCCGCTACCGCCAGGCCCGATCCTGGAGGCGGTTTTACCCGTACTTTTACGCTTGACTGTTGGCCTGTTCGTGCTCGACATGCGCGTCCGGACGTGACAAAATCCGGTTAATGAGCAATGTCGGCGGTCCATCCGGAGTTTGGACACGATGCACCTGCAGTATTTGCTTCGGGCACCTGGAGTTCGATTCCGACCATGTTGGGGAAACGATACAGTGTCCGCATTGCGGGATGCCGACCATCCTCTTCATTCCCAAAGTCTGGCTCGCCACTCCGGGTCCCGCGGTTTCTGCTTCTTACTCGGACCAGGCGACCTGCTCGCGATGTGGGACTGTGGTGGAGCGCAATGCGGTGAGCTGCACGCGGTGCGGACAAGCGTTGCGGGGTAATGCATCGGGCGGGGGTATGGACAATCATCGGCCGTTTGCGGAATGGTGGCCGGAGAGTGCGGGGATATGGTTAATCGTGGCGACGTTGCTGGTGGTGGTGGTCGGGACGCCACTGTATTGGCTGCAGAATCAGTACGCGCAGATGCCGAAACCGGAGAGTGAATGGCAACAAAAGCGACGGTTTCAAGCGGAGGCGGAAGTCGAGATGCTGAAGGAGTGCACGAACGTGATTGTGGGCCTTTCGCGGATCATTCGGACGTCGGTGTTGGACGCGGAGGACAACCCACAGCAATGGAGCGGAAACATCACGGCCGAGTATGTGAACCACATGGGTGGTGTGGAGCGCACCAATGTGGTGTTCAGGTTCAGCACCGACACGGGGCCGGATGGGTTAATGCACGTGCGTTCCTGGTTCGACACGGGGCAAGCGCCGAGGGTAACTAAGAAGCTTCGGACTGGGTACTAAGTATCCTGTATCCAATCCAGGACCTTTCGCGTGAACGCTATTCGGGGCAACTGGAGCCAGTTCAGGGATTCGAACCCAGGACCTACGGTTTACAAAACCGTTGCTCTACCACTGAGCTAAACTGGCTCGCAAGTCCTTAGAAAATGGCGTGAATATAACAAGAATTCAAACAATTACTACAATCCATCTCCTAAATGGCAGGGCGGCTCGCCGAGCGGGCCGAGTCCGTTTGGTGTAGGAAAGCGGACGGCTCGGCGAGCCGTCCCTACCACAGGAAACGTGGTGTCGGGATTTTTGTGCGATGAGGTCTAGTAAGCACAAAATAAGCAGCCGGTGAGAGGCTGCTTTTGTTTTAAATTCTCAGAGTTTCTGTCTTTTTACCGCAGCAGGGGTCACACCAGTTGAGACGAGATCGAGATTTGGTGAGCGACTCGAGCTGACTTCAACGATGTGACCCCGGCGACTATGGCAGTTGTCGAAGCGCGGTTTATTTATTTCTCGGACTTAACGCCGGTCTCGAGATTTTCAGCCATGCCCAGGTGCTGCTGCAGGGTCGCGAGGTTCTTTTGAGCGAAGGTCCGCAGGTCAGCGTCACTGAGATTCTTGGCAGCACTTTCGAATTCCTTCACGTCCTTCTTATGGTCTTTGACCATGTCCTTGGTGTAGGCTTTATCGAAGTCCGGGCCGGTCAAGTTTTGCAGATGTTGGAGCGTGGAATTCTCGTGGTGCGACATTTGAGCCGGCAGGGTAGCGTTCTTTTGAGAGGCGATCTGCTTGAGCTCGTTATTGAGTTTGGTATGGTCGGTGACCATGCGTTCGCCAAAACTGCGGAGCTGTTGGCTGGTGCCTTTCTGCTGAGCCAACTGGCCGAGTTCGACTTCCTCGATGCCGCCGCGGGCGGCCTTAACCAGGAAGCGATAGTCGCTTTCGGAGAGTTGGCCACGCTGGGTGGCATCGGTGGAGTTTTGGGTCAGTTGTGCGCGGCCGAGCTGTGCGCCCAGCAGAACCAATCCGGTAGCCATCATGCCGATTAATGCTTTGTTTGCTTTCATATTATGCTTTTGTCTCCTCATCGAGTTGCGAACCGAAGACTGTAATCTGACAATTATTCCTTGATTAAAATCTACGGGAGGGGGAGGGCGGGGCCAACGGGGCAAAACCCGCAGGGAAAGGCGCAAAACCGGGGGGATTCGGTTGATAACATTTGATTGACCAGCACCTGTAAGACGCATTGGCTTATAAGGAAGCCGTGGCGTCGTCCTGAGAAGCTGTTTCCGGCGTGGCAAAGGAACATAGACAAGCGGAAGTGGTTCGGGTTTAATACTGGACATCCTCACAGCAGATGAGCAGACGCAAGCAGCGAAAGAAGAACGTAAGCCCCCAAGGGAGGAAGCAAATACCAAGCAAACCGGCCAACACGACTGAATCTTCGAACGGGTGGTTCAAGGCTGGCGCCGGCCTGGCTGGAATCGCGTTGCTGGCGGTGATTGGGCTGGTGTGGCGTCCCTGGGCCGGGTCTCAACCGCCGACGAGGAACAGTCAGCTCGTGACCGAATCAAATACTCCAATGGCGAGCGCTTCGCAAATGGTGTCGTCACCGGAGGTGACGGCGCAACCTGGCACCAACGCGGCAAAGGCGGATCATGCGGCCGTGGAGTTGAATCAACGGGGCACGAAGCTTTTGGATCAAGGCGATGCGCAAGGAGCGGTTGCACTGTACGAGAAGGCACTGGCATTGACGCCGGAGGATGAGGATCTGCACTATAACCTTGGCATTGCATACGCGAAGATCGGCGACGTTCGCAAAGCCGAAGAGCATTACCGTGAGGCGTTACGGATCCTGCCGGACTACGCCGAGGTGCATAATAATCTAGGCAACCTGCTGCTGCGCAACAACCGCCTGGCCGAAGCCGAGGAACAGTTCAGCGAAGCGATTCAGTTGCTGCCGGATTACGCGGCGGCTCATAACAACCTGGGTATCGTACGGCAGCAGCAGAAACGAATGGCCGATGCAACGGCGTGCTTCCAAAAAGCTGTCCAGTGCGATACGAACTACATGGAGGCGCATTTCAACCTCGCGAGCGCCTATCTGGTAGAGGGGAAGCAAGACAAGGCGATTCCCGAATTGCAGGAGGCGCTGCGCATTAAGCCGGATTTCGCACCAGCGCAAAAAGCGCTCGCGCGGGCGACGACTCTGGGGCAGTGAGGGGCATGAGGGGGTTTGGGAATGGCTGAAAAGCCCAGGTCTGTTCCGATGAACCAGAGGCTTCTTGTTGCCCCTTCTATCTTGTTGCCTCTTCTAAGAAACAAGGCGTTCATAATCCCGAGCAGTGTTAACAATGGACCCCTCTCCCTTCATCCCTCTCCCCTCAGAAGGCCTCAGAAGGGGACAGGGAGAGCATCGCGCAAGGAGTTTGTTTCGTGGATTCATTGCTTAATGGTTCCCTTGATCCTGCGAAGTCAGCAGAGGGGATAGGCCGTCGGGCATGGAGCTGCGTTCATAACCAACAAGGCGAAACGGCGAACATCGAACGCCGAGCTTTGAACTTTGAACGCGGCCGAATGGGGTGGGGCAATTACACCCTGGCGCTGAAACCGTTTGCCCATATAGGCGGCAGTTATAAGAGTTATTGAAACTTCGAATTTCTCAAAATTGTCGGGATCGGAGATAACAGAGGTACGAACAGACAATCAGTTTGCTGGAAGAGCGGCTGGAAGACGTGTTCGAGCTAATGAGAAAATCATTGTGGGTCAGCTTATGAAGAATGCGGCACAGGAATACTTGCAGGAACTTGGACATCTTCCACCGGATAGTTTTGAAAGTCGTTTTTCGCGGACCTCGATGCAGCTGGGATTGGGAGACTCTTTTAGTCGTAACGAGCTAACGCTGCTGTACGAAGCGACATTTCGGGCGACGTTGTGCAACCTGGCGATTAACGGGCTGGGGGCGTTGCGAGGGAATATTCGACCGGATGGAGAGGCCAACCGGAGCCGGCTGGAACGGGATTTCATGGTGGCGCGCGACGTTTTTTATGCGTCGCCCGGGTGGCAAGATCTCGAAGAGGCGGAACAGGAACCGATCAACAGAATTTTCCTGGGGGTCTCGGTGGCGGAAGATAAGCTCGCGTGGTGAGAACAATTGTTACAGGTTGAATGTCTCTGCGTTACAGGTGGAGGCGAAACCACCTTGGTAGGGTAATTTCAAAAAAACTGCTTAACGCGGTTTGTGATCGCGAGCGGACGAAAAAAAGGTACCCATCACCCCGCCCTCTCCCCTTAGAAGGTCGAAGCCAAACGAGTTTCGTTCAAAGCTTTCGTTCATAACCTTTCGTTTATAACCGATCGTTCATGAGGGGCTTTCCCTATGGACGTAGATCCTTGAGATCAACAATTTTGCTTTTCCTTATGGGAAAGCGAGCCAGAATCGGGTTATGAACCGTGCACCCCAGCTGAATCGCCGACGGTTTCTCCGTCGAACTCTTAGCGCTGCGACTGCAGCCGTTACCGCCCCTTGTCTGGTGCCCGTGTCGGTGTTCGGTCGGAGCGGGTTAATCCCTCCGAGCGAGCGCATCAGAATGGGATTCATTGGGGTAGGCACGCAAGGCGGGGGACATCTTTTAGGGGGCGCCTGGACCTATGTAGCCGGTGGGTACGCCGGGCGCAAAGAGGTGCAGGTGCTGGCGGTATGTGATGTGTGGCGGGATCGCCGCGAACGAGCGTGCCAGCGGGTCAACGACCATTACGCGGAGGTATATGGCAAAGCGAATTACGCGGCTTGCCAACCTTACAATGATTTCCGGCAAGTGCTCGACCGACCAGACATCGACGCCGTTCTCATTGCGACGCCCGCTCATTGGCATGCGACGATGGCGGTGATGGCGGCACAGGCGGGCAAAGATATCTACTGCGAAAAGCCAACGGCGGTGACGATCCGCGAAAGCCAGGCGGTGCTGGCGGCGGTGCGACGTTATGGCCGAGTTTACCAGGCGGGCACCCAGCAGCGCAGTGAGTATGAAGGCAAATTCCGCCGGGCGTGCGAGTTCGTGCGAAGCGGACGCATTGGCAAGCTCCAGGCGATTTATGCGTATCGCGACGGTGGCGGGATTTTTTGGCCGCCGCGTTTCGGGCCGGGGCGCCCGATGCCGCCGGGCTTCGATTGGGACATGTACCTGGGACCTGCGCCGTGGTTCCCGTTCAATGGGAACACCGGTCCTCACCCGTTTGATATCGGCGAACTCAATTGGGGCCAGCACCACTACGACATCGTCCAATGGGCCGCGGGTGCGGATGACACCGGGCCGGTGGAAATTTTCATGGAACAGGACCGTTCCTGCTACAAGTATGCGAGCGGGGTTGTCGTTTACGGGAAGCCTTATCCGAACGAGCCAATTGGCGGTGAAGGGGGCGCCTGCTTTGTCGGAACTCAGGGCCGCATCGCAGTCGACCGCAATGCCCTGGTGGCGGATCCCGCTGATATCGTCAGCGAGCCGCTGCATCCGAATGAAGTCCATTTGTACCGCAGCGACAGCCATTCCGGTAATTTTCTCGAATGCATCCGGACGCGGAAACAGCCGATCTGCGATGTGAATGTGGCGCATCGGGCGGCGAGCGCGTTGCTGCTGGGAGGTGTCGCCAAGCAATTGAACCGGACCTTGAAATGGGATCCGCAAATCGAACGCTTCACGAACGATGATGAGGCCGATCGCTTGCTCGCGATCGCCAAACGGCCGCCCTGGTCCGTGTAGTCGCTTAAAACGGTCTTGTCATGAACCGAGGACGAAATGGCTTTTCCACATGAACTGTAGGAGAGGACGTAAGGAGGCTCTGATTGAGGGCCGTAGGCGTAGAAAAGGATCGAACAGAGTCTCCGTACGTCGTCTCCTACAGTTCATGCGTGCGCCAAAGCGATTGAGGCTCGCCTTAGACACTCGAGACTTATGAAAAAATGGTTGCTAATTATATGGGTTCTTGCGGTCCCGGCTGGGTTGAGCGCGGCGACCCCGGACTCAAAATCGGATCAGGAACAGAAGTTGATCCAGGTGTTGCAGTCGAACGCGTCGCCGGCGGAAAAGGATGCCGCGTGCGCCCGGCTGAAATACATCGGGACAGCGCGCTGTGTGCCGGCGCTTGCGGCATTACTGGTTGATGAGCAACTGTCGCATTCCGCGCGTTACGCGTTGGAAGCGATCAACCTCGCGGCGGCGGATACCGCTTTATTAAGCGCCTTGCCCAAGACTCGAGGCCTGACGCAAATCGGGATTATTAATTCACTGGCCGTACGGGGCGAGCAGCGCGCCGTTGCTCCTTTGGCGGGGCTTGCGATGGGTTCAGACGTGCCGATCGCCTTTGCGGCGACAAAAGCGCTGGGCCAGATTGGCAGTGCCGACGCGCTGAAACGGCTGCAGACAATAGCGAACCATTACTCCGGACCAATCCACGCGGTGGCAGTGGATGGGATTTTGAACTGTGCCAACCGGTTGCTGACCTCGGGGAATCGCAATAAAGCGCTGCCGGTATTCGAGCGGATCTACCGGTCCAAGGAAGCCGATCATGTTAAGACGGGGGCGTATCGCGGCATGATTCTCGCCTCAGGGGACGACGGCCTTACGCTGGCGATAAAGGCGATTGAAGGCGGACCCGGCCCGGAACAGGACGCGGCGCTGCAATTGGTGCGGGAGGTTCAGGCGCACGGCGCGACCACTTCCTTTGCCCGGCTGGTTCCGAAAGTCGGCACGCCGGTGCAGCTTGCGTTAGTCGAGGGCCTTTGGCAGAGAGGTGATACAACGGCGGCCTCCGAACTGGCATCGTTTGCGACCAGCGCGCCCCCGGAAGTCCGCACCGCGATTATCAGAACCCTCGGTTCACTCGGTGATGCGAGTATGGTTCCGCTGCTGGCGGGTTTCGCTGGGTCGGGCACTGCGGTGGAGCAGGCCGCAGCTCGGCAGGCGTTGATTGAATTGCGGCGCGGCGACGTCACCACCGCGTTGCTGGCCGATTTGCCGGGTGAGGTTCCGTCTGCGCAAGCGGAATTGGCACGAGCCCTAGGCAATCGTGGTGATCGAGCCGCGGTGCCAAAGCTGATGGAATTGGCGCAGGGTTCAAACAAATCCGTGCGTGTGGCCGCGCTGAAGGCGTTGGCAGAGCTGATAACGGCTGAGCATCTGGCCGGTGTCGTGGATATGGTGCTGTTGGCCAAAGACCCAGCGGTTCGCCAGGAGACGGCTCAAGCCCTTAATGCCGCCTGTCGACGATTGACGGTGGGCCATCGGGACTTGGTAGTGGGCCCATTGATAACCGGACTTAAAGCCGGCGCCCCCGAGGCTCGTGCCGCGTTGCTTCCTATCTGCAGCGAACTGCCTTTACCCGAGGTGCGAGTCGCGCTGCGGCAGGGACTGACAGATCCTGATCCCGCGGTTAAGACCGCAGCGTTGCACGCGTTGTGCGACACGATTGACCCGGAACTTATCGATGAACTAGTCGATACTGCCCGGATATCCAAAGATGATAGTCTGCGCAGCCTGGCGGTCGCCGGCGCGGTACGGCTCGCGACGCAAGAGGAAGGCGTCCGAGTCTCTCGTGAACAGCAAGTCGCCGTGTTAAGAGCATTGTTGAGTGTGGCGTCCAGCCCGGCTCAAAAGCGCATGGTGCTGGCCGGCCTTAGTGAAACGCCCGTGCTCGAGGCGCTGCAATTGGTCGAACCGCTGGTGGAGGATGCGGTTGTGCAAAACGAAGCGGCGCGGGCGGCGATCAAGATCGGAACTGGTTTGCCCGGCACGCAAGCGCAAGAGGCCCTGGCAGTGTTGAACAAAGCGCTCGCTTCAGCGGCCGACGAACAAACCCGCCAGGCACTCCAGGCTGCGATCGGAAAGATCCAAACCAGCGCAGATTACATCACCGATTGGCAAGTCGCCGGCCCTTATCGGAAAGCAGGCAAAGACTACGCGGGCCTTTTCGAAGTTGTTTTTCCCGCAGAGGTTGGCGAGGGCAAGGACGTGGTTTGGAAACCATTGCCGGCAGGAACTGATCCGGCGCGACCCTGGGTCATGGACTTGCTCAAGAGTCTCGGCGGTGAACAGTGCGTCGCCTATGCTCGCACCTGGGTCCATTGCGACCAGGAACAACCAGCGCGGTTGGAATTAGGCAGTGATGATGGCGTCAAAGTCTGGCTCAATGACAAACAGGTATATGCGCTGAATGCGGCGCGCCCGTTAGCGGCGGGATCAGATAAGATCGACGTCACATTGCACTCGGGATGGAATCGGCTGCTGCTAAAGATTACCCAGAATAATCTGGGCTGGGAATTCTGTGCGCGTTTCGTCAAACCCGATGGGAGTCACCTCCAAGGGCTGCAATGCGGCGCCACAGTCAGACCGGATACCGCTCGCTAATCGGAACAATTCGCGGAAGATTTGGTGAATGCTAATTCATTGGTTTTCTGCGCGTTTATCGCGTCTCTGCGGTTGACCTGGTGCAGTCGGATGGAACAAACTAACCGCAGAGACGCGAAGCACTCAGAGAAGAAAAATCAGACGAGTCTCTCTTCCACCTGTAACCGGTAACCGAAAACCTGCAACAATCGATCCGCGGTAAGTTTTCGTCGTGGAGTCGAATAGAGAACCGAGTCGACCCATGACGGCACCCAATTGGGTTCGAGCGCATCGGTGACTTGGGTGTTCAGCGACCTGTTTACAAGGCGGTCAGCGATGTTCATAATTAAACCGTGTGAATGTGCTTCGTTCGATTTCCCATCGTTTGGGAGTGGGTAAAGCGACGGACCTGAACCGCGCACCCTTGGCCCCGCTTGTTTTCGTGGTGTTGCTCTTGCTGCCGGCTGGCACGCATGGGGCTGGATCTGCCAACCTCACCCGCTTCGAATTCGAACGTCCGGAAATGGGCATGCCCTTCCGTATGGTTCTCTACGCAAAAGACCAGAACAGTGCGCAAGCGGCCGCTGACGCGGCGTTTGACCGCATAAAACAGCTCAACGATATCATGAGCGATTACGACCCCGACAGCGAGTTGAGCAAGCTCTCCGCGGGTTCGGGACAAGGTCTCCAAGTACCGGTTAGCGCTGATTTATGGTTGGTTCTGAACCGTGCGCAGGCGCTGGCTGCTCGCAGCGAGGGTGCCTTCGATATCACTGTTGGACCATTTGTAAACCTTTGGCGCCGGGCGCGAAGGCAGCATCAGTTACCGGACCCGTTACGACTGGCCCAGGCCCGACAGGCGGTCGGCTATGAACACTTGCACCTGGTTCCCGAGCGGCATGCGGTCGAGTTGCTCGTACCGAATATGCGCCTGGACTTGGGCGGCATCGCTAAAGGTTATGCGGTGGACGAGGCACTGAAGACATTGCGCAAGCACGGGATCGAGCGCGCGCTCGTCGAAGGGGGTGGCGATGCCGCTGTGACAGAACCACCGCCTGAGAAGAAGGGCTGGCGTTTCCAGCTCTCGCCGCTGGATGCGACGAATGCGCCCTCCGCCCGTTATCTTTTGTTGAAAAATGCTGCGATCTCGACTTCGGGCGATTTGTATCAACGACTGGAAATCGACGGCAAACGCTATTCGCATATTGTCGACCCGCGCACCGGCATCGGCCTGACCGACCACAGCCTCGTCAGCGTCATTGCTCCTGACAGCATGACCGCCGACAGTCTCACGAAGGTCGTCAGCGTGCTTGGTCCGGAAAAGGGCCTGAAGTTAATTGAGGCGACACCTGGAGCTGCGGCACGTGTAATGCGCGAACCAGGAGAAAAGCTGGAGGCGTATGAGACGAGCCGGTTTGCGAAGTATTACGAATAGCGGCTTTGAACTTTGGACCTTGGACTTTGGACTTCTGCTCCGCGTGACGAATTCGCAACCGCCCGGTCGAAATTCATGTGCAGCCAAATCCCACAGCCGGTCAAGCTCGGGCAAGGGCAGGGGTAACCTTAATTGAGCTGCTGTGCGTTTGCACGATCATCGCCATATTGGCTTCGATGTTGTTGCCCGCCGTATTCCGTGCCTTCGCCAGGGTGAATGCCTTCTCCCAGGAAATGGAGGTCGACGGAGTGGCAAACATGCTGGTTCACGAGACGCGAAACTACTGTGCCGCCAACCCCAAATACCTGTTCATGAGCAAGTCAGATTTCGCTGACAAAGTCGGCATGGCGCCCAAATGCCGGGATTGGGTGCACGCAGCTGCTACTGAATTCGTTCCGTTCACGCACCTCGATCCGACGAACAAGGTTGTCCTGACATTTCACTACGGACGCAATCGCTCGAAAAGCTGGGCGTTCGAGATCTGGGAGCTTTGCATGCGGCCTCCGGAGCGTTGATGGCCACGTAGCACGTCTGGAAAGCTGTACCTCATGTGAGTCAACGAAAAACTGGAGTTCCACGCTGCTCCTGTTACGCTTCCTTTCGTGAATGGTATCGACTTCCGCCTTCTTTCGAGCTCGCCTAATTGCGTTCGGCGCTGCCTAACTGGACGCGCAACAGTCACCATCGTATCCGCCTTCTTAGTCGCGCTACCTGTCCTGCTGGCTATGCAACCGGCAAAGTTGAGCGCTGCAGAATTACCCACACCGGGACTATCCCGTGCACGGCAAGGTGTCGTGCTGCTAATCAAGGCCGACACCTTATTGAAAGCGGGGCAGCTGAGCGAAGCCAAACAGGAGTTCGAAAAGGTCATCTCGTTGTCGGGGGCGATGGAACATCAGCTTTGGGAGGCGCAGAACGGTCTCAAGGAAATCGAGAGGCGCGAGGGCCGATTAGACCACGAGAACTCAACCCGGATGCAGTTGCCGGCTGTGCCCGCGCCCGGTCTGACATTGCATGTTGCACAAACAGGAAACGATTCCAACCCAGGCACCGAGGCTAAACCTCTCGCTTCGCTTGAAGGTGCCCGAGACCACCTGCGAAATTTGCGCAAATCAGGCTCGATTCCAAAGGGAAGTTTGGTGGTTGTGATACACAAAGGTGAATATCCGATCACTCGCACGGTGCAATTTGCTGCCGAGGATTCGGGGACGGAATCGGCACCCGTAGTTTTTCGCGCCGGCGCAGGGGAACAGCCACACTTTACAGGCGGCTTGCGACTTCATGGGTTTAAATACGTTTCGGATCCTGAATTGTTGAAACGCCTGCCGAGCGCGTCCAAGGGAAAGGCCTTAGAATTCGATCTCCGCACCGCGGGGATCACCAACTTGCTCCCGTTAGAGTTGGGCGGTTTTGCCAGCGGCCGGGGGTTTAAGACTCACCCGGCTCACGAGCTATTCTTTAACGGAACAGCGATGCGGTTGGCACGTGGACCGAATGAAGGCTTTTTGCGGATAGCCGATGTGGCGGTCAAGGATGGAACGAAGGGCTACGATCGTGAGGGGAGCAAAACCGGGAAATTCTACTACAGCGGCGACGTTCCTGCGCGCTGGGCTAACGAGCCGAACTTGTTGCTCTATGGATATTGGTTTTGGGATTGGGCGGATTCTTATGAGCAGGTGGCAAGTATTGATATCGGCAAGAAGCTGATCACGCTGAAAGAACCATGGCACAAGTACGGCTACAGCATTGGCGCGCCGTTTTATGCGGTAAATGCGCTCTGCGAGTTGGACCTTCCCGGTGAGTATTATCTCGACGCACGAAATCTGCGGCTCGTTTTTTATCCGCCATCAGATCCCGAAAAGGCCACGGTTGAACTGTCACTATTCGCCGGGCCGCTGATGGAGTTGCAAAATATGTCGCATATCCGAGTCGAGGAGCTCACGCTCGAGCTCGGCTGCAATGACGGGATTCACGTGAACGACGGCACCAATTGCATCTTTGCCGGCTGCGTGGTGCGCAAGTGTGCCGGGACCGGTATTGAGATTAATGGCGGAAAGGATAACGGCTTGCTTTCCTGCGACATCTATTCGATGGGGCGAGGTGGCGTGGTCTTAAGAGGCGGCGACCGCAAGACCCTGACTCCCAGCGGTCATTTCATCGAGAATTGCGATATTCACGAACTCTCTCGTATTGACCACACCTATACGCCGGCGGTAGCGGCCAGCGGAGTTGGACACCACATCGCTCACAATCGCTTTCACGACATTCTGAGCAGTGCGCTCAATATTACCGGCAATGATCACGTGATCGAGTACAACGAAGTTTTCGAAGTGGTAAAGGAATCTGACGACCAGGGTGGCGTCGATATGTATGGAAACCCAACTTACCTAGGAAACATTTATCGCTTCAACTACTGGCATCACATCGGCAACTGGCGAGCAATCGGCGAACAGCCGAAATGTGGGCAGGCGGGAATTCGGCTTGATGACGCCATTTGCGGGACTGTGGTCTATGGGAATGTTTTCGAGCGATGCTCCACGGGGAAGGACGGTTTTGGTGGCGTGCAAATCCACGGAGGAGAAAACAATATCATCGACAATAATCTATTCATCGATTGCGCCGCAGGCATCAGTTTCAGTCCGTGGGATGAAAAACGATGGCGGGATTTCGTCGCACCCTACATGACCAACGCGGAAATCGACCCACCCCTCTATTTAAAACGGTATCCAACCTTGGCGACACTGTTGGACAACGTCAATACTAACGCCGTATATCGCAACCTCTTTGTCCGTTGCGGCGAAATGCTTCGGCATCCGCCGAACACGATTGACCTGGCGAGCAACGAAATGCTACCCGACGCTGACTCCGCCCTTAAACCAGAGAGCCCGCTGCTAAAACGACCGGGCTTTGCCAGGATTCCCGTCGAGGATATCGGGCTTTACGCGGATCCTTTTCGGTTTAAGCCAGGTCATTGAGCTCGCGTAATCGAAAACTCCAGCACGGCGTAGCCGTCGATCTGGAAATGCTCCACAGTAAGCTCGACGGTTTTATCCGACTCCAGCTTGAGCTGCCCGGTATCGCGGGTGGGGCCATGCCAGGTCCAGTTGTCGATAATGGGCTTGCCATCGACACTGACACGGACACCGTCATCGCTGAGCGTGCCAAATTGCCAGTTGCCTTTGGTGAGTGGCAACCGAGTTCGAGCAATCATTCCGAAGTGGTGCTGGCCAAGTCGCGCATCGGTGATCTTTTTCGAAATGCCCAGATCGCTCGGGCCGCGCATGCCATAATGAAAAGAAAGCTCGTCGAGCTGATCAGACACTGCGGTCGGTCCTTGAGCCAGCTTCGAATAGGCCGCGGAATTGGTTCGGGGATCGGCATCGTTCGCCCATTTGAAGAAGGTCGCCTGCCATTTCGCGGAAATCAGCGTGCCGGTGAATGAGTCCAGCTGCCGGTCAGCAGCTTTGATTTTCAATGTATATGAGCAAAGCCCGGACTCAGTTGAAAGGACGGTGACTCGTGAATCGCTTGTTCGCCCGGCAATCGGCTCGATCGCGCACTTGACGTGTTCGCCAATAATTTCTGTTTTGAGATCGGCCACCGGCACTTTCAAGACTTCGTAAACTGCAGCCGTGCCGCTCGATTTGATAAAACGCGCTATCGGAGTGACGTGATTCCAAGGCCCCCATTCGGTCATAACGATGTTTTGTCGACCACGCAGCTCAGGTCGCGCGCCCACAGGATGGGTCTTGCCCAAAACTTCGAATCGTGCAGGCTGGACTAAGGTTGTCGCGAGTTTTGAATTTGGCTTAACCTCATAAGCAGGCTCACCCATGATCTCTTTCGCCACACCGACGAATTGATTCGAGCCGAGAGTAACCTCGCCCGGGCCACGGAATTGAAAGGCCAGATCGTCACCCAAGAACCTGTTCCCGGCGATGACCGAACCGGTCGACGCGTAGCCATTCGCCTGACTCCATTTTCTTTTCTCGAACTCGGCATTAACGCCGCCCCATAGATGCACACCGCACTTGTTGCTGACGAACGAGTTCTCAACAATGAAATTGTCTCCACCGTGATCGATGTTGACACCGCCGCGTTCGAGGCCGTAACCCATCTCGCCGTTTTGCTCCAAATTATTCCCGGCGATGATCGTCTGCCGAGAGTATCCCGCCCAGATACCACAGATCGCGTTGCCCACAATTCGGTTGGTCAGGTACTGGTTGCCGAATGAGAAGGTGTTTTCAATGCCGTGGGCGGCCGCATAGGAGAAATCATTTCCGATCAAAAGATTATCTGAGTTGCCACGCCGTTTATACCAGTCGACCGGATGCTCGCCGGTTTCGCCGATTGCTTCGCGCCCCGCAAATCCGAAAAATCCATCACCACCGTGAGTGGCGGAGTTTTCCGCAAAAATATTGTTGTTGTTTTGTTCGAAAACAAACATGCCGGCGGAATCCTGACCGCGATTATAGACGCCGTGGCTGTACCCGCGGATGCAGAAATCGAATGCGTTGCGCGTGATGATATTGCTAATGCAGCGCCACAGGGCGAGGCCCCAGCCGGAGTTAAAGGAGAAATCGTTGTCGTAGATCTTTGATCCCGTAACGCGATCCAGGCACAGAGCATTTTGGCCGTGCCAGACCGTCGAGCGGCGGACCGTCACGCCAGTGGATTGCTCGATGTAGAGTGCCGCCGCGTAATTTGTCAGCCACTCGTGGTCATCATTATTATGACCAAACAGCCAATCGCTTTCATCCTCGGCTGTTGGCGTTGACTTGAGATGCGCGCGGCGATTGTCGGAAACATCGACATTTTCGAGAATGAGTCCATCGGCTTTGGCAGCCCAGAGCCCGCACCAAAAACCGCTAATGTGGGCACCGCGAATTATGACGTTGGTATGGCCGTCGAGGCGAATGCCGCAACCCTCATACTGATCCGGCAAAGTATCCAGTGGAGAACCGCGGAGTATTGAACCTGCAGCGAACTCGAGTTCGATATTAGACGCGGCAACCTGGATAACTCCCTGCCGATCGGGATCGGCAATGATCGTGCCGGGCGGAATGACAATGCGGCATGATTGAGTCACGACCGTGTGGTCGGCGGTGAGTTTGAGGATCGGCAGAATGGTTGCGCCGAAAGCCAGTTGTGCGAAAAAGCAGAGGAAGATGGCGCTTACTGAACATCGAACCTTGAACGAAGCCGATTGCGCGATGTGCGAGAAAGGTTCGACGTTCAGCGTTCGATGTTCGACGTTCAAGGTTTGATGTTTACGTAATTTGATCTGCGTCTCTGCTAAAGGCCAGCAGACTGGTTTGCCGAGCCGTCTCACAATCGACCTCACACCAATGTGATTCCTTCCGCTTCGAATTTTTCTTTCACGGCGAGGTTCATTTCCTGCATGCCGGCGAGATAGGCTTGATAATCTGTGCCGTTCCACCAATGGACGATCTGGATATTAACGTTAGCGCCGGCAAATTGGTTAAAGCTGATCCAGGCTTCGCGCGTCGTGCGATGTCCCCGGTAGATTTCTTCGAGCAAGGCAATCGCCCGCCGGATTTTGGCAGCGGGAAGGTCGCGTGAAAGGACCAGGTTGATGACGGTTTTGATGCCCGGCCGCTGAGTGATATTTGTGATCGTGGCGTTGCCGATAGTTTTGTTTGGCACGGCTACGAGATGCCCTTCCGCGCTCCGCAAGCGGGTGCTGCGCAGGCCGACCGCTTCGACTTTTCCTTCGGCGCTATCGACCTTGATTTGGTCACCGACGCGGAAAGGCTTATCGACGAAAACCGCCAACGCGCCGAACAAGTTGGCCAAGGTGTCCTGGGCGGCCAGTCCGACTGCCAGTCCACCGATCGACAGGGAAGCGATCGCGGCGGTGATGTTGATGTTCATGTTCTGTGCTGTGACCATCACGGCGACCATAATGACAAACACATTCACGCTGACGCGAATGACACTGAAGAGTTGGTCGTTAAACCGACGATCTGATTCATGGGCATGACGCCGTTTCCAGGCGCCGAGCAGGATGTCGACCACCTTGATGGCGACAAACGTCAATGACGCGGCGACGACCAGGATCAAGCCTTTGGACATGTAGAGCCTGGCCCTGGACGGCCACTCGAAAAAATTCAAACCGATATTCAGCAGCACGACAAAAAGCACGACCTTGATCGGCCCGCGTAATAGTTCGAGCAGCAAGTCGTCGAATTTTGTTTCGGTCCGCGAAGTCAGGCGTTTGAGCCAGACGTTGGTCACCAGGTCGATCAGTTTGGCGGCGTAGAATGCCAGCAAAACATAGATCAACGATGCGACGTATTTCCAAAGCGGTTCCCCCAGAAAGGTGTAATCGCGCAGGAAGGCGACTTCATCCAGTTTAAAGGTGAGCGGATGCTCGCTGAGGCGTTCGACACCTTGGACCAAGGATGAGGTTTGATTGGTAGTGCCAGAAGGTGAGTTGGTGGCGACGACTGCCGCCCAGAGCGCCCAGGCCCAGAACACGACGAGCAGCCCCAGGGAACCGCGGAACAAATGTTGAAACTTCACGCGCATAGGTGCCGCCGCAGACCTGCTTAAATGCCCTCGTCAGCCCCCGGCTACGATTCTCACGATCTCGAGCCGATCATTGGCCTGGACCTGACGTTTAGAGAATTCGGAAGGGGCAACCGCAGCGCCATTATGCTCGACGACAACGCTGCGCGGAAGGAGTTTCTGCGTGAGGAGGAATTCCTCTAGTGTGCACGGCAGCGGACACGCGACTGGTTTTCCATTGGCGATGACTTGGCCGCTATGCATGGAGACCCCGAAATGAGCTGCGGATCTCGACACGAATTCCCCTCACCCCAGCCCTCTCCCAAAGGGAGAGGGAGAATTGTTCCGACCCGGTCGATCCAACCTGGGCCATTGGAACTTCAACGAGCGTCCGTAGCCGCTCCCTCTCCCTTCGGGAGAGGGTTGGGGTGAGGGGAAGTTGCTCGTGCTTACGTAACAACTTCCGGACTCGGCAAATCCAACGCATAAACAAGAAGGTATCATCCCGGTGCGCCCAGCGCGGCATCCCAGTCTTTCCAGACGGGTTCGTATCCGAGGCCGCGGATGCGATTGGCAACAGCCTCCGGCGATCGGGTATCGGCGATATTAAACTGCTCAGTGGCGTGGCCATTGCCGTTCAGGTCGGCCCACTCGCTGGCTCCCAACTCCACAATGCGTCCGCGTTCGGTATGGTGCAGGTTGTTTTTGCCGGCGCCAGTATACCCACCCGGCTCGGTGTGACTGCCGGCGCTCATCAATGTGATGCCTAATGGAATCAGGCCGTCCCGCACATTAGGGCTCTCCCGAGTCGAAAGCACCAGGCCGACATCAGGAAACATCAGCCGGAACGCGCAGACGAGTTGGACCAATTCACGGTCGGTCATGTGCGTCACCGGTTGGAACTCTCCGGCGCAAGGACGCAACCGCGGTAGGGAAATCGTGAGATAAGCCTTCCAGCACTCGCGCAGCAGATACTGCGCGTGAGCGGCAAGGCTAATCGCCTCGTAACGCCAATCAGCCAGGCCATACAGTGCCCCAATCCCGAGCCGACGGAACCCAGCAGCGTAGGCGCGCTCCGGGGTTTCGAGGCGCCATTCAAAATTCCTTTTGGGCCCGGCCGTGTGCATCTGGTCGTAAACCGCGCGGTCGTACGTTTCCTGATAAACCACCAGACCCTCACCACCGGCTTTGACCAGCGGGAGGTAGTCGGACGTTTCCATCGGGCCAATCTCGAGCGACAAGCTCGGCACCAGGTCATGAACCGCCCGCACGCAATCCGTTAGATACGAAGTGGAGACAAATTTCGGATGTTCGCCCGAAACTAGCAGAACGTTGCGGAAGCCTTGTGCCAGCAAGGCGTCGGCTTCGCGACGTACCTCATCCACCGTCAGGGTGACTCGCAGTATCGGGTTATCGCGCGAGAACCCGCAATACCTGCAATTATTTATGCATTCGTTGGACAAGTACAACGGGGCAAAGAGCCGGATGACTTTGCCAAAGCGCTGCTGAGTTAATTGGCGGGCACGGCGGGCGAGAGCCTCCAACGACTCGGCTGCGGCCGGCGAGACAAGCCGAGCAAAGTTTACTAAGGAAAGGGTGGTCTGTCCGAGGGCCTCTTTGACGTCACGCGCCGAGGTGCTGTGTGAATGCGCGACAAGCCGGGCCAACGGTAAAGCATTGAAATCCCGCGCAAAGCTCATGACAAGCGGAAGATGCGACTCAACCGGCATTTGAAACCGGGCAGGACGTCGCCTCCGGTTAAGATGTCATTCGGTCGAGTCAGGGCTTCGATACTGTCAGGCCGGTAAATATGCACTTGCTCAAGTTTCCAGTTGACCAGCCAAACCAGCCGGGGGCCATGTTCAAAGTACAAGTCGAGCTTGCGGTGGATCTCTCGCATGCGGTCACTGGGCGAGAGCACCTCCACTACCAAGTCAGGTGCGCCATAGAGAAACTTGTCGGGCGCGATCAGAATCTTTTTTAGACGCGGCTTGCTGACAAAGGCTATATCCGGGCTGAGCAAAACTTCTTCCGAAAGACGAAAACCCGTGCTGGAGTCACAAAGCTGGCCGAGTTTATTGCGTTCGACAGTGGGAAAGAGCAGCGTAAGCAGACGAACACACATTGTGCCGTGGTTGGCATGGACTGGACTCGTAATCAAGGTTTCATCAAGCAATTCATACTTATGCCCGTCATTTGGGAGAGCCTCGATTTGTTCATCCGTCCAGATCTTTCGCTTTGGTAGCGCAGCCGTTGGCATATCCAGTCAAAGCTACTTGAAACAGGGTCGAAATCAAACCTTGGCCAACACGAATTCCCGATGCTTACTGAAGGCGCCGCGCAACGCCAACGACATTTCGTCCTGTAACCCTTGAAGCTCGCGATAAACCTCGACGCCGCGTTTGTCGGGCTCGGCAGTTTCCGCGGTATTCAGCTCGACGAATCGATCCGTGATGTTGCCAATCGAGATTTTCTCGCCTTCCTGGCGCCGCCAGCACCAGAGTGCCTGCAAAGCCGCGCCATAAGCCGCTCCTTCGCCGACTTTCAGTGTGACCACTTCCGCGTCGAAGACGTCCGCCATGATTTGGCGCCACAACTTCGATTTTGCTCCGCCGCCCGTGGCGCGAATCTGCGTCGGCTTCACTCCCAGTTCGGCCAGGCGCCGCAAACCATAACTCATCCCCAGCGTCACACCCTCCATCGCGGCGCGGGCAAAATGGCCGGCTTCAAATGTTTTTTGGTTCACGCCAAACCAGACTCCGGTGCCGTCGGGGACATTGGGCGTCCGTTCGCCTTCAAAATAGGGAAGCAGCAATAACCCATTTGAGCCGGCCGGGACCCGGGCCGCTTCGGCGGCGTACTTCTCATGCGACCAGCCAAAATCGTCCCGAACCATTTCGGTGGCGACGGTAACGTTCATTGTGCACAACAAAGGCAGCCACCGGTTGGTGGAATCGCAGAAGGCGGCGATCTCTCCTTGCGGATCAATTACCGGTTTTTCCGCGCAGGCGTAAATTGTACCGCTCGTGCCGAAACTGGCGGTAATCACACCGGCGCTTGTATTGCCGGTACCAATCGCCCCCATCATATTATCTCCGCCGCCGGCACTGACCAGCACCCCCGGATTCAAATCCAATAGTTTGGCCGTCGCGGCCTGCAAAAAGCCGACTGGTTTGTCGCTCGAAATCAACGGAGGCAATTTGGCAGCCAGTTCTGAGTCGATTGCTTCCAGCACGGCTTTGGACCATTTCCGTTTCGCAACATCGAGCAGTGCGGTACCACTCGCGTCGCCATATTCCATCACCTTTTCACCCGTAAGCCAGAAATTCAGATAATCATGCGGCAATAAAACCGTGGCCAGTCGAGCGAAGTTTTTGGGCTCGTGTTTTTTGAGCCAAAGGATTTTGGAAGCTGTGAAACCGGGCAACACAGCATTGCCCAAGGCGCGAATAGTTTTCTTCAATCCCCCGAGGCAACCCATGATTTCGTCACACTCGGCGGCGGTCGAGGTGTCGCACCATAACTTGGCGGGGCGGATCACTTCGCCTTTGGCGTCGAGGGGAACGAAGCCGTGTTGCTGGCCACTGACGCCGATTGCCTTTACCTCGGCGGCGACGGCTTTGGCTTGCCGCAGCGCGCGCCGAATCGCGCTGGCAGTGGCATCCCGCCAGGTATGGGGATGTTGTTCTTTGGCGCCGGGAGGGAGATTGGGAATTAGGTCATATTCCTGCGCCGCCGCGGCGAGTACTTTGCCGTCGCGCGCGTCGACAACCAGGACCTTGGTAGACTGAGTCCCGCTATCAATACCGAGTAAGAGTGTTCTCATAGGCGTTGCAGGCCGGCTGGCCGGGCACAAAGAATGACTGGACTGAATTACTGTGTCCACCTTTGAGTTGAAAGTAGGCTAGGACCTATTCGACATATAGGACTTGGCACCGAAACTTCCATTTTAAGCTGGTGTTTTATTCGCTAACCAATATCATGCGACCATGAAGCACGCCGGGATGCTAAAGTTGTGCATGGCGGGCTGCCTGGTGCTCTGCGCAGGCGCACGCGCTGTGACCAGTGATCCGTCTGCCAATCCTTATCAGAGCATCATCGATCGCAATGTGTTTGCCCTAAAGGCACCACCTGCTCCTCCCGACCCGGAAGCGAACAAGCCTCCGCCGGTGAAAATCACCCTGACCGGAATCACGACGATTCTGGGCAATAAACGGGCTCTGATGAAGACGCCGGCACCTCCAGGAAAGCCGGGCGAACCCGCAAAACCGGAAATGTCCTATATTCTGACCGTCGGTCAGCGCGAAGGCGACATCGAAGTTCTGGATATCGATGAAGTGGGCGGAAATGTCAAAGTGCGCAACGGGGGGATAGAGGTCACACTCAATATCGATAAGGACGGGCCGAAGCTCGCCGCAACGCCACTACCACCAGGTGCGCTTCCAGGAGCCGCAGTGCCAGGGCGCCCGATGCCGCCTGTGCCTGGGGCCGCTCCAGGCATCACTCCACCGACTCCTGCAGGCAATCCGGGGTTCACAATGCCCACGCGCACCCTGCGCTTGCCTCCGGCCGGGGCTGGAGCACCCAACGCTAATGCCGGCTCGATGGCTCTGCCAGCGGGTGCGAATGTCTCTGGCTACAACCCCGCTCTTCCCCAGGGGCTTACCGCTCAAAAAACCTGGCCCCCTGAGAACCATGTCAGCCCTGAGGAACAGGCGATTATGATCGAGGCACAGCGCCAACAGTACATTCAACAGGGAAATCGCTCGGCGGCCGCATTGCTTCCGGGCACTGCGATTACGCCGGAGCCAAACGGCTCCACGCCTCAAAACTCTGGAAATCCAGTTTATACTCCGCCCCGGCCGCGAGGCTCGCCGCCGTTGCCTCAGTGATGGGACGTGATACGTGAAACGTGATGCGTGAAACATAAAACGTAACTCGTAAACCGTAATTGTTCGCCGGCGGCTTTACCCCTTACGTTTCACGCCTCACAATTTACGTCTATGGACCCATTTTCTCGCAGCTTGAAGCACGCAGCGGCGATTCTGGCACTGGCTATAGCGTTCGCCTCGCCGAACGCCCAAGCCCAGACTAATGTCGTCAGCCCCTCTATACAGGCAGCCGTTACGAACCTATTGAAGCGTTTAACGAATGAACAAGCCGTAGCGGAATTCAAAGCACGCTTGGCGAAGCAATTCCCCGAACCCGAGCTCTTGCCGTTAAATGTATTTACTGGTTGGTCGACGAATGGACCGGCGGTATATGCCGGCAAGCGGCTTGCGAGCACCAATTACAATACGAACCCTCTCTGGCTGGAACTGCATCGCCTAGGGTATCCGACACCACCCCTGACGTCGTTGTGGTACTACACCAACCAGGTCTTTGACCATTTCCTGCCGGATTCACTCAACAACCTGTGCTGGACTAATCTCATCGCCCATACCAACGGAAGGTCGACCAAAATCTGGTCGATCCGGGAGCATACGGCAAGCTGGCCGAAACAGCCGCCGCGCGTGCGTTGGAACACGAGTTCGTTAATGTGGGGCATGAAAGGGCTCAC
>DATJGF010000241.1:0-88952 GCA_035495315.1 Candidatus Limnocylindrales bacterium
TCTTCCCCGATTGCAGCAACAAATCGGATCTGGTTGGCGGGCTATGAAGGGGATCGGTGTTCGATCATGTGCCTCGACCTGGGTACGGGACAACGATTGTGGGAAAAATCGGTGCAGGCGGTAAGGACCGAACGTAAGTCCCCACCCAATGACGCCGCTTCCTCGACGCCTGTCACCGATGGCCTGAATGTCTACGTGTTGTTCTCCGGCTTTGGATTGATCTGCTTCGGACCTGACGGCGAAAAACGCTGGCAAGTCCCGCTGGAATCCTTTTCCCAGCCGCACGGCATGTCCAGCTCACCAATTCTCGTTCGTGACAAAGTTATTGTTTTGGCGGATCAAGTCACCAACTCCTACATAACCGCTTTCGATACGCTTGATGGCAAACTTAAATGGAAATCTGTCAGGCCAAGTTTCGTCGGAGGGTATTCAACGCCGCTGGAGTGGCACGGCGAGATATTGGTGCCCGGGCCACTGGAACTGGTGACCTATGCAGCCGATACTGGAGCCCGCTTGTGGTCCTCCGGGAAAATGGGGGTCATGCCGATCGGCAGCCCGGCGTTCAATGACGATCGGCTATTTATCAATAACGGGGCAGTCCCTCCATTTGAGGCGCTTGCCAAAGAGTTGAAGGGCGATCGGAACGGCGATGGCAAACTCAGCCCGGACGAGTTCCCTGATCCCTCTTTCAAGGAGGCCGTGCTGACGATCGACCGCGTCTATGGTAATGGCGACGGCCTGGTTGACCGGAGTGAGTGGGATGGCGCCCTCAAACTAATGGAAAACCTAAACACTTTGGTTGCCATCCAGTTGGCGGGTTCGCATCCCAAAGAATTGTGGCGGACCACAAAGAATCTTGCGGATGTCGCTTCGCCGCTGGTCTACCAAAATGTGTTATATCTTTTGAAGGATGGTGGCCTGCTCAGCGCGTTGGACCCAGACGATGGCACCGTGCTTTGGCGTGAGCGCGTGAGCGATGCCGGCGGAAGATATTTTGCCTCTCCTGTGGCGGGAGACGGGAAAGTATACGTCGTCAGCGAAACCGGGGAAGTCTCTGTTCTTAAGGCCGGGCGCACATTTGGTCGGTTGAGCTCAAGCAAGTTAGACGAAGCTTGTTACGCGACTCCCGCAATCGCTGGAAGATACCTGTTGTTTCGAACTCTCAACACGTTGAGGGCGTTTGGGAATTAGCTCATAGAACGTCCCGGTTCCTTCTGTGCGTCGAGGACTGGCACCACATTTTATATTGGCAATGCCATGCCGAGAGCTCCAACCTGCTTCACGCGTGCTATGCACCCCGTTTCGAAAACCGTCCTGATGGCTTTAGTCGGGCTGCCCGTCCTCGCCGCTGCCCAAACCTACACGACCCGTTTTGAAGGGACGGAAAACCCGCTTTCTGAAAACGGAACCTGGACCAACGCCGGTGTCGATTGGGCACAAATCCGCAAAGCCGACGGACTCGCCTGCGGCACTCAAACTGGCACTAACACCGGCAAATATAAATATGACGATTCATTCGCTCATCTCTCAGGATTCCCGCCCGACCACGAAGCCTGGGGTGAAGTGCACATCGGCAATCCTGACTCACCTTGCGTTCAGGAACTCGAAGTCCTCCTGCGCTGGACCAGTTCCCCCCATCGCACGACCGGTTACGAATGTTTCGCCAGGTGCATCACCAACGCTGCTGCTTACGTGCAAATCGTCAGATGGGATGGCCCGCTCGGTGAATTCACCTATCTGGCCGATATGCGTGGGACTAATTATGGCCTCAGAAACGGAGATATACTTAAAGCCTCAATCAAGGGCAATCTCGTCACCGTCTATATAAACGGAGTCGAAAAGGCCCGTGCCATCGATGACTCCTTCAAGACAGGCAATCCGGGCATCGGCGAGTTTTACGATTGCACGGGCTCTAAACGCATCGTTTCCAACTCCGATTTCGGCTTCGCAAGTTTTACCGCCAGAGGGCTAGGCTGCGGTGCCAACACCGGTTCCGACCAGGCAAAGTCCGGCACGGATCAATCCACCTCCGCCGCCTTGGAATGCTATGCCGCCAGTGATCTGGACAGAGTCTTCGAAAACGGGTTCGTTCCGCCAAACCACCGCCGACCGAGCCTCAATTTGTTTGCTTTGAAAAACGAAACCCTCTCCGGCCAATGCGTTTTGCTGGCAAATCAGGATTTGTCCAATCTTACTCTTTCAATCGATCCCCTGCGGCAAACCGACGGCACGCACGTCATTGCTGAAGAGAATGTTCGTTGGAATTTCGTCGGCAGTATTTTTATCGAGAAGAATTCACCGAATCGCCAAAAAGAGACTCTGCTGCGTCCGGCACCGGCATGGTTTCCCGACTATCTCAGCGGTGATCGCTTCTGTTCGTTGCGCAGAGGGGAGAGCAAAGGCGTTTATCTTACGCTGAAAATCCCGACCGAAACGCCGGAAGGCGACTACCGCGCCAACATCACCGCCACTGCGGGCACGAACAGCGCCTCATTGCCTTTGGTCCTGCACGTCTACCCGCTCACTCTGCCCGAAGAACGCCACCTCTTTGCCACCGAATGGTTCTCCACCGCTGAGTTCGCCAAGCAGCATCGGCTGGCAGCCGGCGATGATGAGCGCTTTTATCATCTGCTGAAGGTCTATGCCCGGAACATGGTTGACCACCGGCAAAATGTGTTTCGCATTGGCTTGGACGCAATCACATCCCGCAGTGCACCGGACGGCAAACTGAATTTCGACTTCTCCCGGTTTGACCGGATGGCTGCGGTGTTCTGGGACACCGGTCGCATGGACTTGCTCGAGACCGGCTTTGTGGCCCAATTCGGCAAAGGCGGCTGGTCTGGCAGCGAAATCGTGTTCGACCAATTTCCGGTGCGAGACGCCGAAGGTCGCCGCCGCACCCTTTCCGGCGAGGAGTTCCTGCCTGAGTTCCTGCCGGCTTTCGTCAGGCACTTGCGCGAGAAAGGCTGGCTCGATAAAACCGTCTTCCACATCGCCGATGAACCTTCAGACCACAACATCATGGCTTGGCGCACCGCTTCCGATTTTGTCCATCGCCTCGCTCCGGAGCTTCGTCGCATCGATGCGATTGAGACCCCTCACTGCCTGGGAGCGCTCGAAATCTGGGTCCCGAAACTAGACCATTTGGCGACCTGGCAAAATGCTTTCGAAGCCGTCCAACACCAGGGCCATGAGCTCTGGTTTTACACTGTCGGCATTTATCAGGGTGGTTCGTTGCTCAACAAAACCGTTGACGTTCCACTCATCGAGAGCCGACTCATGCACTGGCTCAACTACCGCTATAATCTTCGCGGGTACCTTCACTGGGGCTTTAACGCCTGGACCGACGATCCCATCAAGGCCCCTGGTGAACATCGCGGCGATGGTTGGCACGTCTATCCCGTAAAAGACGGCCTCCTCAATTCGCTGCGTTGGGAGCAGATGCGCAATGGCGTGCAGGACTACGAATGCCTTTGGCTGCTCGAAAACAAGATCGCCGAAATAAAAAGGAATCTGCACGCACGCGCCGCCGCATTCATTGACCCGAGGCAGCGTCCGGTCGAAATCGCTTCCCGAGTCCTTCCGGATTATTACAGCCACACTCAGGATCCTGAGGTGCTCTACCAGGCCCGCCGACAGGCCATCGAAGAAACCGTTGCTCTGGATCAATCTCCACGCGTGCTGCTCCAAACCACCCCGCCCGAATATAATGCCGTCGGCAAAGGCTGTGTGATCGATCTCCACGGCTGGGCGGAGCCTGGAACTACGCTGAGCGCTAACGGCGAGTCAGTCCCGGTGGCCGAGGACGGTTTGTTCCTCGCCCAAATCGCCGCCTCAGGTGACGGAGACATTATCCTCGAGGCACGACACAACTCCAGGACGAGAAGGCTTCAACGCCACTTCTCGTTTGTGAGTGCGAAAAGACAATAATAGCGCCGACCACCTCGGGACACAGTTAGATTACCTCGGCAGATTCAAAATTTTCCGCGCCTCGGCCTCGGGAGTGGACTCGGTCCGGTTGAAGAGATTGTACTTCGTCACAAACTGCATCTGCCCCCCGACGGGCAGCTTCGAAAGTGGTCCCAACGATTCGAACTCTACATACATCGCGTTAGTGCCCGGGTTGGTATAAATCTCTGTGTTGCAGCCGCCGTCCGGATATGACGACAAAGGCAAACCAGCGACCCGCGGCGCGTCAACTCGTATTGAAAGATTGGTTCCCACCCAGGCGAGGGCGTTGGCGTCAAAGCCGAGTTTGTGTGCATTGACCGGATCGCGCGCGAACGAGATCAGGCCGTTAGTATTCTGGAATTGTGTCGGCAGCCCGGTCCCGAGTTGATGATAGCCGGTGGGAAAAACAGAGGGCGCCGGCACCGGCGCATAACAGCGCACCGGATCCTGGAACTGCGTGATGACCCAGATACCAACCGGATTATTCGTGCGAGTCGTCGCCGCCGTCCGGTGGAATGTGGTCGTGATCCGCATCACCGGCTCGTCAAAACCCAGCTCAACAACTCGGGTCGTCTGAATTTTATAAGTCCCATCCACTGGCGTCGTCAAGGTCGCAATGCCGTTGGTAATCCCGACCTGTTCAACTGAGCCATCAAAACCAACCGGCGGCGGCCATCCCCAATCAGACTGCGGCGAAGGCCACGCCTTGTCCCCACCGAACGCCCCTTCGGTATTCCAGATCGTTGAGCTGGTGGTGCGGCCATACAAGCTGCGGTTCTCCCAAAATGGTCCGTTCGTGTTTCCCGCAAACCTGAATTGCAGCACACGCCCCGCATTGGGAATGACTAACGCTTCAACCAGGCCATTATTTAACAGTACCGCGTTGGTCCACCCATTATAATTCGTTACCACCGCGAGATTGGGCGGGTTAACTTTTGCCCTGTAAAACTTCGACACCGGCCCGGCAGCAATCGCATCGGTCCAGCTCAGCGCATTGGCATCGGCAAAAAGGCTGCTCACCGAAACCCAATTGGACAGGTCAGTCGAGCTTTGCAACGTGTAAAACCAACCCGGCTGAGTGCCGGCGAAAAACGACAAATTGGTCCCGCCAATTGGAGCATGCACCTCTAATGTCGGTGCCGGAGCTTGGGCTTTGAGGGTGCCGCTGGGGTATGCGCTCAACACGCACAAGAAAAGCCAGAAAGGTCTGCCGTTCATTGTAAAACCGTACGTCGACGGTAGATCGGGTCAATGGGGCAATTACGGGGCGGACCTTGGGGCGTGTTGCCTAAAGTTTTTCGGAAGGCCGAATGCCTGGTTTTAGCTCGGGGCGACGACTGCCCGGTTGGTGTTGGCTGGTGCGGGTGCTGAGCCGAGGTTAGTCGCGTATGGAGGAGCGGGTTCAAAGCACCATCGCGCTGCCGCCACCAGAGTGCGCGCGTCGGCGCGCCATTGTTCCGTCCGAAAATACCAATTGCCACCTCGGGCTCGAAACTCGTTGGGTTGCGTAGCGGTCGAAATCGACTGGAAACTTTTGTGATACTGCAACGCGAGCTCGAACATACCCAACACCACAATGGACCCCCAAAGAGCAACGACTGCGATTCTGAACCGCAAACGTCGAGTGCCGGCGGAGGTGCGGCGGTGGCTCATTGCCGACAGCTTACACCATTTCAGAAAAATGTCGCGCGATTTTTCTAGGTGTGCCTGGCTTGCTCCAAAGAGTAATTTATTTCAGCCATCGATATCGCCTGCCGTCTTCCATGTTTTCAATAATGCACCGGTTGGAGCGAGCCGGCGCTTTGAATTCCTTCGCCAAAAAAAAGAGCGCCATGAAAGAGATGACGCTCCGAGCGATACGCTCAATACCTCCGGCAGAAGGATTTAAATCTATTCGCGGCGATCGGTGCCTCTATGGGGTGAAACCTCCAGTCACTTATCGGCTACATACCTGGTTCAAGCGCCGCCACTAAGACGGGGTAACTTGTTCGTTCTACCCTCGCAGCTCTCCAGCTTGGCGCCGCCGATTGCTAAAGCTATAATCCGCCGCGCCATGAAAGAATCTCTCGGAGCCAAAACCCTTATTTATCCTGCTCCGGTCCTCGTTGTCGGCACTTATGACCGGACGGGCAAACCCAATGTAATGACCGCGTCGTGGGGTGGCATCTGTTGTTCTCAACCACCGTGCGTCGCGGTTTCGCTGCGTCAGGCAACCTACACCTACGGGAATATTCTGGAGCGCAAAGCCTTCACCATCTCTATTCCCTCGGAACAGCACGTCAAAGAGGTCGACTACTTCGGTTTGTTCTCGGGTAGGGACGTCGATAAGTTTGCCGCGTCAAAATTTACAGCTGTCAGGAGCACTCTGGTGGACGCACCCTACGTGCAGGAGTTTGCGCTGGTGGTGGAATGCAAGCTCGCCCAAGTCATCGCGCTCGGTTTGCACACGCAATTCGTCGGGGAAGTCGTGGATGTAAGGCGGAGCAGGCAGTCATTGAGAAGAGCGGTTTGGTGGATATTGCGAAAGTGAAGCCCCTCGTCTTTACACCGGACACACTGGCCTATTATGGGGTTGGCAGCCTGGTCGCCCAGGCGTTTGCAGCGGGCAGAGGCGTCTAGACCATCTCACAAATGGTGGGGGCGCGACCGCCGGGCACGCCGCTTGATAATTCCGGCGCGAAAACGGACGGCGCGGCGCGCGGCGTCTCTATCCTTCTAGGATTTATGCGATGAGTGCTGGCAACTCGTCACAATAAAGTTGGAAAAAAAGTGTTTTTTGGTACGATCCGCTCATGCTCCACACTCGAGGCCTTTTGCTCCCATCGGTCTTCACCTGGTTAGTCGCAACCACCACCGTCTTAGCAGCGGAAGACCTACCCCCCATCGATGGTTACTATCGTCACCCCGCGATCCACGGCGAAACCATCGTCTTCACCGCTGAAGGCGATTTATGGCGCGTCGGCCTGAAAGGCGGAACCGCCGAGCGTTTGACCAGTCATCTCGGCGAGGAATCCAGCGCCGCGTTTTCGCCCGACGGCAAATGGCTCGCGTATTCCGCTCAATACGAAGGGCCCACCGAGGTTTACCTCATGCCGTCGAGCTGCGGGTTGCCCAAACGTCTCACCTTCGAGGGCGCCTATGTTCGAGTCGTCGGTTGGACGCCTGACGGAAAAATCCTTTTTACCACGGTGCAACATTCGACTTTGCCCGATTGGCAACTCGCCACCCTCGATCCCAATACCTCCGCGATCACGTTGCTCCCCTTGAGTCAGGCCAACGAAGGCGTCTTCGAGCCTACCGGCAAGACCCTCTACTTCACCCGCCTTGCCTTCCAGGGCAGCAGCACCAAGCGCTATAAAGGCGGCACCGCCCAACACCTCTGGAAATTTACCTTGGACGCTCCGGAAGCGGTCCCCTTAACGGCCGACTTCACCGGCACCAGCAAGTGCCCGATGTGGTGGCAGGATCGGGTTTATTTCCTGACCGATCGCGACGGCACGATGAATATCTGGTCCATGAACCGCGACGGTCTGGAACTGCGGCAACACACACATCATCGCGGCTGGGATGTTAAAGGCGCCTCACTTTCCGAAGGACGCATCGCTTACCAGGCCGGCGCCGACCTTCGCGTCTACGAAATTGCCTCCAATAAAGACTCCCAGGTCCCTATCCGCCTGGCTTCCGACTTCGACCAGGAGCGCGAGCGATGGGTCAAAAAGCCAATCGAGTACCTCACCGGCACCGCCCTCTCGCGCGACGGCGATCGCGTCGCGTTGACCGCCCGTGGTCAGGTGTTCGTCGCGCCCGCCGGCCAGGGGCGGTTTGTCCAGGCGACGCGTGACCCCAACACGCGGTTCCGCGAAGCCCGTTTTCTGCCCGATGGCAAATCGCTGATCGCGTTGTCCGATCGCTCCGGTGAGTTGGAATTCGAGAAGATCCCTGCCAACGGCGTCGGCCAGCCCGAACAGCTCACCAAAGATGGCAAAGTCTTCCGCATGGATCCGCTGCCGTCACCCGACGGCAAATGGGTGGTGTATCAGGATAAAAATCTCGAGCTCTGGTTGTTGAACCTCGACGACAAAACCAACCGACGCATCGCACAATCGAAAGTCGGCCAATTCGGCGATTTCCGCTGGTCGCCGGACAGTCAGTACCTCGCCTACGTCGCCGCCGCCGCCAATCTCTATGCGCAGATCCAAATCTACCATGTGAAGGACAGCACAACGACGAGTCTGACGAGCGACCGCGTCAACAGCTTCTCTCCCTTCTGGAGTCCAGACGGCAAATGGATTTATTTGCTCTCCGAGCGCCATATCGAATCGGTCGTGCGCAGTCCCTGGGGACCTCGCGCTCCAGAGCCATTTTATAATGAGTCCGTTAAGCTCTATATGGTCTCGTTGCTGAAAGACGGACGCTCGCCTTTCGAACCCAAAGACGAACTCCATCCAGGCGACAAGGACAAAGACAAAGATAAGGACAAAGACAAAGATAAAGATAAGGAGAAGGAGAAAGGCAAAGAAGAGAAGGCTGAGCAAAAAAGCGAGGAGTCATCCCAAGTCGCGAAATCAGGAGGAGAAAAAACCAAGCTGGCTGCCACAGCGGGCGAGACCAATAAAACCGTCGAGGTCAAAATCGACTGGGACGGCATAGAGGGCCGCATCTTCGAAGTGCCGGTGGCGCCCGGCAATTACAAGCAGTTGACCGTGAACGAAAAGTACGTCTACTGCCTGGAACAGGGAATCGACGAGGATGCCAAACCAAAACTCAGGGCGCTGGAAATCACTAATGAGGATCCGAAGCTCAAAACCGTGCTTGAGGAAATCAAAGATTACCAATTGTCCGATGACGGCAAAAAGCTGCTGATCGCTAAAGGCGACGACCTTTACATCGTCGCTGCCACCGCAGAAATCAAATTGGAAAAGAGTGTCGATCTGAAGAATTGGACTTTCCCGGTTAACCCGCGGCACGAGTGGCAGCAGATGTTCGTCGAAGCCTGGCGCTTGATGCGCGACTACTTCTACGACCGCAACATGCACGGTGTCGATTGGCCGGCGATGCGAGACAAGTACCTGCCGCTGGCGACGCGCGTCACCGACCGCGCTGAACTGAGCGATCTCATCGCCGACATGGTGGGTGAACTCTCGGCTCTGCATATCTTTGTCGTCGGCGGTGATTTTCGCGAAGGCAGTGACCAGATCAAATCGGCCGGACTTGGCGCGCGGTTGGTTCGCGATGAGGCCCAGCGTGGCTACCGCGTCGATCATATCTATAAATCCGAGCTGGATTATCCTGAGCGCTGGTCGCCGCTCGCGCGCCCGACCGTAAATATCGACGAGGGTTCCGTCCTGCTGGCTATTAACGGCGTCTCCACGTTGTCGGTCACCGATCCCTCCTCCCTGCTCCGCAACCAGGCCGGGCGCCAGGTCTTGCTCAGCGTCAAAACCCCACAAACTAATGCACCCAAAGACATCATCGCCGTCCCGGTCGCCCTCGAAAAAGAGTTCGACCTCCGTTATGACGACTGGGAATACACCCGCCGCCAAAAGGTCGAAGAATGGGGCAAAGGCCAAATCGGCTACGTGCACCTCCGCGCGATGGGCGCTAACGACATCGCCGCCTGGGCACGAAACTATTATCCAATTTTTAATCGGCAGGGACTCATCGTCGACGTCCGCCACAACCATGGTGGCAATATCGACAGCTGGATCCTCGGCAAGCTGTTGCGCAAGGCCTGGTTTTACTGGCAACCGCGCGTCGGCAACCCCATCTGGAACATGCAATATGCCTTCCGTGGCCATATGGTCGCCTTGTGTGACGAAGGGACCGCTTCCGACGGCGAGGCCTTCAGCGAGGGATTTAAACGCCTCGGCCTCGGCAAGGTCATAGGTACTCGCACCTGGGGCGGTGAGATCTGGCTCTCCTTCGATAATTGGCTGGTCGATCGCGGCATCGCCTCCGCCGCTGAAGTCGGTGTCTATGGTCCCGAAGGCAAATGGCTCATCGAAGGCCACGGCGTCGACCCCGACATCGTCGTCGACAATCTCCCGCACGCGACGTTCCTCGGCGACGACGCCCAGTTAAAAGCCGCCGTCGATCATTTGCTCGAACAGATCCGAATTAACCCGGTGCCCATTCCTCCAGCCCCCAGTTGCCCCGTGATGGTGGAGAAGTGAACCGCCGTATCTCGTAGCGCAGAGTTTCACTCTGCCGTACCGCAGACTTTCAGTCTGCACAAGGCCACGACTTTCCGCGTGCGTCTGACCATTTCAGTCGGAGCTATCGACACCAGATTCACGGATTCTGACGATCTCAGCCTCCAGGGAGGTTTATTAGATACATTAGGCACACTAAAATATCTGCTCACTTTTGTTGTGCGCTTTTCATCGCCGGCGCACATATCCTTTATGAAGTCAGATGCATGACGACAAAGAACTTCTGCGGCAGTACGTGCAAGAACGCTCCGAAGGCGCTTTTACCCAACTGGTCGCTGAGCACCTGAACCTGGTCTATTCGGCCGCTCTACGGCAGACGAATGGGGATCGGGCCCTGGCGGAGGACCTTTCGCAGGCGGTGTTCACGGAATTGGCGCGCAAATCGATCAGGCTCCTGGCCCATCCATCACTGGCCGGATGGCTGTACACCACCGTGCGCCTGTTGGCTGCCAACCTGCGGCGCACCGAGCAACGCCGGAAGTGCCGCGAAGTGGAGGCCCAGAGAATGAATGAGCTGTTAGCTGAGGAGGCGCCGGACCAGGTTTGGCAGCAGGTCCGTCCGGTGCTGGACGACGCGCTGCACCAGTTGCATGAAGCTGAGCGAACGGCACTGGTCTTGCGGTTCCTCGAGAACCGGAGTTTGCGCGAAGTCGGGATCGCCCTTGGGCTGAAGGAAAATGCCGCCCGAATGCGTGTGGACCGGGCGCTGGACAAGTTGCGTGAGCTGCTCGCGCGGCGCGGCATCACTTCAACCGTTGCCGGGCTGGCTGCGGCCTTGACCCTCGGCGTAGTCACTCCGGCGCCTGAGGCTTTGGCGGCGACTATCGCCAGCTCAGCTTTGGCGGGCGGAGTCGCTGCCGGTTCGACGACGATAACTCTCATCAAGCTTATGACTACTTCCAAAGCCACCCTGATCGGCACCCTGGTTGTTGCCGGCATTGCGACACCGGCTTGGCAACAGACTCGCCTGCAACATGTCCGGTCCGAGAATGCACAACTCCGCGCCCATGAAGCGGACGTGGCCGGGCAAAAAAATGAACTTGCCTCCTTGCGTGGTGAAATCGAGCGCCTCCGTAAGGTCGAGGCAGACCAGGCCGACCTGGCACGCTTGAGGCAATGGCAGGCGCAAACCGAGCCGGAGTTGCTCCGCTTGCGCGGGATGGCCGGTGTGGCGCGACGCGCAAATGCCGAGGCCGAAACCCTTCGCGCGCAACTCACCCGGCAGTCAATCGAGCCCGGAACCAATCCCATATCCGGCGCGATGGCCGACGCGATGAAACTGGCGATGCAGCAACAAATCGAGGGCCGGTTGTCCCGCCTGAAGGCGAACGTGAACCTTACTCCTGAGCAGGAGCAGGCTGCCCGTGAAACTCTGACGCGACAGGCGGAGGCGATGTCCGCCGGAATGCAGCAGGCCTTTTCGGGGAAATTGGACAAAGACGAGTTGGCCCGGCTGGGCAAGCGCGCGGGCAATCCGGACGAGCAAATCAAAGCGCTCCTGACGGAGGAACAGAAGGCCGCCTATCCAAACTATCAACAGGAGGAAGCGGCCTATAATGCGCGAATGGCTGCCAATTCCGAACTGATGCAACTGCAGGCCATCGTGG
Source organism: Candidatus Limnocylindrales bacterium (assembly GCA_035495315.1). Taxonomy (GTDB): domain Bacteria; phylum Verrucomicrobiota; class Verrucomicrobiia; order Limisphaerales; family UBA8199; genus DATJGF01. The sequence continues at coordinate 11,771 of DATJGF010000241.1, forward strand.
GCCTAAATTCCGACCAACAGGATCGAGCTTTTGCCGCATTGTACGACGTTAACTTCAATCAACTGACCGGCAACGCCAAGCCCCCGCCTTCGACCAACCAGGCTGAAGTGATGCAATGGACTCTGGACCAAAAGGCCAAGGCCCTCGAGCCCATTTTGACCCCCGCGCAATTGGAAAACTATCAGCAACAGCAAGCGATTCAGGCCAAACTGGCCAAGGATATCTGGAGCAAAATGCAAGCCCCTGCCGGTCCGAAATAACTCGACACGGATCATCGCGCGGGCCCCCCACCGCACGCCCGCGACACCGCATCCGGCAACTATATCGCGCTCGGCGAACAGTGGCCGGTCTGAAGCTCTCTATTAGTCCAAACCTCGAAATGAAAAGAGCGGAAAGCGCTTGCCTCAGTGCACGCTATTTGTCCAGCGTCAAGACCCAGCAGTTTTTTGTTACTTTTTCAGTTCGGCGTGGATGTATAAATGGAATGATGATCGATGACATCAACCTCGTGCGACAGTACGCACGATGCAAATCCGAGGAGGCCTTCGCCACCCTCGTGTCGCGGCATGTCAACTTGGTCTATTCCGTCGCGTTGCGCCATGTGCGCGACACACACCTGGCCGAGGAGGTGACCCAAACCGTCTTCATCATTTTGGCGCGTAAGGCCGGTTCGCTCGGTTCCAAAACAGTGGTCTCCGGCTGGCTTTACCGTACCACACGATATGCTGCCGCCAAAGCATTGACCCTGCGGCGGCGCCGTCAGGATCGGGAACAGGCCTATATGCTATCGCAATTGAACGAAACCGAAGCCGATTCCTGGAGGGAAATTGAGCCCCTGTTGGAAACGGCTATTGGCCAGCTCGGAGAAAAAGATCAGAACGCTCTAGTGCTGCGATTTTTTGAAGACCGGAGCTTCAAGGAGATCAGCTCCGCCTTGGGCACCACTGAAGCGGGCGCCAAGATGCGGGTGAATCGAGCGTTGGAGAAACTGCGGGTGTTGTTTACAAAACGCGGGCTGACGCTTTCGGCTGCCGCAATTGCCGCAGCGATCTCGGCCCATTCCGTTCAAGCCGCCCCAATTGGGCTGGCGACTTCCGCCACTGTCGCCGCCGTCAAGGGAGCGACTGTAACCACCTCAACTTTAACCTTAATTGAAACGACCTTGAAAGTTATGGCATGGACGAAACTTAAAACCGCAGTTGTGGTCGGCGCTATTGCGCTTGTGGCCGCCGGCAGCGCGACCGTCACCCTACAGCAGGCCAAGGCCAGGGCCGAATCCCCAAGCTTCGCCTTTGCCGGCTATGCTACCCCTGAAGCGTCAGTCCAATCGATGCTTTGGGCGGGCAGTCGTGGAGATTTCAAGGGCTTCCTGGCCGCTTGCACCTCCGAACAGGCGAAACGGTTCGAGAGCAAAATGGCCGGGAAATCAGACGAAGAGATCAGTCGCGACGCGAAGGCCTGGGCCAATGCCCTCAAGGGGTACAAGATTACACAGAAGGAGGTCATCTCCGACAGTGAAGTTCACCTGCACATTCATGCCACACCTTCCGCCGACGGGCTCCATAGCGGTAAAGTCATTGTCGTCATGCAAAAAATCGGCAACGACTGGAAACAGGAAGGCGACCTGTGATGCGATGGCGGATGTTATGAAGTACCAACGCGCTTTTACTCTGGTCGAACTGCTGGTGGTCATCGCCATTATTGGAATCCTTTCTGCGTTGCTGCTGCCTGCCCTCAGCCAAGCCAAAGAGAAAGCGCGCCGCACCGCCTGCTGCAACAATCTCCGCCAGGTCAACATCGCAATTCGGCAGTATGCGGACGACTGGGAAGACGTTTTGCCTGTTCTTCCCGATCCCAATCCTTATCCCAATGGTGTCGGTGCCTATTACAAGCAACTCGTAAAGGGCTATCTCAGTCTAACTGGCCCGGCCTCTCCAACTGAAAAAGTATTCACCTGCCCCTCTGACCGACTCCTGCAAACTCAAATCGGGCACGCCTTCACCAGCTATACCTTCAATGGTTTTGAAGTTGGGCCGGGAGCTATCGGTCGCATCACCGGTCAGAGGCTTAGTGCGATTAGAAATCCCGCCAAAGCAGTCATGGCCGGTGAATGGCCCGCGTTCTTCGGTGGTTCCTGGCATCCGGTCGTCAATGAAGATTATCCTAACGCCAGGGACATGCTCGCCTTCGTCGATGGGCACAGCGGCTTCACGCGGATTTATTGGGATGGAATTTCAGATTCTGATCCCTGCAGCTACGAGCCGCCGGTAGGCTACGAATATCGATGGGACGGTAATTAAGTTCGAGCCGACCGGCTTCCCGACCAATCATTAAGAGTCTGGGACCTTCAATCCCGGCTTGTTGCTGTCACATGACTCGGGCATGTTTCTACCGGAAGCAATAACCAACACCAAATACGCAATGACTGGACTCCTTTTCCTGTAGTACTCCACACTTGCCAAAACCAAGAAACTAATATGCGAAACAAAACATTGTCGGGATTAACCGCCGCGACGTTCTTGCTGCTATCACACGCCAACGCGGCTGATAACTACAAAATCGACCCCGCCCACACCAGCGTCGGCTTCTCCGTCCGCCACATGGGCGTCAGCAACGTCAAAGGCCATTTCGACGAATTCGCCGGCTCGGTGGTGCTGGACAACGGCACCATCAAGGAAGCGACGGCCACCATCCAGGTCAAGAGCGTCAACACCGGCATTGAGAAGCGCGATAATCACCTGCGCACGGCCGACTTCTTCGAGGCCGCCAAGTACCCCGAGATTACGTTCAAAAGCAAGCGTGTTGAAAAGAGCGGTGACCAGACCGTCTTGATTGGCGATTTCACCATGCGCGGCGTGACCAAGGAACTGCGCGTGCCAGTCACGGTAAGTGGCCCGATAAAAGACCCACAGGGAAACTCCCGCATTGGGCTTGAAGCAAAGACCACGGTAAATCGCAAGGATTACGGGATGAAGTTCAATGCCGTTATGGAAACCGGCGGCGTGATGGTAGGCGAAGAGGTCACCATTGAAATCAATGCCGAGGCCGTCAAGAGTGCCTGAAGCGGTTGCCTCCTCGGACCGGAACCAAGGGCTCCACTTTGTCGCGAATAGGAACAGACCAAAGTTCACGGGCTTGTGCCCTTTGGCTTTGGTTCATCAATCAGGTGAACATTAAACAGCGAATTCTTCACGCAGCTTTGGTCGTGTTGCCTTTGGTCCAAGCCGAGCTCATGTCCGCCGCCGTCACCGCACCCAGCAGCCCGGTTGTGGTGACAGTGGATTGCGCCAAGGTCGTCAACACGTTGCGTGGCGGCTTGGGGGCGTCCTGGCACGCGATGGAAACGCCGATCCCCTACGGGGTCAAACATCCGGTCTTCACCAGCCACAGCCATGGTGGCAGCGGTTGGGGCGCCTATCCTCCGGCTGAGGATGAGCGGGCATGGCAGCAAATCTACCGGCATGCCAGTTGGCTGGGATTGGATTGGAACCGCGTCGAGATCGAGCAACGCGTTTATGAACCCGAGCGTGACAGGTTCACTTTCGACAACTCGGAAATGCGCATCCTCTACCGCATCCTCGACTGGAATCAGAAGCACGACGCGGAGGTGTTTTTTCAGCAGATGTGGTGCAATGCCGCGTGGCTGGCCTACCCGGAGTTTCGCGACGATCCGGTGGGGCGTGTCCACAGCGCGCCGACTGATCTAAACGCGTTCGCCGACGGCTTGGCGACGCTGATGGAGCATCTCATCAAAAAACGCAGCTACACCTGTATCAAGTGGCTTTGCATCAATAACGAGCCGGATGCAGACTTCTCGTGGTGGCAGGCCCCACCCAATAAGCCACTCTCGATCGGGCCGGGCCTGGCGGCGTTGCGCAAGGCGCTTGATCAGCGCGGGCTGGCCTTACCCTTGTCCGGCCCGGACACGACCACCGGCTTCCCAGCCAATGTGCCCGGAGGCTATGATTACCTCCACCTGCTTGGGGCCTACGATTTTCATGATTACGGCGCCGACTTTGATGTGCGCTCCGAAGGACATATCACCAAGGAAGCGGACAACGCGGCGGTATGGGCACAGTTCGCGCACGCGCAAAACAAACCTTTGTTCCTGTCCGAGTTCGGCACGATGGCTTACGGCTGGTTGCCGGACAAGCCCGGCCCGAGCACCCCACCGTCGGTGCTGGCCGGCAGCGAATTGGTGCTTCGCCTGGCCACCGCCGGCGTCGACGGATTCAACCGTTGGAGCTTCCTCAACCGCGGCGACCTCGACGGCCAGTGGCAACTCGTCGACACCTGGGACCGGGAGCGCAAGCGATTGCTCGCCGATTACTCGCCCCATCCCAATAGCTACTTCTGCCTGGGCCTGCTCAGTCGTTTTACAGCCAAACATTCCGACGTACTGGGGACTCGTGTCGCCGAGGGCCAACTCGGCAAGTGGCAACGGGTTTTTTGCGCCGCCTTTCGCAGCCCTGCCGGGGAGCTGACGTTGGCCATTGTCAACGACGCATCCGCCGATTTTCAGTTGAAGTTGGTGGTGCAAGGCCTGCCCAAGGCCGCAATGTTCTATCGATATCGATACGGCGAAGCCGAATACGATCGGGCCGACGTGCATATCAACCCACAGCGTGAGTTTTCAACCGGCACTGGGACCGCCGAATGGCGGGACACGCTTCCCCAGCGCAGCTTGACCATCTACAGCACCTATAAACTGGAGCACGAGATGCCGGGTGTGTAGCGGGGGAGAACATTTCTGAGTCCGCTATGGTGATCCCGCTATCGCGCTTTCGATCGCTGTGCGCCGACACAAAACCCGATGAACTGGAGATTAATCAAAAGAATGCCGATTTGGAGCGTCGCGGTGCCTATTGTCGCCTGCGCCATCCTGGCAGTCAGTGGAGGCTCGCCGGGATGGCTTTTGCTCTCATGTGCATCCGGTGCGCTGCTCGCTTCAGTAATAGCCGCAGTCCATCATGCCGAAGTTATAGCGCATCGAGTCGGCGAACCCTTCGGGACGCTGGTGCTCGCTCTCGCGATCACCGTCATCGAGGTGTCTCTCATCGTCTCGATGATGCGCTCCGCCGGCTCCGCGGCAAGTACGCTGGCCCGCGACACGGTGTTTGCGACCGTGATGATTATCCTCAACGGCGTCGTCGGCCTCTGCCTGCTGACCGGTAGCCTGCGACACCACGTTCTGGTGTTCCGCGTGGAGGGAACCACCCCGGCACTCGCCGTCCTGGCCACCCTCACGACGCTGACGTTGGTGTTGCCAACGCTGACCACCTCGACCCCCGGACCAACGTTCAGCACTGCGCAGCTCATCTTTGCCGGTGTGGTTTCGCTCGTCCTCTACGCCGTATTCCTCTTCGTGCAAACTGCGCGTCATCGGGGCTTCTTCCTGCCCGAAGGTAGCGACTCCGAGGATGCGCACGCGGCTCCGCCTCCGGCGATTGCATGGTTCAGTGTGGCCCTGTTACTGCCTTCACTTGTCGCCGTCGTTGGTCTGGCCAAGGTGCTGGCTCCAAGTATCGAACGTGTGGTCGAAGCGGCGGGAATGCCCCAGGAAGTCGTCGGCATCGCCATCGCCTTGCTTGTGTTGTTGCCCGAAACTTCGGCTGCCGTCAGGGCGGCCCTGCGCAACCGGATGCAAATCAGCTTTAATCTCGCGCTGGGCTCCGCCCTGGCTACCATCGGCTTGACGATCCCGGCAGTAGCCGTGACTTCTATTGCTCTCCAGTTCCCGCTCGCCTTGGGCCTGCCACCCAAAGAAGTCGCCCTGCTGGCATTGAGTCTCCTCCTTTCCTCGATGACCCTGGTCGGGGGCCGCGCCACCGTGCTCCAGGGGGCCGTGCATCTCGTCGTTTTCGTCGTGTTCCTCTTCCTGGCGATGATCCCATGAACGCCTGGTAGCCCGATCTATCCAGCCGCAACCTTCACTGACACCAATACCTTATGCTGGCGATATAACTCCTATAATCTCCAGTAGCGATTTTTTCTTTGCAATGGACAGTATTTGTCCAAGTGCTCCTGCTATAAATGCCAGGTATGAAAATTGCCATACCGCGACCACTGCTTCAGGCCTCCACTCTTTTCGCTTTACTCTTTGCACTGGATTGCACCGCTTTGCACTACATTGCACCACATTGCACCCAAAAAAGAAGGTGTCCGTGACCTCCGTCCTTTGCACCCCGACCTCTGTCCGCAAAAGATGAGCAAAAATTGTTTGAAGAATGGCAATAGATAGGTCGTTCCGTAGCTCTCCACCGCTCTACTATCCGCTTCCAAACTGGGCGTTGTGTCGCCTGTGCCTTTCGTCCTTTCGCCGCCGGCGGACACCCCGAAACCAACTTAATACTATGCCAGCCACCGCGACCAGCCCTGCCGTTGAGACCCTGCGCACCTTGCCGAATGACGATCTCCGCCAGCTGATGTGGCGTTTCGCCGACCGCTACGAGCTGCACATGCTCGTCCAGGGCGCACGAACCGTCGCCCGCGGCCCAGTCGCCAGGCTCGTCGCCGCCGGCGGACGCAACTCCCACGATTGGACGCCGGAAAAGGCGAGCTTGCTGCCACACTTTGACGAGAGCGGCATCACCGCTGCCTTCCTCGACCCACAATACGGCGGGTTCATTGAAGGTCCGAAAAACCTCGCGCTCGCTTTAATCGCTTTCGAACTGGCCTGGGTCGATGCCGGTGCTGCGACGGGGAGTCTCGCCGGCAATCTCGGCCTCGCGCCAATCCACGAAAAGGGCACGCCAGAACAACGCGACAAATATGTCGCTGGCGCGCTCCCGGTTAAGCCCGGAGAAAACCGCAAACAGGTGCGCGCCGCATTCGCACTGACTGAACCGATCCCATTTGTTGGTGTCGAGACCGGCATGCTGGCCGGCAAGGTGCGCGTCGCGGATTGGACGGATGGCCAGGAGCCGTTATTGCAGATCGACAAACGCGGTCGTTTTATCACGAACATGGGGTTTGCCAACGTCGTCACTGCCGCCGTCGAATCCGATGATCCCAAACTCAAAGGCAGTTGTATGATCATTCTGGAGGAAGGTGATCCCGGAATCTGGGACCGCGGCACGCCGACGAAAAAACTCGTGCACCAGCTTTCCTCCACAAATGATCCGATCTTTAATCTCAAGGTACCGGCAAACCGGATCGTTGGCGGGTATACCATCCAGAACGGTGTCATCATTCCCAATTATTCTCACAGCGAGATCATCGAAGCCGTTTTCCGGCGCACCCGCGTCACCGTCGGCCTGATGACTGCCGCCAAGCTACTCTCGGCGGTCGAGCCTGTTATTCTTTACCAACGGCGGCGTTTCCGCGGCGGACAAGGCGCACCCGGCACACCAAGGTACGAACTGGGCATTCAGCAAAAACAAGATGCGCTGCATCGGCTGGTTGATATCTGGGCGACCGGTGAAGCCAGCGCGTCGCTCGGCTTTGAGGCCGCCCGCCTGTTCGATGCGCTTGACCCGCTCGAAAAAGAAAAGGATCGCATCCTCGCTGAAAAGAAACTGACCGGCCGCGCCGCGTTCAAAGAGTTGGCCAAGGCCCAGCAGTCTGCGCTCGCCTCATTCAAGGCCCACGACACGATCGAGGAGGCGCTGCCCCGCTTTGCCCAACTCGATGCCCTTGCCAACGTCCTCTGCCCCGCCTGCAAATTGTGGAACACGGGCTACGGGGCTACCATGATGCGCGAAGCAGTCAGTCTCATGGGTGGCTACGGTGTCACCGAGGATTGCCCCGGTTTCCTCGGCCAGAAATGGATGGATGCTCAACTCGAAGCGACTTACGAGGGACCCGAGGCCGTGCAGCGACTCCAACTCTCGATCACCATGACCAACGAACTGTTCCTGGCGCAGTTCAAACAATGGATCGTCGAGATGAAACGGATCGCCTCCGATCGACCGGGCACCGACGCTTGTGCCCTCGGCACCGCGATGAAACTCTGGCTCTGGACCCTGCAACACGTCCAGAACGCGACCGATGCCGATGGCGCGAAGCTCTATCACAAAACCCGTCAAGGGGTCACCTTCCCGCTCGCCGATGCGCTCTGCTGGTTGCTGGCTGCTCGCCAATTCATTCTCGACGTCATTGAATTGGAGACCAAAGGTGCGGACAATCCCGCCCTGGCCGACGGCCTCGCCGGAACGATTGCCTTCTTTACCGACCTCTGCCACGTCCAGGCGGCCCGCGCGGCCGGCGAAGTCGGACGCATCACAGCGGAGATCGTTCACGGTTACAACCGGCATCCGGCATGGGATGATGCGAGCTGTCGCAGTTGTTACAACGCCGAAGAACTCACCACGCTCGAAGGGATTATCCCTGGCATCGACGGCTCAGCCCGCGCCTATTCCGATGTGGCCGAATCTGGTGAAGACCATCCGATGAAAGCCGGACCATGCGTCCAATGCACCGGCCTGGAACCCTTTGTTGCCCTGCGCGCCAAGCTTGATACTTGCCTCACTGGCTGTCGCCTCGCCAAAGATCGCGCTGCCGAATCCCTCACCAAAGTCATGACCCGCGAAGCCTTGGATTATCCGGTTTAGTCTGCACAAACCATGAAGAAGATGACGCACATGGTTTGCCGCCCAACAGTAGCGTCAGGCGTCTCGCCTGACGTAGAGGGCGGCGTCCCGCCGCCCGGGTTGAGGCTGCTCTGGATCACGTCGCTTCCGGTTGAACGATCGCAAAGTAACTGAACCAATGAGAACGACACCAGGTTACTCCGCGGGGCGAGATGCCGCTGGGCACGATGCTGCCGGAGCCGCCGGACTCGCCGGGCAAGATGCCCGGCTCTACGGCAGGCGAGACGCCTGCCGCTACGAGCGGCAGCGCATGGATGCTGACATCGTCTGCGTCGGGTTCGGCCCGGCGACCGCCGGCTTCCTGTGGACCCTCTCGCGTCAGCTCACCAATCCCGATGGCACTCCCGCCTTCGAGAGCGCTGTCGCCCCCGGCTTGCCCCTTCAAGTCCTTTGCTACGAACGAGCCGATGACGTCGGCTTTGGTGTCTCGGGTGTGGTCACCAAAGCGCAAGCGTTACGCACCAGCATTCCGGATCTTGACAGCGCAGGCATCCCAATGTCGGCCCCAGTGACTGAAGAAAAAGTCCTATATTTGCTTGATCCCATCGGCACGAGCCGTCGCCCACTTTCGCTGCAGACAATCGACTCTTTTGTTCAAGCTCTCAAAGGCGTGCTGCCGTTTGAGCTTGATGCGCTCAGCCTGCCCTGGACCCCCGGCTTCCTCCACAAACACGGCGGTATAGTCTTTTCGATGGGCCAGTTCATGCAATGGGTCGGCGCTCAGGTCCAAGGCACCGGCACGGTCCAGATCTGGCCCGGCACTCCGGTCGCCCAAGCCCTCATCGAGGAACAACGAGTTGTCGGCGTTCGCCTCGTCGACCAGGGCGTCGACAAAATCGGCGAACCTGCCGACGGTTTTACTCCAGGCATGGACCTCCACGCCGCGTTGACGGTTGTTGGTGACGGACCCGTCGGACCCGTTGGACGCCAACTCGATGATGTTTTCGGTCTGCCGGAGCATCACCACACGCGCGACTGGGCCGTCGGCATGAAATTCGTCGTCGATCTGCCGGAGAATACTCCGCTCAAATCCGGCACGGTGCTCCACACGTTCGGTTATCCCGAGCCCGAAATTTTTGGATTCCTTTACGTCCACCCCGATCGCATCGCGTCGATCGGCATTCTTGTCCCATCTTGGTTCGACAGCCCGGTGCGCACGACCTACCGCTATCTCCAGCACTGGATGTTGCACCCTTACCTATGGCGTTTCCTGAAAGGCGGAAAACTGCGGTCTTGGGGCGCAAAAACCCTCGGTGAATCCGGCCGCAAAGGCGAACCTCACCTCGTCGGCAACGGCTACGCACGCATTGGCGAAGGCAGCGGCAGTACCAACGTCCTAACCGGGTCGGGTGTGGATGAGGCATGGGCAACCGGCACACAACTCGCCGAGGGCGTGCTCGAGTTGCTTCGGCACAAAAAGCCGTTCACAAAAGAGAATCTCGAGACCACTTACGTCCAACGCCGCCGCGCCAGTTGGCTCGAACAAGAATCGCTGGTCGCCGAAAAATCGCGCAACGGTTTCCAACACGGTGTCCTGGCCGGCATGCTGGGCATGGCCCTAACCGGCCTAAGCGGTGGGCGGCTCGCTATTCCCGGCAAGCCGCTCCGCCCGTGGGAGCGGATTCCTTCGCTCGAAGAGTACTACCGTGGCCGCATTCCCCGCGCCGAGGTGCAACGCATTCGGGATGAATGTTACGCGCGCGGAGTTTCCGCACACGCCGCCCTCATGGAACGCGCCGGATGGCCCGCGATCCCCTACGATGGCCAACTGCTCGTCTCGCACCAGGACGCCCTGCTGCTCGGCGGCAAGGTCCAGGCGCCTGCCGGTTTTGCCGATCATGTCGCCTTTCCCTTTCCGAATCTCTGCGAACGCTGTGGCACCAAACTTTGCGTCGAGCTCTGCTCCGGGCAGGCGATTACGCCGGGTGAGCATGGGGTGCCGAATTTCGATCGCGAAAAGTGCGTTCATTGCGGCGCCTGCCTTTGGAATTGCGCCTCGGCGTCCCCGCAAAATCTGGAACACAGTGGGATCTGTTTTTCCGCCGGGACTGGCGGCTTGCACTCCGCTGAGAATTGAATACTCACATGAGCACTGCGTACCAAATCGTCGTCTGCGCCGGGATCGTTCCCGATCCTCTGCAAACACTCGAACCGCTCACGACCTCCGCCGGTCCAGTGCTGAAAAATGAAATGATGCTGCCGGCTGTGCTCGATCCCTGGGCCAGCCACGCCCTCTACGAAGCTACCCACCTCGCAAAAAACGCCCCCGGCAGCAAGGTCTGGCTCGTCAGCCTTGGCCCAAAGGCCAAGCTCCAACAAGTCATGATGACCGTCGCCCAAAAGGCGCAGTTCGATTTCGTTGCCGTCGACGCTTCCGCCAGCGGTTTCACTGAAGCTTCAGAAGTCGCCGCCGCTCTCGCCGAAGCTATTCAGACTATTGCAGGCCTGGACAACTCCCGGTTGCTGCTCTTCGGCGGTTGGGAATCCGCTTCGCGTGGTGCTGGTGCAACCCTGCAAATGGTCGGTGAACGCCTCGGCATCGTGGACCAATTCCAGGGTGTCGATGAACTTAAAGTCAATCCCGACGGCTCGCTCGAAATCCTCGAACGCATCGAAGCCGGCAGGTACGTCGCCTCACGTTGTGCCGGTCCGCCCGCAGTGCTCGCCTGGGCAACAGGAAATCTGCCCGAACCGAAAAACAACCCGCAGCTCGGGATGACCAACATGCGCACGATGATGCCGGCCCTGCAAAAGGCCAAACCGGCGAAGCTGCCGAGCGAAGGTTTGAAATTCGCCAGCGTCGCGCTTCCAAAACAGCTGCGCGAAACAAAGATCGTCAAAGACAAGGCACCCGACGATATCGCGCGCGAGCTCGTCGAGTGGATCAATAAATAACGAACGTCATGGAAACGATTCTTGTCCTGGCTCACACCGAAGCTGACGGTTCCCTGGCCGGTTCCGCGCGCGAAGCGTTGCGCGCCGCGCGAACTCTGAACAAGTCCATCCCCGGCTCGACTCTCGTGATGGGACTGGTCGGCGATAAGGTTCAGGCGGCAGCTGATTCCATCGCCTCCTGCCCGGTAACAAAATATTTCGGCGTGACGAGTCCCGAGTTTTCCCAGCCGCGTTACGCGACAGATGCTGCTGCAGCAGCGGCGATCTGCAAGGCCGCAGGCGCAAGCCTGGTCGTCGCGCCGGCTACCTCACGCTGGAACCGGGTCCTCGCTGGCGTCGCGCAGCGGCTCGGAGGTCGGATTGATACGCATGTCACCGGAGTGCTCGAGTCGGAGGGCAAACCCGCCATCACGCGCTGGTACTACCGTCAACGAATCGAAAGCACGTTAACCCGTGCACAGCGCCCGTGGTTTATTCTAGTTGACCCAGGCAGCATTTCTCCGTGCGAATGCGGCCCCGCCCCCGCCAAAGTCGAACCAGTCAGTGTTGGAGTTTCCGATTCGTGCAAACGAACAACCTCCATCGGCATTCGCGAGCCGAAGTCTGACGCACAAACCATCCGGCCCGATGCCAAACTGCTGTTCGTCGCCGGTGCCGGGTGGACCAAAAAGCAAGCTGATGGCCAGGCCCACCTCGCCGAAGCCGAAAAGCTGATCCTCGATTTTCTCAAGACCACCCGCGCCTCGCTCGGCAGCAGCAAATCGCTGGTCGATCTCGGCGGCGAAGGACAGCAGGCACTCTCCTTCCTTTCTCATCTGAACCAAATCGGCCAGACGGGCTCAACGCCGCGCCATCCGAAAGGCCTTTCGACCTGCTGCCACGGTGAAGAACCTCACACGGTCGGCTGGCGCTTCATCAACGAACGCCGCGCCATCAGTCTCGACCCCAATTGCGGTTGGGCGCGCGGCAAAGCGGATGTGCTTTACGTCGCAGACGCCTTCCAAGTGCTTCGCAAACTGAATGAGTTGTTGCGGCGGTAGGGCTTGCTCGCTGAGCGGGCCAGCAAATCCGAACCCGAAATCCGAGCGCCAGTCTTCAGTTATTGAGCCGGTAAAAGCGAACGGGGCTCGTCATACTCTCTGTCACGACATAGTTGGTGCCAATCACCGTCGCCCCTGGCACCATGGCCCACACCGAGTTGGTTGCCACACCGTTCGCCTTCTGCAGGAAAAAGCCCGCCGGATTCGTTGGCCACGATACCTGGATGTACCCATTAACGACTTGTATCCTAAGCTGCGGCAACACGGGCGCCGGTACGGTTAACGACGCCGGCGGCGACCAATCCGAAACCCGGCCCGTGCGGAGTTGGCTGCGCGCCCTTGCCCGGATCGCATAGGTGCCGCCGGCGTTCCAAAAATGACTTTGCGTCGCTAAGCCATAAGCCGATTGCTGACCGTCACCCCAATCAAATTGATACTCCACAACCTCCCCCAAGGTCGTCGTGCTGCCACCGGTCGTGAATTGCACGAGCTGACGCCATGCGGCCGTGTTCGTCCCGCTTGGCATCTGTGGATTGCTGACGCTCTCCGATTGCACGACCACCGTATGATGCACCCCCTCGTAGGTATTGCCTGAAGTATCGGTGGCCACCGCCCAATAATCCACCTGCTTGCCGGCTGGATAGCCGCCAATCGTCAGCGACTGGCTGAAGGAGTTGGAAGCAATATTGTCCCAGGTCTTGCTTTGCAGTGCGCCATCATTCCAGTAGAGCACGACCGACTTCAGATACGTGTTATCGGTCGCTGCCAAGTTCAGGCTGATAGCTTCAGTTTCAATCGGCACACCCGGGTTGTGTGACACGTCGCACGCGGGCAGTATCGGCGGATTTTCGATGATCGAAAAGAAATCTTCATACTGCTTTTGAAACGCTCCGTTCGCGTCGGCGATAAACACGTCGACCGCCCAATCGCCGCATTTTGACGCGGCGGCTGTTCCTGCAATATTCAGCCAGCCCCATGTGTCATAATAGGTGAAATACTGCAGACCCGACGCCTGCGGATCAGGAATATCGTACGTCGCAGTTGTAAACTGGGAACCGTTGGGTTCATAAAACACCCACTTCAGCTTCAGAGGATTGGATATCTTGAGAATGTTCGCCCAGGTCGTCGCCTTCGCATTGGTCTGATCGAAGATCTTTTTCGGATTGACAGGATTGTAGGGGGGGGTGGCTTGAACATCCTCAGACATTATGTGTTGAACCAGCAGGTAGCCGAGAACAAACGAGATCGATTCCTTGTAGTCACCATCCACATGCAGACGCACAGTCCATGTCCCCGGAGTGTTTGCCATCTCGGAGCCGACGATGTTCCAGGAGGGGAAAAGCCGGTAATAGGACCAGTAAGCATACCCTTGAGTCTGGGCATCTGGAACTGCGATGGTCGACTGATTGTAAAACGTCCCGTCAGGCCGATACAGTTTCACGTCGACGGTATGCGCTCCATAAACATTGGTTAAATCTACCCAGGTATAAACCTTAGCTTCCGCATTACCGAAGGCATCCTTCTGGCCAATGTACGAATATGGTGCGGCGGTTTGCACATCTTGACATGTGACGAACCCGTTAATCGCATAGCCGGCCGTCGTTCCATTGTTCTGAACCGTCAGCTGACTTGAGCAAGCTCCATTATGTCCCACGCCGTCATCGGCCGAGCTTGTGACCGTGTAATTGCCCGCGGCCGCCGGACTATCAATGGTTCGAGTGTAAGCGCCATTGTCGATCGCGGCCGTCCAGGTTTGGCCTCCTACTGAAATGGTCACATTCCCGGCGGGCACAGGTCCACCGTTCTGGTTATAGGTCGCCGTACCACTAATCGTAAACGGCGCGCCTGGCGCAACCGCATTTGGTGTTATTGTGCACGTCAGATTTATCGCGCTGACCGGTGTCGCATACACCGCCGTGATCACGTGGTCGCCATCAACTGTCACTTGAGTCGGATTTGCCACGCTCCAGTCGACTCCATCGAGTTGCCATTTTTGGAAGGTGTTCACGCCGATAAGTGCTGGTGCGCTCAACCGAACGATGCTTCTATTAAAGTACGTAAGAGGAGCCGGCGTAAAACCATCGGCTTGACCGTTGATGTCTTGAGGTTGTGCGGCAATCTGAACCCCCGCGCCTGGGTTCGAAGAACCAACCGTTAATGTCCGGGTCGGCGGCGATGTGTTTAGGTCCAGGCTGGCCCTCCAGGTGTGTGTTCCCCCGCGGACAACCCAATCATACGTGTTGATCGTGGGGCCATTCCAGGGATCCATCAAGTAGGCTGTCCCGTTGACAAGCCCGTGCACGATCAGGATATGGCCGCCCCCTTCGTCCCAACTCCAGAATATTCCTACCGGTCTGCCATAGATATCGAAATCTCTCGCCAGTTGGTCCTGCGACAACGTCGCTGCAATACCCGTCGATGTTATGCCGGCGAAATGATTGAGGATGTAATTCACGCCGTTTTCTGTTTGGTCGGCGTAAGCAAGGTAATTCGGAATGTTCTGGCCGCCGCTGCCGTACTGGGCGATTTGGGTTTGCGTCAGGTTTACTGCGTAATATGCCAAAATCGATTTCGATGTTGCCGCCCAGCACCATTGATCTTGTTCCTGATAATTCTGCGGCACATTCAACACCATCGCTTGGCTCGACCTTGAGCCCAACGCGGCTACCCAGAAGATAATCCCCAAGACTTTTGTTAACCTGTTCATAGTTCGAAACAGGCCGTTAACGGGCCTGGTACAGTTCTGCTTTTAAGACGATAGGCTTCAGCTCCTGCAGACTCTCGGCCGCCTTGGCCAGTTCGGTGTAATTATTGCCCGAACGCGTCCCTGAGTTCGAGAATCCTCCCGGTGACAGTGTGATCGGAGTAAGATTGAAATCACCCATCTCAGGCACCGCGAAATAGAATTGCTTGGCCTGGAACACGGCGATCAGTTGAGGGTGGAACCCCTTCGATTCCGGCCATTGCGCCAGGACGTCATTTAACTCATGGCCCAAGGCCGCATATCCCAAAGAGACCGCTTTCCATGAAGAGTCCACCCGGTCCACGACCAGCATCGCTTTTGATTCGCTCTCGATCAGAACCGGAAAAAACCACATGCCGGTCTCAGAAAGCAACGACGAGATATTTGATGCGGCGGAAGCTTGCTTTAAGACCCGCGGGGTGATCGCATGCATCTGCAGCCCCGGTCCGAGTCTCGCGCGTGACAGATCATCGTTTGCCGAAAAGCCGTACAATTCCTTCGAACCTGGAGGGATTTGTCCCAGGAAAAATGGTAAACCACTTTGTGCTGCCTCAAGAACTTCTGCCAGCATTCCTGGATTGCTTGTCGGTTTGACGCTGATTGCTGACGCAGATTTTCCGGCGCCGACCCCTCCAGCGACCACACGTGGAGTCGTAATCTGTGGGGGTGCAGAGGCGTCTGTATTCGTTGGCAGCCTGGCAGAAGCAGTGGCCATGTTGGTCACTTTTCCGGCACCGCTACCGCCGGCGCCGGTGCTGCTCGCCGTCCTCGCAGGAACGCTTCGCTGAAGCGGCGCCTTCAGGTATAGCGCCGCAGCCACGAAAACGAGAGAACCGATTACTATTACAATTACACGCTGTCTTTTGCGCACTGCCAAAACCACTCCGTTCCCACCGGAGTCAACTCTCTCGCCAAGACCTCACCCGGCCCTGCGCGTAAGGGGGAGGTTTCGATCCCCACGCTGCGTGCGGGCACAGTACAGCGCCTATGCGAGTCTTTCATCCAGTGATAGCACGATTCAGCCACGAGCAATGCAAGTTGTCAATCTCTCTGTCCTGCAGTCCTGGCGCCACCACTGATGCGAAGGAGCTCGGTCGCCTACTGAACTCGCTGCGGTTGGGAAAAGTTTACAGCGGGTTTCGTGCTGACCCCGCAGCACGAAACCCGTCCCCCTTTAGTTCCCCTACTTCCCGCCGGAGGTTGCCTTCAGCGGTTCAGGAAAAAGTGGAATAACTACTGCGAGCCATCGGCCTGTGCCCAGGCAATAAAGACCTGGGCGACGGATAGGCCCAGCTGGTGTCCGGCGTCGTTGTCCATTGGGAAGTGAATCCCTGCCCAGATGCGGGAGTCGCCCGCCTCTTTGCCGATAGCCCGGATGAAATCCGCGTGCTGGGGGAAGAGGTAGGCCAGAACTTCCGAGCGCGCTGCCGAGAAGGTCGAGTGGTTCGAAGGATAGCTGGGAAAATTGGGCACCGCGAACAACGGCTTGATCGCCGGGTCCAGCTGCGACGGCCGAATGTACCAGTAGGTAAACTTCCCGTCCTGGCTGGCGATGAAGGCATCAAACAAAACCGAGGCTACGAGCGCGTAGGCTCGCGCCGCTCGTGGTGGATTCTGATCGAGCTTGTCTTCGAATATCCATTTATCCAAATACCGGTACGGCCAGGTGCTGAGACCCTCGGGACTCTGCCAATAGAACGCTTTATAGGTGGTCACAAAAGTCCGCGGGAAGTCACGAACATACGCTACCTGAGCTTGGCCGTCGGCCGAGTCACAAGCCGGTGGCTGCGGCGGTCTGAATTGATGAGGCGATGTCAGCAGGATGGGATTCATCGTAGCCGCGATGACGTTTCCGGGATTGGTACCAATCCACAGGCACGGCCCTACCGGCACGCTGCCAGTCCAGACCGCATCGGAATTATCTGTTTTCGATTTGGCGATTACCTGGGCGGCGACCTTCTTGCCCAACTCAAGTCCGGCGTAGTAGTCGCTGGGATATTGAACTCCAGCTTGCACGCGTGACCAACCGGCCTGCTCGGCCATCGTCTGAAATGATTGAGCATCAGCGGGCAGGAAATAGGCCAGCACGGCTGCCGCCGCCTGCGCTGCCGCCGCGTGCTCAGAAGGATACGATGGACTGTTCGGTACGGCCACGGCCGTCGGCAGGTTGTGATCGAGTTCACTCGGCCGCGGCCGGTTATAGAAGTATTTTGATTCCCAGGCCGCGATTGTCGCGTCATACATGGCCTGGGCAACATAAGTATAGACGCGTTGCGAGAAAGCCGTGAGGGGCTTGCCGTCGAGTGCGCGTTGGTTGATTAGGTCCATCCAACGATAAGCTGGTGCCCCGGCATCCCAGAACGTGATTTGTTGTTCCGCCTGCGCATCATTCTGCGCAATCAGGTCCGCCATCGCCCGCAGTTCAGCTCGCGTTGCGGCTGCTCCAGGCGGCGGCGGTACGCGGTAATCTTTCCCCGAAGAGATTACCCAAGTCCGCCATTGTCCCGCCCCGGGCTCTACTGGATTGCCATTGTCCGGGCGATCGGCGTAGGCGATCCCCGTGATCCCGGCAACAAAGAGCGACAAAACAATCCCATTCGCTCGTATCGATAGAGTGCTCATGATACTTGTCCTTTCTGGTTAGCTGCTTGTTAACTTGTTATGCTTCGCGCCACTGACCCCTCACATAAAGCGCCCTCCCATCCGGACGCTGACGCCTCGCTGTGTGGCTCGATCCAGCCCCTGGTTGCCCGAGCAGGTACATCGATCGTGTGGCTTACATTATTTAAACGTCACAATTTTTGATTTCTTACAGAAAATCTGTCGGGAATTTTTTGCGGTTGGTTTTACCCGAGGCTCACGATCGAAAGACGGAGGAGAGCCGCTTCTCTTGATCAAACCTCGGAACGGAATTGGCGGAAAGTCACGGCAGCAAGTGCAAGGCGTGTTCTACCTGCAATCCAGGTCCTTAGTGGGCTAGCGAGCTAAAGTTTCTGCAATTCTTCGAGACAGGCAATCTGGGCGGGGTTGATCTTCGATTTTGCCTCCTCGATCGCGAAGAACGCAGCGCGATCGATTTCCGGAAATTCCTGCAACCGACCAGAACGTGGCGGCCACTCCATTTGGAAGGTGTTGCTTTTCAGGGTGGTTGGATCACAGTCGGCCTCAAAGGCCCAGACCTGCACGCGCTTGCCGCCTTTCTGAACGATTGCCCGAAGCGGAATGAAATTGCCTTGTGGTACAAGTCCCAACTCTTCGGCGAATTCCCGCCGAGCCGCCTCCAGCGCCGGTTCATCACCCTGAATCTCGCCTTTGGGAATCGACCAGGCACCGGCATCTTTATTTTTCCAAAACGGCCCACCCGGGTGCACCAGCAGCACTTCGAGTTCGCCGTCGCGAACCCGGTACATCAGTAGCCCCGCGCTCTCTTTAGGCACGAGCAACCTCGCTCGTAGCGCAGGCTTTTAGCCTGCTGTATCGCAGACTTTCAGTCTGCAGCGGACTTTTAGTGTGCATCAGTGAAAGGAAAACGACGCGGAGTAAACCCCTGAGGGGGGCTTGTCCACGCACGTGGCGACAAAAATGATTCCATCTCTCAAGAGGAACAAGGTTGCCGATAACCGCAGTCCAGCATACTATCCGGAAAAGTTCCACTTTAATAATACCTATGCCTGAAAAAATTGGATTTGTTGGTGTGGGCCGCATGGGCTCGAACATGGCGCGGCGGTTGAAAGAGTGCGGCTATGAAATCGGTGCAGTGTATGACGTAAACACCGGCGCAGCGCAAAAGCTGGCGCAGGAATTGGGTACTCAAGCAGCCGAGCAACTCAAACAGCTGACCAAGCTCTCAGATGTGATTATCACCGTCGTGACGGATGACAAAGCGATGAAGAAAATCTTCAACGGCGGTTTGCTAAGCCGGTCGCGCGGCAAGCTCTTCATTAATTGCGCTACAATTACGCCAGAGGTGCACGTCTGGGTGGAAGCCAAGGCGGAAAAGGCCGGCGCGCAGTCCCTGGAAGGGTGCATGGCGTCGAGCATTACCCAGGCACGGCAGGGCTCGCTTTATCTGATGTGTGGCGGCAAACCGGAGGTCTTCGAACGCGCCAAACCGATTCTCGAAAAACTGAGCGCGTCGATGCGCTACATCGGTCCGGCGGGGAAAGCGGCGGAAGTCAAGGCACTGGTCAACATGGTAATGAACATCAACACGGCGGCCTTGGCCGAAGGCCTCGCGCTGGGAAATGCGATGGGTCTGGACCTGGCGATGTTGCGCGAGGTGTTTTCTCAGACTGGCGCCAATTCGCAAGTGCTCAAGACCGACGGCGAAGATATGCAAAATCGCGACCACTCCTGTTTCTTCTCGGCCGCCCACGCGGCCAAGGATTCCGGGATCGCTCTGAAACTGGGCAAGGCGCAGGGTTTGAACCTGCCACTGGCCACGGCGACTAAAAAGCAATACGACCGCATGGTGGCCGAGGGGTTGGGCGAATTGGATAAGTCGGGAATCGCGGAACTGACATTCAAAGGAAGACACCAGGCCAAAACGTGATGCGTTAAACGGTTAAAGCGTTAGAACGTGAAAAAAGTCGAGCGGACTGCCTGTTGCAATTAGCTAGTGGGTCAGTAAGTTGGCATGTGAGTAGCGAGCATTCCGTAGCCGCGCATTGGACCGGCGATTTTGACGAGGCTGCACTTCAGCAATGGGCGGAGAAACTCCGCACCCAGTTGCGCGCGGAGCAATCTTCGCTGGGTCTGGTCTTCATGGCACCTCGCTTCTTTTCCCGGGCAAACCAAATCCTGGAAATCCTGCAGGTCCATGCTCGAATTCCGCTGCTGGCCGGTTGTTCCAGCCAGGGATTAATCCTCGGGAACAAGGAGATTGAAGACAATACCGGGCTGACACTGGCTTTGTTTGCCTTGCCCGGCGCCCAGTTGCAGGCGTTGCACTTCACACAGGAACAGGTTGAAGAAGCCAATGGGCCGGGGTATTGGCGCCTGGAAACCAATTTGGAACCCGACCGAACTAATGGTTGGTTGGCCTTTATTGATCCGTTTCACATTGACAGCGAAGGCTGGCTGAAGAGCTGGAATGAAGCCTACGCCCCTTTGCCGGTCCTGGGCGGCCTGGCCAGCGGTGATTTTCAAGAGCAATCTACCCAGGTCTATTTAAATGGAGAAGTCTTCGAAGAGGGTGGCGTCGCAATCTCGATCGGCGGCGAGGTCGGGATTATCGGTGTAACTTCCCAAGGGTGCACCCCAATTGGCGAAACGTGGACGCTGACCAAAGTCGAGCGGAACATCATCCATGAAATCGGCAATCGCCCCGCGTATGAAGTGCTGGCGGAGACGTTTAATCAATTATCGGCCGAAGAGCAGGAACGCGCGCGCGACAATCTCTTCGTCGGATTGGTGGTGAATGAATATCTCGATGAATTCCATCGTGGCGATTTCCTCATTCGCAACCTGCTTGCCGCTGATCTTCGCTCCGGCAGCATCGCGGTCGGAGCTCTGCCTCGCCTGGGCCAGACCATCCAATTCCAACGGCGATCCGCCGCCGCCGCGACGGAGGACATGAACGAGCTGCTTTCCCGGGCCAAGGAACGACTGGATGGTTCGACTATTTACGGCGGTTGCCTCTGTTGCTGCAATGGGCGCGGTCGAGGTCTTTTTGGACAACCCGATCACGATGCCAGTCTGGTTCAACAATGGCTCGGTCCGGTGGGCCTGACCGGTTTCTTCTGCAATGGGGAAATCGGGCCGGTGGGCGAAAAGAACTTCCTGCACGGCTACACGGCGTCCCTGGCCTTGTTTGTTAAAAGATAGATAAATCGCGAACTCAGCGGATGAAATCGTTATTGCGACAATGACTTTCCTCCGTTCCTGCACGGTCTTGTCCGTTTGCCCGCCGCCCCTTAACCTAACACCCATGACTGAAGCTGAGATCCTGCAGGTGTTCCGTGAAACTGGCGCACTGTTAGAAGGGCATTTTGTTCTGCGCAGCGGACTGCACAGCCGGCGATACTTTCAGTGTGCGCTCGCGCTCCAGAACATGCCCACCGTGGAGCGGTTGGGCAAAGCACTAGCCCAAAAACTCAATGGGCTCCGCCCGCTCACCGTCGTCTCTCCGGCAATGGGCGGCCTGGTGCTCGGGCAGGAAGTGGCGCGCCAACTCGGATTGCGCTTCATTTTCGTCGAAAAAGAAGAAGGCCAACTCGTCCTGCGCCGCGGGTTCAAGATTGCGAAGGGAGAGAAGGTGCTCGTGGTCGAGGACGTTGTCACCCGAGGCGGGCGCGTCCAGGAAACGATAGATATCGTTCGGGCAAATGGGGGGATCGTTGTCGGGGTCGCCATGGCTGTTGACCGCTCGGACGGTTTGGTAAGCTTTGGCGTGCCGACGTTCAGCTTGCTCAAAATGCAAGTGGAGACTTTCGAACCCGAAAAACTCCCTCCCGACCTTGTAACGTTACCGGCGGTCAAGCCCGGCAGCAAATAGGGCGCGGCTTGAAACCCGGCGCAAAGCAGTCGCTATAATCCCGCTGTTTCCGCGAACCCGCTCAGCAGATTTAGGCTTTGCACGGCCTGACCGCTAGCACCCTTTAACAGATTGTCCTCGGCGGACATCACGATCAGTCGGCCGGTTCGCGCATCCCGCCGCCAGGCGATCTCAATCATGTTGGTGCCGGCCACGTTCTTGGTATCGGGCAGAGCCTTGTCCCCAAGCAGGCGCACGAAAGGCTCGCTGCCATACGCGTCATTATAGATGCGAGCGATATCTTCCGCGCTCTTCCCCTGAGTCGGCGAGACATACAAAGTCGATAGGATGCCGCGATTTATCGGAATTAAATGGGGAGTAAATTGAATGACCACCGGTAGGCGGGCGGCGCGCGAAAGTTCCTGCTCAATTTCGGAGAGATGCCGGTGTTTAGGCACGGCATAAGGCCGCGCGCTTTCATTACACTCGACGAAAAGGTAATCCAGTTCGGCTTTGCGGCCGGCGCCGCTGACGCCGCTCAATGAGTCGGCGATGATGCCGTCAGGGGAGATCGCATCGGCTCTTAAGAGTGGAATCAGTGGAAGCAAGATACTGGTCGGATAACATCCGGGTGAAGCGATGAGGGAGGCCTTTTTGATCTCAGGCCGGTAAACTTCCGGAAGCCCATAAACGGCTTCTGCCAGGAGTTTAGGGGCGGGATGATCGTGCCCATAAAACTCCTTGTAGACACTCGGGCTCTTCAGTCGGAAATCGGCGCTCAGATCGATAACCTGGCAGCCGGCCTCCAGCAATGGGACCGCATATTCCGCAGCGACGCCATGCGGCAAGGCGAGGAATACCAGTTTGGTCTGGGTGGCCAGCAAGCGTGCGTCGGGTTCGGTGAAACGCAATGTGCGCGCACGGGTGTGATGAGCGAATCTGGGAAACACTTGCGCCAAAGTTTGCCCGGCATATTGGCGCGAGGTGACGGCGGCGAGTTCGACATGCGGATGACAAAGCAGCAAGCGCACAAGCTCCTCGCCCGAATAACCGGAAGCGCCAACGACTGCGACTGGTTTACCGTTCATAAATAAAAAACCCCGCCGGCGGGCCAGCGGGGTCTCGCAAAATCCATCTCACTTAACGTTTGCTGTATTGGAATCGTTTGCGCGCACCCGGCTGTCCGTATTTCTTGCGCTCGCGCATGCGCGGATCGCGTGTCAGAAAACCTTCAGCTTTTAAAATAGGCCGCAAATTAGCGTCCACCGTCAAGAGCGCCCGAGCCAGGCCGTGGCGCACCGCTCCCGCCTGGCCGTCTGGCCCCCCGCCAGTAACGGTGATTTGGGCGTCGTATCGATCCGCCATGCCGGTTGCCTTTAGCGGTTGCGTTGCGGTGAACCGCTGCGACTCGACCGGGAAATAGTTCTCAAAAGGACGGCCGTTGACAATAATCTTACCGGTGCCAGTCGCCAGTCGGACGCGTGCCACCGCGGTCTTGCGGCGTCCCGTACCAATATGCTGCGTTCCTTTCGGTTCAGGGGCTTTGATGTCGGACATAAAAATTTCTAGAAGCGGGCGAGCTCAGTTAGCGGGCGCGAGCGGCTCGGGCTTTTGGGCGGCGTGCGGGTGCTGATCGCCTTTATACACTTTTAGCTTCGTCATTAGGACTCGACCGATGCGATTCTTGGGGACCATCCCGCGCACTGCCCGAGTAATCAGTGCTTCCGGGTGCCGAGCGCGCAATTGAGCGACTGAGGTGTATTTCTCGCCGCCCTTCCACCCCGAATACGTCATATACTTCTTGTTCGTCTCTTTTTTCCCCGTGACGAGCACCTTTTCCGCGTTGATCACGATGACAAAATCCCCCGCGTCAAGGTGCGGTGTGTAGACTGGCTTATTCCTGCCGCGCAAGATATCGGCAACCTGCACCGCGAGGCGGCCAAGCACCGCGCCATCGGCATTAATGACGTGCCATTTTCGTTGGTCCAAATTGACTTTTGGCAAATGCGTTTTCATCTCAAAACCGGATCAAAAGAGAGCAGAAACTAACAAACAAAAGCTCCAAGTCAACAGAGTTTTTGTGGGAATTGATGCAAATCCAAATCCCGGATGCCTGGTGGCTCCGGCCGGACCTTTTGCCCGGCAAATTGAGTTGTTTTTTGCACGAAGTCGATTAAATTTTCTACTTACGCGAAATGAGCCTTCTGAAATCAGTCATGAGCGCACCCAATGGCCGTGTCGGTTTGATTGCCCTGAGCATAGTCGCTTTGGATCAAGCCACTAAGGGCTTGGTCTTGCATTGGCTGGGCTACTCGCAGGAGAAAGTGGTCCTCGACGGCTTTTTCAAGTTCGTTCACTGGCAGAATACCGGCGCCGCGTGGAGTTTATTTCGGGGGAATAATCAACTGCTGGCGGTCGTGGCCCTTGTGGCGCTGGTGATATTGTTTCTTAGCCGGCATCACTTTGATTCGCGAACAGTTCTCGGGCAGGTGGCCTTTGGGCTGATTTTTGGCGGGATCGTCGGAAACCTCATCGATCGGCTCGGTCGTGGACATGTGATCGATTTCCTCTACTTCTATCTGCAACAGCAAGGGGGCGGTGAAATCGGCTTTCCTGCTTTTAATGTCGCCGACAGCGCCATCTGCACCGGCGTAGCACTGATTTTTCTCATCACCTGGAGAAATGAACGAGAGACGCGGCCCGCGGAAACTGCGGCCGGAAAATGACAGCCAATTCCTGAGGCCTTCCCCAAAATTCCGGGCTGTGAGTGCGCCAGATTTTTGAGATGTCGGCTGTTCCTGAAGTCATCACGATTGAGCGTTCCCACCCTGCGGAACGGCTGGATGCGTGGCTGCGTAGCCGGTTGACCGGCGTTTCGCGAGGCGCAATCCAACGGCTCATCGAAGAGGGACATATCCGTGTTAATGGACGGGTCGTCAAACCGACTCATACCCCTCGCGCCGGCGAACAGGTCGAGGTCCGTTGGCCTGAGGCTCGTCCAGCAGAAATTCGCGGCGAGGCAATTCCAATCGACGTGCTATATGAGGATGAAGCTTTGCTGGTGGTGAACAAGCCTCCAGGTTTGGTGGTGCATCCAGCTTCCGGAAATGAAACCCGTACACTGGTCAACGCGCTGCTGCACCACTGCCGAGGGCAGCTGAGCGGCATTGGCGGTGTGGCTCGACCCGGCATAGTGCATCGGCTCGATAAAGACACTAGTGGGTGTCTGGTGGTAGCGAAAAACGACCAAACGCACCTGGCTCTATCGGTTCAGTTCG
Organism: Candidatus Limnocylindrales bacterium; assembly: GCA_035495315.1. GTDB lineage: Bacteria > Verrucomicrobiota > Verrucomicrobiia > Limisphaerales > UBA8199 > DATJGF01. The sequence goes on from DATJGF010000241.1 coordinate 36,793, forward strand.
CCAGTCGCAAAGTTGAGAAAATCTACCACACCATTGTGTGCGGTGAAGTGGCGCGGGACCGAGGCGAGATTCGGGCGGCCATTGCCCGACACCCTTCGCACCGCAAATGTATGGCCGTCGATGAAGAGATTGGGCGCCAGGCGCACACGAGTTATCAAGTGCTGGACCGCCTTGAGGGAGCCACACTCGTGGAGGCATATCTCCATACCGGGCGCACTCATCAAATCCGTGTCCATTTCAAGTTCCTGGGTTACCCCCTGGTCGGCGACGCTACCTACGGCAACCGTCAGAATCAGCGGTTGGAGGAATTAAGCGGGTATCGAGCAGCCCGGCAGATGCTGCACGCCTGGCGCTTGAGTTTCATACACCCGCGGACTGCGCGCCGCCTGACTTTTGAGGCGCCACGTCCCGAAGATTTTCTGGATGCTCTCTCTGCGCTCGCGATCCGAGAAGAGTAGATCCTCTTTCATTTTTCCCCGTTAGAAAACGTTGAGCGGGTTTCGCCCGTGCCCGGCTGGAGTTTTCGCCCCATTTGAGCAACGCCTGTCCCTGCTTAGGTTTTGGCAACGGCAAAAGCGGCGTCCATTTGCGTCGTTTTGGCTGGAACGGCAGTTAACAAAAACGAAAGGCAGGTTTATGAGAAAACAACTACTCAGAATCATAGTATTCTGTGCGGCGTGCCTGGCCATCGGGGCGCAGGCGCAAAGTTCATCGGATCCCTCCAGTCCAGGGAGCAGTTCATCAGGGTCAGGGCAGTCGGGCTCGAGCGGTTCCTCAGGCTACTCAGGTAGTCAATCAGGGTGGACCGGTGGCCGGATGAGTCCGACTGGCCGGATGGGACATCACGAATTGAAAGCAAGCCAGTTAACTGGAGCTCAAGTGACAAGCAGTTCGGGGAGTGAGATCGGGACAATCAGCGATATCATTGTCAATCCTGGATCAGGTCGCATAGATTTTGCTGTCATTTCTGTCAGTTCGTCGCTTGGCAGCGGCAGCACGGGCAGTGCAACTACCCCTGGCGGCAGCAGCTCTTCTAGCGGGACCTCCAGTGCCACACCGAGCACCAGCTCTTCTAGCGGGATCTCCAGTGCCACACCGAGCAGCAGCTCTTCTAGCGGGATCTCCAGTGCCACACCGAGCGCCAGCTCCTCTAGCGGGACCTCCAGTGCCACACCGAGCACCAGCTCCTCTAGCGGGACCTCCAGTGCCATACCGAGCAGCAGCTCCTCCGATAGCTCGCTGGGCACTTCATCCAGTGGTTCCCAAGGCAGCAGCAGTTTAGGAGGCAGTAGCGCGGTCGGCGGCAGCAGCGTCGGTTCTTCATCGAGCACGAGCACTTCAGGCGGCAAACAAGTCGCCGTTCCTTGGATGCTCCTGCGATCGGGAAGCACTGCCAGCAGCAGCTCCACTTCGACCAGCACCCCTTCGACTAGCACCACCGGTCAGACACCGAGTTTCGTGTTCACCGGTGACAGCACCAAGCTGTCCTCGGCCCCGAGCTTCGACTCGAATACGGATCTGAGCCAACCCGGATGGGCCCATACCGTCTTCTCTTATTTCGGCCTCAGCAGTGGTGGATCGGCCACCGGCGGAGCCGAGACTCCGGGAGGATCGTCCGGGAGCAGCCTTAATCCCAATTCGTCGTCTGGGCAGTAAAACGAAGAGCCTCTAGCGCGGAGTCTGACAGCGTGGACTGAGGGAGCTGCAGACTTCGCTTTTCGCTTTTTCGTCCTCGAACTCGGATTGTCAGCACATTCCGAGTTTTTTCTTTACGCTTAAGTTAGGTGACAAAACCGGTCGCGAGAGCTGATCCTAAAAGACAATCAATGTTTTAGGAGAATGAACGAAGGACCGTTCAACGCGTCTAAGGGTTGACCGAATTTTGGATTTGTGTGTGCTGCGCGCATGACCTTGGGCTGTTTTTCGGCATTGTTTGTTTATTAAAACCCGACATGAACCCTGCGACGATACTGTATGTGGAGGACGACTCGAACGATGTCCTGCTTTTCAAGCACGCCATTGAAAGGGTCGGCAGTACCTGTAATCTCCAGGTCTTCACCGATAGTGAAGAAGCCGTCAGTTACCTAAATGGCGCAGGGAAATTCAGCGACCGTGCTCGATTTCCTTTGCCCGACGTCGTGCTGCTGGATCTAAAAATGCCGCGCATTAACGGCTTTGAGTTTCTTGCCTGGATGCGCGAGCATGACCACTTGCGTTGCCTGCCGGTTATTGTGCTGAGTTCTTCCAATCATGCGGCCGATATTCAGCGAGCCTATGCTTCAGGGGCTAATTCTTACCTGGTTAAACCGATCGACTTTGTCGCGTTGGTTGAGTTAGTCAAATCCCTCCACCAATACTGGCTAAGTCATAATCAATGTCCTCGCATCCTGGAACCCTCCCCCTTTGTTCCGCTCGCCGGAACCAATCACATGCCGCGGCTTACGGCTTAGCCGCCACTGCGTTGATACTGACCTGTTGAGTTCCCCCGATTACCGCTGTTCCTGAAATTTGCGACACGGGTGCACGCGTAATCGCTCCGCCCAATGACCGCCCCGCGTCCCTAAATAAATTAGTTGATACTGCTTCCGTGCCCGAATTCGTGGGGACAAAAAATCGCCCATTAAAAACTACCAGCCTTTGCAAGCTGCGATTCGTTCCACTGACCTGGAAAAAAACCTCCGGAGCAGTCGAGTTGGCGCTAGCATCGGCGGCGCGCTTCTGCGGTGAAAGAGAGCGTCTTTGTTCAACTCGGCTTAATTGACGTGGTGCCATCTGCAAGGATCCGGAGTAGACGGAGCCATCTTGATCCACCACCCGAATAGCCGAGCCCGATTGTTCCCACTGAAAAGAAGCCAGAATAGGTTGCGGATTATCCTTCTCAATCAGTTTCACCTCGTTGCTCGACTCCTGAAAAAAGAGTCGCGTCGGCGCGCTGAAGCTCTGCCCTGCAGCCCCAATGCTTGAAGCCGCTGAGGAATAGGTCACGACTGGCGCCACATTTCCGGCCGGGGCGTTCAGCGTCGGTCGCGATAAGCCTGATGTCTCTGCGTCCTTCTTCAGCATCTCTGGCATTGCGCCCTGGGCGGGATACCTCGACGCGATTTCCGGCTTTGACACGGATTGGAGATCCGGCTCTTTCGCGATATCCTGGCTCGACTGTACTTTATTCTCAGCCTGACGCGCGTCTGCCAGGTTGACTGGGGTGGTCGCCGGCGCGGCTAACTGAAGCCTTGAGGCTGAGGATGTTTGTTGAGTTGTTTTGTCGCTGCGCGCCAACAGGCGTGCTCGTTGAGAGGATCTGTGCGACGAAACAATGCTCCACGTTGTTATGGCAAACACCAGAAAAACACCTGCACTCCACGCCAGCTTCGGGCCCAGAGAAAGCGACAAGAATCTGGAAAGGAAGCCAGTTGATTCGGCGGGTCTGTTATGGAACACGTGACCAACTTCAGCTTGCAACAAACGGCGAGTTGCCGGGTGAAGCGTGAGCGGTTCCTCACCGCGCCTCTGCTTGGCACAGGCGCGCAGCAGCTTTTCAATGGCTCGTTCGGCTTCGTCAGGCATAAGTCGCTATAAGTTAGACGGGAAAACGGGTGATTTCTCTCCCTGGAAAAGTTCACGAGCAATCTCTTCCAGGCGGTCGAGGCATTTGCTCAACCGCGAACTTACAGTTTTGGGATTCAAGTCAAGCGCTCGGCTGATCTCGTCGTAACCCAGGTCCGCAAAGTAACGCAGTTGAATGATTTCGCGGCAGGCCTCACCCAATCCGTCGATTGCCACATGGACCAACCGGATTTGCTCATTCGTCAAAAGAGCCGCGTCGGGGCTCGGCGTTGAGCTTGGTGGGTCCAGCGCCAGACCTGTTTCCGGGTCTTCGGCCTGCAATGAGAGGGTGGTTTGCCCGCCTCCCCGTTTGGCGGCATGTTGACGTTCCCGAAAGTCTTTCGCTTTGTTCGCCGCGATCCGGAATAACCAGGTCTGAAATTGGCTCTGGCCGTGGAAAGTATTCAGGTGCCGAATTACCGCAAGGAACACCTCCTGACAGATCTCCTCGACATCCTCGCGCTGGAAATTGTGCCCAAGCTGGAAGATGAATCGACCGGTCGCCTCGTAGTGCTTGTCGAATAATTCATCCCAGGCCTCCGCATCTCCTCGACGACATCGCTCAAGCATTTCGGCTTCAACATCCTGACCCATGCCAAGCCAGACCTTATTTGATGTCTCCCTGGTTGAACAGACCGATTTTTACCAATTCAGTACGCGTTTCTCCCAAGGACGACGCCAAACGGCCTCGCTTTTGGAGTTTTGAATGGAATTTGAACCGATCCATCGTAAACACAAAACAACCGGGTGCGCAGAGCCTGACCGTGGGAGTGAATGTCGCTTGTGGACAATCGAGGTCGGTTTTAGATAACGATTTCGGTTTTAGACAATCATTTTGGTTTGCTGGCATTCCGTTCGCCCCCCTTGATAGTTCGCGATGATTCAGGAGTACCGAAAGTGAGTAGCGGCCTTCTGACAATTGAAGAATGGGAACAAGTCGCTAAGGAGGCGGACTATAATCCCGCCAAAATGGCTACTTTGTGCTCGATCTCTGAACGTCAATTACAGCGGCTGTTCAGACAGCATTTGCATTGTACGCCAAGTCGCTGGCTGCGAAACCTCCAATGCCGTATTGCCAAACAACTTATCTCACAGGGCTATTCCAACAAGGCGGCGGCTGCGGAGTTGAAATTCTCCAGTGAATCTCATTTCTGCCGCGAATTTAAAAAAGTTTTCGGCACCTCTCCTCAGACCTTTGCCCCGGCTCATGCGGGCTATTCCCGTGCGGCTAACGCTCACAGTATTTCCAAAAACAGCTGGAATGCGTTGCGTAGCACGCCATCGTCATAGGCGGTTCATTTGGGTTTTGCACTTATTGCTAGCAGCGTGGTCCGAGTCGTGCCGGTACGGAATGTTTTCGATAACTTATTCATTTTATTAGGAAAGAGTGACAACTAAGTGCGGAGCCAAAACCCACTCTATTTAGCGGGGAAACCTTCGACACCTATGTCGCTGGTAGTAAAACGTGTCGACATTAGACAAGGATGTCGCTTTTGGACAATATTGGTCGGTCTTGGACAAGAATGTCGGTTTTGGATAATCCTTTTGGTTTGATGCCATTAGATCTCTTCGCGTTAATGGCTCCCACGGCACGGTCCGCGGCTCACGGTCACCAGGTGGCGTGCAGCATCAACGACGTGACGAGGTTAATCAGGGTGTCCGATCCTGAGCGTTAAATACAACTAACTATTATGAAGATCAATACAAGGAATACCCGAGGTCTTGGCGCGTGGGTTCTTGGTGGCGTGGCATCCCTGTTGCTGAGCATGTCCGCCCTCGGACAATTCACCGTGACGCAACCCGCCGCGATCACGATCAACGACAACGGGGTGGCCACTCCTTACCCTTCCAGCATTTATTTGACCAATGCCAATCTGGTTGGAGTGCTCCAGAATGTGGTCGTCCAGGTAGATAACGTAAGCCATCCATACGCGCCGGATGTCGGGTTATTGTTAGTTGGGCCCAACGGCCAAGCCGTTGTCCTGATGAGCGGTTCGGGCGGTAACCCGAGCGGCAGCGCCGCGCTGGACAAGGCCACCTTGATCTTTAGCGACGACGCAGATTCAGCATTGCCTGTGGCGTCACCCCTGGTTTCGGGCAGCTCATATCAACCTACCGACAACGCCAATCTAAGCTTTCCCAGCCCCGCGCCAACGACGGGATATGCTTCCAGTTTGACGGCCGCCTTCGGTGGCAGCAACCCGAACGGAGTCTGGAGTCTTTACGCGCTCGATGATCAGGCGGGCCCGGCAAGTTCCGGCACGCCGGCAATCGGCTCCTGGACCTTGAAGCTCTTTACGACTCCTTTGGTCACAGCTGCCACAAACACGGTGTATCTCGCTGAGAACGGCAATGCGGTCAGCGTCAATTTCAAAGTCTCCGATTCCAGTCCTCCTGCGGGGGGCTTCATTGCTACTGCGATCAATACAGCTACTAACATTGTTTCGGGCGTTGCCACATTTAGTGGTACTAACGGCACGCTTACCATCACACCGCTGCAAAATACGTTTGGAACTAATACCCTTACTCTGTCCGTTAGCGATGGTGTTAGCAGTGCTACCGCCGATATCACCGTCAAACTGGCGCATGTGAACCAGGCTCCTACTCTGGCGATCACCAACAGTTCTGTCAGCACCGTCGCCGGTGTTGTTTCGCCGACCGTCAACATCACCGTCGCTGATGTAGATCCCGACAATGCCGCAACGAGCCTTTCTTTGAATGTCAGTTCCTCCGATAATAACATTGTAGCGCCTTCGGGAGTATTCTTCAGCACCGCCGATACAGGTGCATTGCGGAAGTTTAGCGTCGTGCCGAGGGGCACGAACATCGGCAGCGCGACCTTGACCTTCACGGTTGTCGATGCGGGCGGGCTATCCAATAGTGCCACCATCAATGTAAATGTTGGTCCCATCGTCCATCCTGCATTTGCTAACACGAGAGTACTTGGTTTGTCCGCTGCAGGTACTACCAACTCGAGCATAGCCGTCTCCAATGTTCCGGGCTTGATCGGCAATGTGACCGTGTCCGTCGATGGCCTTAACAATGTCGTTGGTAATAACCTCGGGCTAGCCTTGGTGGCTCCTGGTGGAACCGTGACATTACTCAATAATTCAGGTGGCGCCGGTCCGAATACGTTTGCGCAAGTGAACTTTGCGAGCACAGGCGCGGCTAACCTCCCGGGCAGCGATTCCATTAGCGCGGTCAATTTGCAGGCCGCCGGACTTAGTTCACTGGTTGGCAAGAGCCCGATCGGCATTTGGACACTTTGGGCGACCAACGGTGGGGCCGCGGCCCAAATCACAGGCGGTTGGGTGCTGAACATTTATGCCGCGCCAACTATCAGTTCGACAGTCACGAACATATCGATGCCTGAAGAGACTACGACCAACATCACCTTCACGGTCGCGGGCATTAACGGAGCCATTACCAATGCATCGGACATAACTATCACCTCTGGTAATACGGACCTAATCGTTGTTAATAATCCCGCCTTCGACCTTGGGACCGGAATCGGCACCGCTCAGTTGGAGGCAATCTTTAAAACCACTGGGCCCCAATATGGCTCGACTACCGTTACCGTCACAGCCAAAGACAACAACAACTTCACTGCCACCTTTGTCTACAACGTCACGGTGACATTTAAGAATCATGCCCCGGAGATCACCTTTGTGCCTCGCCAGGTCACGCGCGTGGGACAGGTGCTCGGTCCTGTGGATTTTGGCGTGAGCGACTCGGATCTTCCACCGCAGACGCTGACGGTTACGGCGACTTCGGATAATCAGGCTTTGCTGCCCGATAGCAATATTCTGCTTCAGGGGAGCGGCGCCAACATGTCTTTCACCCTGTTCCCGCTGGGTACGGTCAGCGATACTGCCAATGTCACATTGACCGTTTCCGACGGCACGACAACTTCAAGCACCGTCTTCAGCGTGTTTGCTCAGAGCCAGGGCAACCCGCTTTTCGGAAATCAGAAACAAATCTCCATTCCCGCAAACGCGCCGGCTGATACTTACCCATCCACCATTGGTGTCAGCAATCTGGTCGGCACGATATCGAAGGTCACGGTCACGCTGTTCGACATTACCCATTCTGTACCCGATGACCTGAACGTGTTGTTGGTCAGCCCGCATGGGGTCAAGGTCCTCTTGATGGGCCATGCCGGCGGCGCGAATGCCTTAGCGAACACGACCTTAATCCTCGATGACGCCGCAACCGGCAGTTTGTCGGATAGCGGGCCGATCACCTCTGGAATTTATAAGCCGAGCAGTTACGGTACCGTAGCTACTTTCCCGGCCCCGGCGCCAGCCGCCCCTTATGCGACGACGCTAAGTTCCTTCAACGGTCTTAGTGGCACCAATGCCAATGGTCTATGGTCATTGTATATTGTGGATAGTGGCACAGGCAAAGGCGTTATGGTCAATGGATGGCAGCTGAGCATCCAAACCGCCGTCTCGGTCCAACCTATCGCCGACGTGACGATGCGGGAGAACGATAAGACCCTTCAGATCCCGGTCAGTGTCGGCGACGATCAGCCGGGCGTGAGCATCACGGTCGGCGCCGTTCCAGCAGACCCGAGTGTCATTCAAACCGTGTTTGAACCCGGCTCGGGCGGAACACGGACCCTCGATGTAACGCCAATCCCATACCACATCGGATCGAATATTCTGGTAACCGTCACCGCGACCGCCGGAGCACAGAGTTCTTCAACTACGTTCCACGTCACCGTGTACCAGGTTAACCTGCCACCGGTGGTGACAACGCCTGCCAATATCAGCACACCTGCTGCGACGCTATCGCCCGTTACCACATTTACGGCATGGGATCCGCAAGATGCCGCTCTTTCTGTGTCGGCTGTTTCTTCGGATACTAAACTGATTCCGAACGGAAACATCACCGTTTCCACGGGAACAATCGTTGGCCAGACCAATTCACATAGTATCTATCGGTTTGGCGTCTCGGTGCAGCCCGCAGGGATCTCGACAGGTTCTGCGGCGATCTCGCTCACGGTCAATGATGCAGCCAATCAGAGTACGCCCACGGCCTTCAACGTGACCGTGACACCGGCGCCGGTATTCCAGAATCAGGATGGACCTATTTCAATCCCCGCCGGTTTCCCGATCGCCAGTAACGCGACCCCATTCCCGTCTGTAATTAACGTCAGCGGCGTGAATGGCGCCGTCACTAGCGCTCGCGTGACTTTGTTGGGGTTGTCTCATCCCTTCCCGCAAGACATCGACGTTCTGCTGGTCTCTCCGGATAACAGCAAATCCGTTATATTGATGGCCCATGCCGGCGGTTCGACCACAGTGGACAACCTCGATCTATCGTTTGCAGACGGTTCGCCCAGTCTGCCCTTTGGGTCAGGTTTGACCAAGGGCACCTATGCGCCAACCTCCTATGCCGCGGGATTGAGGTTTGGCGGCGGCGCCCCGACCTCGGGTTATTCGACCAATCTTTCCGCGCTGGTCGGCGTTTCACCTAATGGCAACTGGAAACTCTACGTGATGGATGATAGTTATCCGCTGGCTGGAAGCCTTAACGGCTGGTTATTGTCGCTGCAAACCGGTCCTGCCTTTGACTTGGCTACTATCGGACCTAAGACGACTCCCGAAAACACTCCTATCGCCATCCCGTTCAACGTAGTCGACGACATCATGGATCCTGCAGCCCTGGTGGTGACCGCATCTACCAATGGTGCGGTGAGCCCCACCAATGTCCTGAACCTGATTAAGAGTCTGCAAGTGACTAACAATGCCGGTGGCGCTCGGACGCTAATCGTTACCCCGTCACCGAACCTGCCTTCCACCATTACCAATGTCGATGCTACGGCAACCATCGTGCTGACTGTTACCGATACCAATAACAACAGCTCGACTACCACATTCCCGCTGACGGTATCGTACGGCAACCAGGGCCCGGTCGTAACGACACCTACAAATACCATCTACATGGACGAGAATCAGGCTGCGCCGGCGACGGTTGTCTATACGCTGTCGGATGTTGATTCCACTCTGTTCCTGAGCAACCTGGTGGTGCGTTCGACCGACCCAACACTGATACCGAATGACACGAATCACATCGGCATTGTGATCAGCACCAATCGAATCGTGCAAGGCGCCTCCGGAACTGTAACGCTAACAGTCACTCCTGCCCAATACGCCTTCGGTACCAATACTATGACCGTCTCGATCACCGACGGCAATTCGACCACCGTCAATACTGTTACCTTCAAGGTGAAATTTGTTCCGCAAGGGCCCATTATCACAGGCCTTCCGAATCCTTATGTCGCCGAGGCCGGCAGCCCGACTCCGGCGATTCCGTTTACGGTTGTAAGCCCTGAGGGCGTGCCGACTACCAGCCTTACAGTGACTGCAACCTCCAGCAATCAGGGGCTCGTGCCGAATGCCAACATCGCCCTTGGCGGCTCAGGCGATACGCGCTCAATACAACTGACACCGCTCGGGACCGTCAGCGGTCCGGTGAATATCACGCTCAAAGTTGGTGACGGCTCAAAGACCAACAGCTTCCCATTCGCCGTTGTTTTCTCGGCGCCTCCAGTGACGCTGTTTGGAAATGGCCAGGTGGTAAGCATCGTCGGAACAACCAACCCGGTTAACAGCTCTGTCTATCCCATCACCTTCGATGTGACTAACTTAACCGGCGGTATCTTTGATGTGAGCCTCGAAATGCGCGGCTTCAGTAATAGCGCGCCGGCTAATTTCGATGCTTTATTGGTTAGTCCGGATGGTATCGCCGTGATGCTCATGTCCGGAGCTGGTGGCACAACCCCGGTAAACGACTTGCATCTGGTGTTCGATGATAATGGCGCTACCCTGTCGGATACTGGTTCACTCAATAATGGCGTCTATCATCCCGCCTATTACACCAAGCGCCTCCTGCCGGCACCGGCGCCACAAGGGCCGTACCAAACCAGGCTATCGGCCTTTACTGCCAGCACCAGCGTTAATGGCACGTGGAACCTTTACGTCAACAGTCTCACCCCGGGCAATCTGGGCAAGATCACCGGTGGCGTATACCTCACCATCACTCCCAAGCCGGTTGTCCAGGTGACTTCGAGCACGCCGATCACCATTCCCGAAAATGGGTCTGCTACGATTAACTTCACCGTGAGCGACGCGACGACGGCGACTACTAACCTGACTGTGTCGGCTGCGTCCGACAATTCGGCGTTGCTGCCGGCAGCTGCTCCCAATGTGGTCATCAAAGCTCTGGCTCCGGGCACCAACAACAACTTCTCTGCCACCGTGGCTCCCGTTCAGTATGTCAACGGCGCAGTGAACCTAACCCTCATTGCGACGCGCGCTGACGGCGCCAACGGCACTGCCGTCGTGACAATTACCGTTACCAAGACCAACTTCGCGCCGGTTATCTCACGGCTCATACCGCAAGTGATAGCCGAAAACGGAAGTACCAACGTCGAGTTTCTCGTGTCGGATGTTGACAGTCCGCTGAAGAATTTGACGGTGCAGGCGGTTTCCGATGCTCAGGGAGTGGTCGCGAATAGCAATCTGACCTTTGTGGGTTACGGCACCAACTTCATCAATGGTTTGCCGGCAAGCGGCGTTCCTCAAGTGAGTGACCTGATCCTGACCGTCACGCCCAACGCCTTCGCGGTTGGTCCGGCTAACATCTCGATTGTTGTGACCGATACGACCACCAATGGGGTGAACACCGTCTCGAGCAACCTCGTGGTATCGGTCGCCCCGGTGATCTATCCACCGGACCTCAGTGCCATTCCAGATCAGACACTCACCGCCGGTAGCAACATCCTGGTTGGCTTTACCGTCACCAGCAAAAACCAGGGTACGCCCACCCTTTCTGTCACGGCCACTTCCTCAGATCAAACGCTGGTGAAGAATGCAAAATTGATTGTTACCCCAGTTAGCGCTGCTGGTGTTCCCAATCGACAACTCCAAATAACTGCTGAGCAAGCCGCGAAAGGGCCTGTAACCATTACCCTGACGGCAACCGATACTAGCAACGGAAATGTCAGTTCGCAGGGTACCTTCAAATTGACGGTGCTGCCAACACCGATACACACCTTCGCGAGTTCACAGGCAATTACTTTGCCGGATGTTGGCGCGGCCACGCCGTATCCATCTCAGCTTACTGTCAGTGGCCTCAACGGGACGATCTCCCGCGCGACGGCGACGCTGAATGGCTTCGGCCATACTTATCCGAACGACGTCGGCGTGTTGATGGTTAGCCCGACGGGTCAAAAGATCGTGCTGATGGACCGCGCCGGTGGCGGAACTCCGGTGACGAACCTGACGCTGACATTTGATGCAAGCGCCGCTCTTTCAATTCCTCAAGGTACGGCATTAACCAATGGAACCTACAAGCCGGCGGATTATAACGCCGCCACCTTTGACTATCCGTCACCGGCCCCGACGCATCCGTATTCAGTTGATCTCACTACCCTGACCGGCAAGGTGCCAAACGGCACATGGTCCTTGTATGCCGTGGATCAGTCGCCGCCCGACCACGGTGGCATCGCCAATGGTTGGACTCTGACCTTCACAACGCAGCCCACTATCAACGGGCTGCAGGACATGGTCATCGACGAAAACTCCTTTAAGAGCCAGGCATTCACTGTCGGTGACGATTCGCCGTCCGGTCCGGCCTTCCGATTCGGAGTTTCTTCGACCAATGCGACTTTGATACCGAATACTAACGTTGTCTTCACAGGCTCGGGCACGAATTACACCATGACGGTCACCCCAGCACTGAACAAATTCGGAACCAACCTCATGACTGTATACGTGACTAACATCGACAATCTAGTCTCCAGTTCGACAATCCTGGTGACGGTGCCGCAGGTTATCCAGGCGCCGTTTATTGCCACGATACCTGACACCAATGTGGCCGCTGGCGCGGTCGCGATGATCCCGGTCACTTACGGCGATATTCAGGTGCCTCAGAATCAGTTATTGGTCTCGTTCCAATCTGCGAACACCAGCCTCGTTCCAGTGAAGAATATCAGCCTCTCAGGCAATGTAATTCAAATCATTCCTGCCGGCGCTCCGGCGGCTCCTGCTACAGTGAGAATAACTATGACAGTGACCTCGCCGGCACCCTACAATAAGTCGACCAGCACCAACTTCAATCTGACGGTCATCCCGACACCGAACCTGTTCGGCAATACAGCCGGCGTTGTGATTAACGACCGTGCCCCCGCTAATCCCTATCCGTCGACGATCACTGTCGCGAATGTGCCCGGGAATATTGCCAAGACTACCGTCAGCATCCGAGGCCTGGCTCATACCTATCCCAGCGACATCTCGATGCTGCTGGTCGGCCCTCAGGGACAAAAGGTAGTACTCATGAGCCGCGCCGGTGCTGGCGTCGGTTCTGCTATAACAAACGTAAACCTGGTATTTCAGGATTCGGCTGCCAGCGGTTTGGTCCAATCCGGCTTAATCACCAGCGGTACATATAAGCCCTCGGATTACAATGGATCGCTCGCCTTCTATGCTCCGGCACCGGCAGCACCGTATGTCACCAACCTCAGTGCCTTCAACGGGACCAGCCCGAACGGTACGTGGTCGCTATATGTGCAGGATGATCTCTCGCCTGACAGCGGCGTCATCAATGGCGACTGGCTGATTAGCTTTGAAACATCGGCTCCGCTGTTCTCCACGATCGGGCCGCAGACTACACCCGAAAATAAGACCCTAACGGTCGACTTCAGCGTCAGCTCGGCTTTGACCTCGGCGAGCAATCTCACCGTCACGGCCGCCAGCAGCAGTCAAATACCGGCCGGCCTCGTCTCCAGTCTGACGGTCAGCGGACCAGGCACAAATGCGGCGACGTTCCGTCGTTTGACTATCGTGCCAGCACTGAACCTGCCGTCCGCAGTAACCAACATTGATGGGACCGCCACTATCACTCTGGCTGCAACCGATGGGACCAATAGCAGCTCGGTATCGTTCCCGCTCACCGTCACCTTCGTCGATCAGCCGCCGACGCTGTCGGGTTTGGTCAATACGACGACACCTGCCAACGTGCCATTGGCAATCCACTTCACGGCCAACGACGTCGATACGCCGGCCAGCGGCTTAACCGTCAATGCGGCTAGCTCCGTGACGAGTCTCGGTGCCTTGGCGCTCGTTTCCAATGGCAACGCCCAGACCCTGAACTTCACGCCGAACGGGTCCGTGGGCGCCACAGTCGTCACCGTTACGGTGTCCGATGGTCAGCTCAGCACTACAAACAGCTTCACGATTACTGTTACGCCGCCAGTACCGCCTGTGCTCGCCGCTATCGAGGATACCAATACGGTTGGCAACGTTCCGCTCTCGATAGCTTTGAATGTGACGGATTCCGCAACCGCTATCACGAATCTCACCTATACCGGCTTGGGCACCAATGCTGCCTTGGTGAGAAACATAACCTTCAGCTACAACGGCACGACCGAAGTGGCGACGATTAACCTCGTCACCAACCAGACCGGAACCGATCGCATCACCATCACCGTCAGCGATGGCATCGCCAGCACCTCTCAGAGCTTCACGCTCACGGTCGTGGCACCTGGGCCACCTGTGCTCGGCCCAATTGCTGACCAGAACACCAAGGCGAACATTCCGGTTACGGTGAGCCTCGATATCACCAGCCCGTCAGTGCCTATCAGCTCGCTCACCTTTACCGGCACGAGCTCGAACCCGGCTCTCGTTAGCAGCGTGACCTTCGCCAATAATGGGACCAAGGTCAGCGCCACCGTCAACTTGGTCAAAAATGCAATCGGACAGGCGGATGTGACCATTAACGTCAACGACGGGTTTACTATTGTCAGCGAGGACTTCCACCTGACCGTTACCACGCCGGTGGCGCCGACATTTGTGGGAACCATCCCGATTACGACGACGACTTCAGGCAAAGCCGTAAGTGTCGTGCTCAACGTCAATTCTCCTGATACCGCAATCACCAACCTGACGTTCACTGGCACGAGCACTAACGCCAGCCTGGTTGCCGGTATAACCTTCGCCTTCAACGGCACAGCCGAAGTTGCGACCATCAATGTCGCGTCCGGCAAGTCCGGTGACGATTACATCACGCTGTTCGTCAGCGATGGCTTCAGCACGAATTCGACGTCGTTCGCACTCCACGTCAGTCCGGCCGTCGGGCCGACGTTGGGTGTAGCGCTGGTCGGTGGTCAGATCCACATCGCCGTAAAGGGCGCGCCCAACGCGACTTATGGGTTTGAGACCAGCACCGACTTGAAGTCCTGGACGGATACCGGCATCACCGTCACCACGGATGCTAATGGCAATGCGACTGGCACCATTCCGTTAACACCGGTCCACGCGCTATTCGCCCGTGCAGTAGTCAAATAATTCCTAATCGGGGTTGTTGGGTTGAGCATTAGCCGCCTGTGGCGCAAGCCGCAGGCGGTTTTTAGTTGCGTATAACATTTTCAAAATCAGGAACATAGAGACCCGGCAAGCACCACAGGGGCATACATTTAATCGGCATGGCTGATCGAGATGGACAAATCTTCAATCCTCTCGCTACCCATTTTTTGTAGTCGTCAGCAATTTTTGTTGTTCCTTTTTCTCCGATTTTTCTGGACCAGAAAACCAGTATTTGGTTTACTTAACTCATCGAGAGCAGGTTACCTTTGGCCCTCAAAAAGTCGTTGGACTTTCTTCCGTGGCCTTGGGATTTAGGCATGAGCAGATGTGCAGTAATGCTGGAGTTGACCTGATCGAGCATTAACACGAAAAAACCGCAACGAACAGTCTAGCGCCGAGTCGATCTGTTAAAGATCGGGTCGAGCGTGGCGGTGTATCAAAAAGCGTCGCTAATAGACAATCGTGTCGGAAATAGAAAAAGTGTGTCGGTTTTAGACAAATGTTCCTGCTTGAAGATTTTTTCCAAAAGCGGTTCAAATAGGCCGGTTGCCTTGGAAAAACGTCACTCTCGGAGAGATTACGCCCATATTGGGGTTTTAGGCGAAAGGGTAGCGTAGATCTTCGATGAGAAATGGATGTTGGCTAAACAGTCATAATATTAATCTGAGGGTTTGGTTCGTGTCTTAAGTCTCCGGTAGGAGACACGCATAGCGCAGCACCTTGGTTCATGGGGGACGTCGGGGTGCGGCTAGTGGCGTATTAAGACATGAAATGACCCCTAAAATACAGCTTACAGGTGGGCTATGAGCGGCATTTTGCTGAAGACACAAGATTGGGAGAGGGTCGCGAAACAAGCGGAGTTTAAGCCGAACAAGATGGCGTCGCTTTGCTCGATGTCCGAGCGCCACTTGCAGCGCATTTTCAAAAAGTACCTCCAGTGCACACCCGGGCAGTGGCTTCGCGAACTACAATGCCGCCTCGCCAAGGAATTGATCGCCCAGGGTTATTCCAGCAAAGCCGCGGCTGCGGAATTGAATTTTGCAACCGACGCTCATTTTTGCCGCGAGTTCAAAAAAGTATTCGGCGTCTCGCCTCAGAATTTCGCACCGAACCATTTAGGCTACCTTAAGTTGACTTCCCTCGAGGCCAAGCGCAGCGGCGGCCAGTCAGTAGCAGCAGCGAGGCAATATTGAACGGTTGATCGGCCTCGAACGCATTTCAATCCTCGCAGAATCAGCGGACCGCCACGACCCATTGCACGCTTGGGCACTCCCTAAACCCTACAATCCATCTCCTAAGTGGTACCGTCGGCTCGCCGAGCGGGCCGGGTCCGTTTTTGTGCAGGAAAGCGGACGGCTCGGCGAGCCGTCCCGACCAAAGGAAGCCTGTGTCGGGATTTATGAGATGAGTCCTAAGCTAATCCCAGTGAATCCCCTGCATCATTTTCCGGAGGAACCCCGATTGTTGCTGTTGAAGATCTGCGCAAGTATGGACTCGATTTGTGCCAACACGACAGTCCATGAAGAATTTCGAGAGATCCCGCGCCAGAGTGGTTCGCCTCCTCACTGCGATGACGCTGTTTGTCACGTTAGGTTTGGGCTGGGCTCGCCCTCAGCTTCAAATGACTCAGCAAGTTGTTGCATGGGGCGATCTGAAATATGACGTGAGCCTCAACACCAGTGGTTTGGCTGGCTCCAGCAAAGGCCTGGCGCAGATTGCCACCGGAGATTTTCACAGTCTGGCGTTGCAGCAGGACGGTTCGGTTGTGGCCTGGGGAGACAACAAGTTCGGACAAACCAGTCTCCCGGTTACAATCCAAAATCGGTTCGTGAGCGAAGTTGCCGCCGGCAATATCCATAGCCTGGCGTTGCTCGCCGATGGCACCGTCGTCGGGTGGGGGCCGGCCCCTGGTCAGTACGGTGATTATGGCCAATGCACTGTTCCGGCGGGGCTCGGGCCGGTGCTGCGCCTCTCGGCCGGCGCGGTGCATAGCCTTGCGCTCAAGAGTGATGGGACGGTCTCCGCATGGGGCGCGAACTTGAACGGTCAATGCAATGTGCCAGTCGGTTTGGACAATGTCGTTGCGGTAGCCGGCGGCAT
Source organism: Candidatus Limnocylindrales bacterium (assembly GCA_035495315.1). Taxonomy (GTDB): domain Bacteria; phylum Verrucomicrobiota; class Verrucomicrobiia; order Limisphaerales; family UBA8199; genus DATJGF01. The sequence goes on from DATJGF010000241.1 coordinate 53,868, forward strand.
GTACCACAGCATGGCGTTAAAAGCCGATGGGACAGTCGTCGCCTGGGGTGACAACCGGCACGGGCAAACTGCGGTTCCTCCCGACTTGTCGCAGGTTGTCGCGATTGCCGCCGGCGGCTTTCATAATCTCGCCCTTCTCGCCGATGGGACTGTAGTCACATGGGGAACCTATGGCCTCGCCCAATGTAATTCGCCCGCTGGCCTAACAAACGTTATCGCAATTGCCACCGGCGATTATCATAGCCTGGCTCTGAAGCAGGACGGGACTGTGATCGTGTGGGGATTCAACACTGCGGGCCAGTGCGATATGCCCGGCCGTCTCACCAATGTCGTAGCCATAGCCGCGCGTGGCAACCACAGCATGGTGCTCATCCGGCAGCCAGTGCAGCCCGCCCGTACGCGACCTACTGGACCGGCCGGACAACACTAAGCAGCACATCATCTCCCCCACGGGTCCTTGCTGTATCTTGTCGTACACTTTCTTCAGGTTCGGTGTAGGGCTGAGGGGTTCTTAACCTGCTCCTCGTCCGCCAAAAAACTTTGTCGGATTTCTCCTGGCGGCGACGTTATGTTTTCAACAGATGAATGCCAGTGACCAGGAATTGGTAAGCCAGTTCACCCGTGCGCACTCAGAGGACGCATTCGCCCTGCTGGTGAACCGGTACCTGAACCTGGTGTATTCTGCCGCCCTTCGGCAGGTCCGCTCCCCGCAATTGGCGGAGGAAGTTTGCCAATCGGTTTTTACCAACCTTGCCTACCACGCCCCTAAACTCAAACCCAACACCGTCTTGACGGCCTGGCTTTACCAGGTCACCCGCAACGCTGCCATCGACGTGGTCCGCCGCGAAGCTCGCCGTCAGGAAAGGGAACAAATTGCTCTCCAGATGAGCCAGATGCATACAGACCCGTCCGAGTGGACGCAAATCGAGCCGATGCTGGATGAGGCCATGCGGTCGCTTGATGACGCCGAACGCACGGCCATTCTCCTGCGCTATTTTGAAAATAAGTCTCTCAGGGATGTGGGACAAGCCCTGGGCACCAGCGAAGATGCCGCCCAGAAACGGGTCAGCCGGGCTGTAGAACGCCTGCGCGATTATTTCTCGAAACGTAAAATCACTGTCGGCGCCAGCGGCCTCGTTGCCTTGGTCTCCGCCAACGCCATTCAGGCAGCTCCCACCGGCCTTGCAACAACCGTCGCCGCCGGCGCCCTGACGACTTCCGCCGCGCTTTCCACCGCAACGGCTGTTGCTGTCACCAAGACGATTGCTATGACTACCATTCAAAAAACCATCATCACCACTCTCAGCGCCCTCGCTGCGGGCGCCATTATTGTCAGCGTGTATCAGGCTCACAAGGCTTCGAGTCTCCGCGAGGAAGTCCAAGCGCTTAAGCAACAACAACAGGTTTCGCTCAACGCTCAAATGCAGGAACTGCAGCGCGAACGTGACGGGGCCACCAACGCGCTGGCCGCATTGGCTGCCGAAAATGCTGCGCTGAAAAAGAACCCACCTGACGTCGCGAAACTCCGGGGTGAGGTGGGTCGGTTGCGCATGGAGAAGACCTCTTTGGGTTCGACCAGTGCCTTGAGCAAAGTCACCGCCAATGCCGCTGCCAAGAAGATGCTCCGCGACCAGCAGAAACTCGGCATGAGCATGATCTACAAAGGATTCGCGCAGCAGCTCAAATTGACGGAGCAACAGACCGACCAACTCAACGATTTGCTCGCTGACCATATCATGAACAATGTGGACCACGTGACTGCCGTGCTGCGTGACAAGTTGACACCGGAGCAAATGAATGAGTTGTTTACCACCCAGGATGCGGCACTGCATGCCCAGCTCCAGGAACTGCTCGGCCAGGATGGCCTATCGCAATATCAAGATTACACCAAAAATCTGCTTAGCACACTCACCGCCGAACAATTCAAAGGCATGTTGAGCGGAAACGACACGGCAAAGCAGGAAAAGGTGAAGCAACTATCTCAGGTTATACAATCAACGGTTCAGGACGCCTTGACCAAGGCCGGGTTGCCTGCGGATTACCAGCTGGTACCGACCCTCAACTTCTCCAACATCGCCTCTGAACAGGAAGGCGAGCGCAACCTCAAACTGCTCGACGATATCTACCAACGAGCGACGGCTCAGGCCGGCTCCTTCCTGAGTCCCGAAGAACTCATCAAATTCAAGCAATTCACCACGACGGCAATCAGTAACAATCGAGCGGCACTCGCTCTGAACCGCACGATGATGGCTCCCATCGGGAACTGATGTACGACTCCGTTTGGTAGGTCTCGCTCGCCGCGCACGCCGCTGGGTGGACACGCCAGGCCTTCGGACTTCTTAAATCAGATCAAGCTCGAGTGGCCGCGCCGGGATCATCCAGTGACGTGACCAGGCAACTCAATGATTCTGTAATCTGCACAAACAGTCCTTGCCGCCCCTAACTAATTCGTAAATCCTAAATCCTAAATCATTTTGCGCGCGTCATGCGAAATGTGCCATGGTCGTACTTGCAGCTGTATGTTGAAAAGAAATTGGTTTCTTGAACCCAGCCTTCGTAGCGGTAGATCCCACCGGCCCACCAACCCAGGTTGGCCTCTCCACTGAAATGAGAGACCCCGTTGGTTTCTGTCGTGCGCAAGAGTATGGTGTATCCGAAGCCAATCACCTTCTGATAAATCGCATAATAACGAGCCTTGTAAGCCCCGTCCTTTCTCCGTGTGACGACGCAGCGCAAACTGCCCTCATGACCATTGGATTCGCTTTGCCACGTTCCTTCCCAGCAACCTTGGAGTCTATCGGCGGGGACTGATTGTTTGGACGCTTGATCCCAGGCGGTGTTGAAGCTCGTGCAGCCGATGAAAATCAACGAACTCGCTAAAAGGCAAAAAAGGCAAAGGCATTTCATGCGGTGGAACGCCTATAGTCCATAGCCGCCTGGTTTTCGAGGCAAAAGGTGCCTTGGGTTGATTCAAATTGAGGGGTGGCCGATCAAAAGTGTGGCCTGACTCCTCACCACCCGGAGATCCGTCAACCGTCAGCGAACAGCTAAAATGGGCATTTTTTCAGGAAAATGCATCAAGAATGCGTGACGCTGCCGTTTGACATCTGTAACTGGTTGTATTACGTATACACTGGCCGTTTATGAGAGCCAATTGCCGCTTTGCCATGGCCGTGCATGTCTTGACCGTGCTCGCCTATAGAGAAGGCGAGGGCTCTTCGTCGGCGCTCTTGGCTGCCAGCGTGAACACCAATCCGGTGATTATCCGCCGTTTATTGCTCGCGCTGCAGGCAGCCAAGCTCGTCGAGACAAGAAAGGGGCCGGGATTAGGTTCACGGTTGAGCCGTCCCGCTGCCCGGATCAATCTGGCGGAGATTTTTCGCGCGGTCGAATGCGATGAATCGTTCGCGATGCCGCGGCGCTCGCCGAATGGGGATTGCCCGGTCGGCCAATGCATACGCGGGGCGCTGGAGCACGTGTTTGCTTCGGCGCGAACTGCTCTCGAACGAGACCTGGCCCGAACAACACTGGCTAATATTGTGCAGCGCGTGAGATCGACGCGGACGCCTGCGGACGGAAATGGAGAAGTATGATTTTGAAAGAGAAAATGAAGAAACGACAAACCAAAGCGGGCAAACCTGCAGCCGGTCGCAAGAGCCTCCCGGGCAGGGCTCGCGTTTTATCCAGGGACGCGGCACTGTCTGAACCAGAGGGTTTCGAAGCCGAAGTTGTGGAAACTCCCGCTACCGAGCGGGATAAGGGCTCGGCTGAGTTAAGCCGTAACGATGGGCAGCAAGCGCCGGCGCTGCAGCTTTACTTGCGGGAAATCGGCCAGGTGAAACTCCTGACTCCGAGCGAGGAAGTCGTACTCGCGCGCCGAATCAAGAGAGGAGATGCGCAAGCACGCGAACATATGATCAAGGCGAACCTGCGGCTAGTGGTAAAGATCGCTCGCGATTACGAAGGTTTGGGATTGCCTTTGTTGGACCTAATTAACGAAGGCAATATCGGGCTGATCAAAGGTGTCGAACGGTTCGACCCTAAGAAAGGGGCGAAACTCTCCACCTATGCCGCCTGGTGGATTAAGCAATCGATCAAGCGAGCATTAGCCAATCAATCCAAGACGATACGGTTGCCGATCCACGTTGTGGATAAGATGGCGCACATCCGCAGGGCCGAAAGCCGTCTGCGGGAGGTCCTGGATCGTGACCCGACCGATGAGGAAGTGGCGGCGGATGTTGGTCTGAAGCCTCACCGGGTGCGGGAATATCGCGAGGCTGCGCGAACCCCTGTTTCGCTCGAGGCGCCGCTGGGAACGGACGATGAGTCGGCGCAGGTTGCCGAAGTCGTTGCGGACACGAGTGCCGCCGCGCCGTTCGATCACCTGGTGCAAAGCAGTGATAACGAACTGGTGCGTGAAGTCTTCGCAACCTTGACGCCCCGAGAACGAGCAGTCCTCGACATGCGCTTCGGATTGGCGGACGATACTCCGAGAACTTTGGAGGAAATAGGCCACCACTTTGGTGTCACCCGCGAACGCATCCGCCAGATCCAAAACGAGGCACTGAAGAAGCTCCGTACAAAAGTCGAGCGTCGCGACAAGGGCACAGAGCCGATTGTGGCTTTGGCCGAATAAACCCGCAGCGCCCAAATTTGGATCTCGAACGTCGGGTTTGGAGTCACCCGGAGGGTCGATTTTGGGTTGCCGATTCTCGCGCAACGCAGGGCCCGTTGCAGCCTTGCCATCCCGCAGGATTTCGCCTACTGGTATGCGCGCCTTCAATTCTTAACAAACTTATGTTACTCGACGGGAAAGTGGGAATCGTGTTTGGCGTCGCCAATAAACGTTCGATTGCCTGGGCGATTGCGCAATCATGGGCCAAAGCAGGGGCGCGACTCGCCTTCACTTACCAGGGGGAGCGGCTCAAAGAGAATGTTGAGGAACTGGCCGGAGCCTTTGGCCCTGAAACCCTCATCATGCCCTGTGACGTCGCCAGGGACGAGCAAATCGCCGAGGTGTTCAAGACGGTCCGCGAAAAGTTCGGCAAACTTCATCTCCTGCTCCACTCGGTGGCGTTTGCGCCGAAGGAAGCGCTCGAAGGTCAATTCGTTAACACGAGCCGCGAGGCGTTTCGCGTCGCCCAGGACATCAGCGCGTATTCGCTGGTAGCCCTGGCACGCGCTGCAGCCGCGTTAATGTCAGAGGGAGGCTGCATTGTCGCGATGAGTTATTACGGCTCCGAAAAGGTCGTCCCGCATTACAATGTGATGGGCGTGGCGAAGGCGTCGCTGGAAGCCAGCACTCGATACCTGGCTTACGATCTCGGCCCGAAAAAAATCCGTGTCAACTGCATCAGCGCCGGTCCGGTTAATACGCTGGCGGCCCGCGGGATTGCTGGATTTACTGAGATGCTGAAGCACTACGAAGCCCACTCCCCCCTGAAACGGAATGTCCTGCCCGACGAGCTCGGGGCGACCGGCTTGTTCCTGGCCAGCGACGGTGCCGCCGCGATTACCGGACAGGTGATTTACGTTGATTGCGGGTACCAGATCATGGGGATGTAAGGGCCGAGGTTAGGTTATTACCGCTCAACCTGTTTGCAGCGCTCGCGTGACCTGCGAACTCGGCTTGACAACCGCTGAAAAAGGTTAAAGGTACTTTTAGACCTACCGTTGGAGTAGTTATGAAAATTTCAACGCATTTCAAGAAACCCATCAGCCAACTTGCCAGGGCCCTTCCGCTTTGTTTCCTGCTCGGTGGGCTGGGGATGGCCGTTTCTGCTGCAGCTGTTACGGTCGACACGCCAACGACCGACACGGTTCCGAATTCAGTCCAGCCCGCTCCCGTGCCGCTGGGGACGGAGCATAGCGTTCCGAAGTACTCTGCGGGCGTTCAAGATGTTCTTCAGATGCTCGATGCCAAAGTCGACCTGGGAGTCATTAAGGAGTACATAAAGAATTCTACGATTGGCTACGACCTGAACGCGGAAGAGATAGTCGCCTTGAAAAAACGCGGCGTTCCGGACGAGATTGTGACTGGGCTGCTTCAGCGTGGAGCCGAGGTTAGGGCGCAGGTTGCGACCTCGGCATCAACCGCGCGGCCGCCATATAACACGCAGGCTCCTTACGCTCCCAATGCCCAAGCCCCCTACGGGCCTTATTACGGCTACGATTACGGTGACTACAATCCTAATTATAGCTCTGCCTACGTTTATCCTTACGACTACAGCTACGGATACCCTTACAATTATTGGTGGTACAGCTACAGTTACCCTTGGTGGGGCTATTGGCCGTTTTTCTACTACGTCGATTCCCACGGGCATCATCACTATTACCATCATGACGGCCATTATGACGGCCATTACAATGGCCATCATGGGAATTGGAATGCGGGGAGTTTTCACGGCGGTCACAACTCCGGGATGTCCCATCAAAATCGGCCACCTTTCGGCACGTTCACCGGCAACCGATCCGGGTTTGCTAACACTGGCACTCGGAGTCCTTTTGGCACGTACATGCCGCAGCGATCAGTTTCGCGCCCGGCAACAAGCTTCGGCACTCGGCCGATGGCTTATGCCGGACGCACGGCGGGCTTCGGCGGTCGTCCCGCTTCCTTTGGCAGTCGTCCCGCTTCCTTTGGCGGGCATGTAGGCGGGATGCGGTCTGGCGGCGGTTTCGGTGGCCGCGCCGGGGGCGGAGGCCACCGCTAGTACGCCATTACGACCCCTTCCCAGACGCTCCCGGAAAGCCTCTCAGGGCTGATCGAGCGAGTCACATTCTTCAACGAGGAGAATGGGTTCGCTGTCCTTAAGGTCAAAATCCGCGGTCGCAGGGATTTGGTGACCGTCATCGGGTCAGTACCCTCAGCCAATCCGGGGGAATGGTTAACCGCGGAAGGACGTTGGGTTCAGGATCGGGAGTTTGGACAACAATTTCGCGCAGAACTGTTGCGCAGCAGCGCGCCTACCACTCGCGAAGGCATCGAAAAATATCTCGGGAGCGGCATGGTCCGGGGCATCGGGCCCGTGTACGCTGCAAAGCTGGTAGAGAAATTCGGAGGAGGGATTTTCGACATTATTGAAAACTATTCGGCCCGCCTCGAAGAAGTCGACGGCATCGGGCCCGAGCGTCGCCGGCAAATCAAGGCCGCCTGGTCCGTTCAGAAGGTGGTCCGCGAGATTATGGTCTTCCTCCATTCTCACGGAGTTAGCTCGAGCCGTGCGGTACGGATCTACAAGACTTACGGCGAAAACGCGATCGCGGAGGTGCGAGCCAATCCGTATAGCCTGGCCCTCGATATTTCGGGGATTGGGTTTCGGACGGCCGATCAGATCGCTCAAAAAATCGGTATTCCGTACGACTCAATTATGCGGGCGTGTGCCGGGTTGCGCCATGTGTTGCTCGAGGCCACCGGACAAGGGCATTGCGCCTTGCCCTTGTCCCTCTTGAAAGAGGAGACCGGCAAGCTGCTGCTCGTCCAGGACTCTATTATTGAGGCGGGCCTGCAACGCGGGTTGGCCAATCAGGAACTGATGCAAGAGCCCATTCACGGCGAGCAATTCGTTTTTGTTCCTACATTGAAGCGGGCGGAAGAAGCAATCGCCGCGCGAATAATTCGGTTATCTGCTCTACCGGCGAGTTACCCGGCCATCAATTTCGAAAAAGCGCTGGCTTGGTATGAACAACGCAGCGGAAAAGAGTTGGCGCCCAGTCAGCGCGCCGCGTTGCGTGAGGCGCTTACGACCCGTCTCCTTATCCTTACGGGCGGTCCCGGCGTGGGAAAGACAACGCTGGTCAATGCTATCCTGAAGGTACTTCGCGCGAAAAAGGTGCGTTGCGAATTATGCGCGCCAACCGGGCGCGCCGCCAAGCGTTTGTCTGAAACGACCGGGTTCGAGGCGAAAACCATCCATCGTTTGCTGGAAGTGGAGCCGGGCAAAGGCGGCTTTGTGCGAAACGAGACTCATCCGTTACGTTGTGACTTGTTGGTGGTGGACGAGAGTTCGATGGTGGATGTTCTCCTGATGCATCATTTGCTGCGCGCTTTGCCGGCTCACGCCAGCCTCTTGCTGGTGGGTGATGTCGATCAATTGCCATCGGTTGGGCCCGGGGCAGTGCTGCGCAACCTGATCGAGAGCGGCTCAGTTCCGGTGGTTCGTCTGACGGAAGTCTTCCGGCAGGCAGCTCACAGCCGAATTATCACCAATGCACATCGCATCAACGAGGGGCTGATGCCGGAACTCGGCTCTGACAAGGAAGCGGCTGATTTTTTCTTCGTCGAACGCGAGCAGCCGGATCGAATCGCAGATACCGTGTTGGACCTGGTTAAACGACGGATCCCAAACAAGTTCAAATGCGATCCGGTTTCGGACATCCAGGTGCTTAGTCCAATGAACCGGGGCTCGCTCGGAGTTCGTGAACTCAACCTGCGGTTGCAAGCAGAGCTGAATCCTCCGCGGCACGAGGAGCCGATGGTCGAGAAGTTCGGGTCGCAGTACCGTGTGGGTGATAAAGTTATTCAAACGGAAAACAATTATGAGAAGGATGTGTTCAACGGAGACATCGGACGCATCCTGAAGATCAATCTTTTCGAGCGGGCGCTCACCGTCAAGTTCGAGCAGCGCGAGGTCGCCTACGACTTCGGCGAGCTGGACGAACTCTCGCTGGCTTACGCGATTACCATCCACAAATCTCAGGGATCCGAGTTTCGCGTCGTCGTCATCCCCCTGGCAACCCAACATTACCTGCTGTTGCAGCGCAACCTGGTCTATACCGCAGTCACCCGCGGAAAACAGTTGGTGGTCCTGGTGGGCCAGTCGAAAGCCCTCGCGATGGCGGTGCGCAATCACCAGATGCGGGCGCGCTTTTCGGGTCTGTTGATGCGGTTGCAGGCCGCTGCCGGGGAAAAGACTGGGGCAAAAATTCTTTGAAACGATTTGAAATTCCCGGTGTTATAACTGGTGTAAGCGCGATGACTGGGCAAATTGATTTGCTTATAAAAATGTCAAGCTTGGTTAATACCTGTCAGAAACCAGTTGACAGTTATAAGAGTCTATGATTATGTTGTTATAGATTTAGCCCTGAGAATTTTTCCGGGCGTTGTCGCTCTGTTCTTTGTCAGCCTAAAATGATTTTTGTGATTTCGGCATGGGTTCCGGTACAAACTCGGTGCCGATGTTCTCCGTAATCCTACTGTTGTACTTAATTCGAAAATTCCCCGGGCTTTTCGGTCACCCCCTGACTGACTAGCCCGGTTTTTTTATTTGCGGGTCGTAGCGCATGCCTTTAGCGCTCGATTGAGCCGGTAATCGCAATAAAGTCCACAGCCGGGTGAACGTCTCGGGTCGAAACCCCATCGCGCGTTTTAGCTGATAATCCCGTTCCAGCACATTCGGGTCTGCTTCCCACCGTCGGAAAGTTTTCCAATCGATGAAACCGCGGAGCCAGGGAAAGTGCCCATACACCGGGACAGGAAAATCACTGCCGTGAATGATTCGCTCCACCAGTGGCGGGCGAATACAATCGGGAACGTGCCTTCCGCGAATTGGGACGGTAAAGGCGCTATTGTCACCGTACAGATTCGGGAAGCGGCGCGTCATTTCGGTGAAAATGTGAAAGTATTCTGGATCCGTTAGTCCGCTTTTCGTGGCGCAATGCGCCGCAATGACCTTTACGCCGCATTCCAGCGGCAACCTGAGCGTCCGAGGATCAGAGAATTCGCTCCGTACGATCGGAAGGGTATGTTCGCCTCCGGTATGGGCCAGGAGCGGGAGTCCGGCTTCGGCCATCCGTTCCCAAAACCGGATGAAGCGACGATCGTTACAATCGATGTTCTGGCAATTGGGGAGGCACTTCATCATCACGGCTCCCTCAGCGAGGCAGCGGTTCAATTCCTCCAAGGCGTCCTGGCGTGCCGGGTGGATCGAAACCGCCGGGAGCAACTCAGGATACTTTCTTGCCAGGCCGAGGACGTAATCGTTTGGAACATAAAACGTGCCCAGATTATCTAGCGGCTGGCCTTGATTATTGTAAACACGCTCCTGGGCCAGAATGACGACGGCGCCCAGGGAAGAGCCGCGCACCATCTCGAGCAGTCGTTCTATAAAGAGCCGGTCTAAGTCGCCGTTGAGGGCTGACGCAGGCAGTTGGGTATGACGGAGCATCAACCCCGCCATCAGCCGCCGCCACCCGTGTAATCGCAACCAACAACCGGTGTTGCCGCTGCCGTTACCTACCACGTGGACATGGGCGTCAAGCGGCTTGTCGCAGGGGTAAGCAGAGAATTGAGGCGATAGATCGGCAAGCTCAGCCATTGCTGCAGGAGTATACCTGCGCTTGCCGACCTGAACAACCTGCAGTGAACGCGGCGCGGTACGACTGCAAGTCGTCGTTCAGCCCTGGGAGTATCTCAACTCCATCTTATCGATGGGGACACTTGTGACCTCATCCGGGTCGTCGAAAACAAATGCCAACTCCATGTCATGCAGGTCCCATCGTTCAATGAACTCCAACGCGCGATCGATCAGCTTGAAATTGTGCGCTTCGGCGGGATTGCTGGTCCATTGATCGGGCCCTCGAAAATAAAGTCCGGTGGATACCCTCCGCAATAGCGTTTTCATATGTCGCTCGTCCCGTTTCACAGCCCCGAAACTTTCCAGGGATTTGCCGAGCATAGAGAATGCCAGCAATATTTTTGTAGAAAATCTGCGATTTTGCCCAGATTAGTCCTCTGAAGCGCGTGATTTTCACGCGCTTTGCGTGAAAATGACGCATCTGGGCTCGTCTAGGCGAGAAGGATCAACCCAATCCTGAGAACGAGCCACCAGCCGAATACCCAAAACAACGATTCTTTTAAGGAAACTCGCGCCAACCGAGCCAGACCAATCCCTAAGACCGTAATGCTCCAAAAATGAAATACATTAAATACCCCAATTGCCGTTATGACGGCACTCTCCTGGCCGAGCCTCGGGAGAAATACTGACAGACCTGGGCGCATCGCCCCATCTCCTGAAGCGAGCACTAATAACCCGGTTACCAGACTCCCGAGGGCAAGAATCGTTCCGGTGAGAGCAACTACGCTGAGCGTTTTTGAAAATGGAAAGCGCGCTCGCAGCAAGAAACGGCCAATTGCCCAAATAACGGCAGTTGACCAGAGCGTACCAATAAGTACAACCGCACAGACAATGACTAGTGAAGCCGGTATCCAATTGCGATTTAATGCCTCGGCATTGTGGGTTACCGGCGTTTGAGCTTCTACTAAAAACTGCACAGCCGTGCTCGTCTGCTGTTGGGTTGTGCCGACTGCCACCAGAAAAAGCCCGGCCAAACACACTACCAACGTCGGCGCGATCCACGTCGATTGACGAAAAGGCATTGCAATCACCTGGTCAAACACATCGCCTGGCGTTACGAGAATATTCAGCATCCTTGAACCTACCGAGCTTGGCGGGTACTCCGGCTCGACTTTTGTGGTCATGTTAGTCATGCGCGAGAAATTAGCGCGCAACCTCAAAGCGGTTGTACAGCCTGGCCAGGAGCAGCACCAGGCCCAGATCAATACAATATTGGATTGCCAGGCCAGTTAGCAGCGGCAATTGAATGCCGGAATTGTGCGGCAACAATTGGCCGATTCGCAAGGTCGCCCACGCTGCTGGATAGAAAACCAGAAAAGAAAGTGCCACAATGAGCAAAGTTCCGACTGCACTCACGTTTTGACCGGCAGCGCGCTTGGTTGCGGCAATCAGGTAATGAATGTTCCACACTGCGTTCAAAGCGAGCGCCACTGCCGGATACGCCAGTGCGATTAACAGTGTGGTTAAAACGGAAAAGTTGCTGGAGACAACCAAGGCGATAATGCACGGTGCCAGCAATGCCAAACAAAACGCGGTCGGAACCGCCAATTCCGCCCAGGCGATTCCCCATGATGAGAACGGAAGCGTTCGGAAATTGACGATATGATGGCCATCACGGCGAAAATCAAAAGGGACCATGCGCTGCAGGAAAAGAATCAAGGAGGCAAGGAACAAGGCAATCCCGATATGGAATCCGGCTGTCTCGTCGGGTGGCGGTGTGACTCCCGCCTTCTTGGCATAATGATGGTAAAGATAAAGCAAAGCCGCGGTGAACCCCGTATAAATGAAGGCAAACGCGGAAACCCAGATAACTTCCCGCTTTGAGCGCCTGGCTACTATTATGTTCTTCCAGATAATTGCGCCAACGCCGCGAAACCCGGCAAAGAGAGTCAACGTTTGCGATCGAGCGACAGTTGAATTTATTGGAACGGCTTGCCGCCCTTGACGAATTCGGGTGCGACGTTCGGCGTATTGTGAGGTCGTCTCCAGCGCGGGCTCAAAGATATCTCCTTTCTGCTTCAGCAACAGCCAGGCGCTGATCAGGGAGCCTCCGGCAAAGCACGCGACGTAAAGAAATGGTTTCCAGGCAGGCTCGAGACTCGACGCATGGCGGCCCGCCAATGTGAAAATCAGCTGTTGCAGCGCTGAGGTATTCGCTATGTCCAGCAGGCTGACAGCCGGATAAAAAAGGACTTGTGACTGTGGTGAAGCGAAAAACCCAGGTACGATTCTCAGGTCCCAAGCCACGCGAAGATAAAGAGCAGTCAGAAAGAAGAAGGCCCCCAGCATCATCCAGCGCAAGCGCTGGTGAAGGACCTCGGGTATTGTTCCGCTGAAGATTGCGGCGGAGGTTGCAACGTGGAAACAAACCATTTGGAACAGCCCCAAACAGATGCCGGTGACCAATGGGTAGGTGAGATGGGTGGCAAAAAGCAAGACGAACAGGATGCTTTGGAGTACTGCAAAGGCGTAGTTGGGCAGCAACCGATAGCATACTATTTGCCGTTGGGTGAAGGGGCTGGTGAACAGGAACTCAAGATCGGGCGGTTCGAACACCAGCCCGCGTTGTAAAAAGCCCTTGAATAGCGAGCCGCACAGCATGATCATTGCGCCACCCACCAGCACGCGTCGCTCGAGCAGGTGCCCGACCCATTCTTCCCGCCGGAAATAAAAAAGAAAGCCGATCAGTGCCAGCACAGCCAGGAAACCAATCGCGGTAGCGGGACGGCGCAAGCTTTTGCAGAAATGGAGCGATTTGCGCTTCAATAGCGTGACCCACAGATATATCAGGGATCGATTCATGAAACCCTTGCGGGCATAGGCGCGCCATCGACAGGCAGATTTTCGGTCACGGCGAAAAACACCTCCTCAAGCGAAGCCTCAGCATGAAGGGTGGCACTTTCACGAATCTCTTGAAGGGAACCAAATGCCATTTTTTGGCCGCGGTGCAGGATTAAAACCTCATCGCAAAGGGCTTCGACGAGCATGAGCAGATGTGAGGAGAGCAAGAACGCTGTGCCGGTTGCGGCGCGGCGGCGAATCGATTGTTTGATGTTGCGGATGCCACGCGGATCCAGGCCGGTGAGTGGCTCGTCCAGTATGACGACTTGTGGCTCTCGCAGAAAAGCGCAGGCTAACGCGAGTTTTTGCAGCATACCGCGAGACAGATTCGAAGCGATGACGTCCTTTTTGTCGGCAAGTTCCAACTCTTCGAGCAATGTCGTGTATTTTGATTCGGCGTCTTCAATCTGATACGCCAACGCGATGAAATGCAGATGTTCGGTCACCGTCAGCAAATCATAGGGATGAATCGTATCCGGGAGGTAGGCGAAACCCCGTTTTGCGAGGATGGGATCTTGCTGGATATCGAAACCCGCGACCCGAATGGTCCCTGTCGTCGGTCGCAAGATCCCCGTAATGGCGCGCAATGTCGTGGTTTTCCCAGCGCCGTTGGCGCCGACGAGCCCGACAATCTGCCCAGGCCCAACGCGGAAACTGAGATCCGTTACGGCTGGGAAAGCGCCATAGTTTTTGCCGAAGTTTTCGACCGTGACAACCGAGTCAGGTGGCGGATGCATGAAGGTAAGGGTTAGATAATGCAGGTCTCTGAATGATTTTATCTGTCATATGACAATAGGACAGAGGTGTTGTTTGTCAACTCGGTTTTGTCTCATCGACGGCCTTCCAAAAGTCAGGGCCCTGCTCTTTTTGGACAAATCACCCCCTTTGGGCTCACGAATTGAACGTTTGCGCCGCCACCTTCGTCCAATCCTGTGCCGGAGATGACCGAAGAGAGCGGAGGTCATTCTCGGGGCACTCAGAGTTTACCGTAAACTGCTTTTGCATCTGACAAGCTCGACGCGGGGAGCGGTCACGTTTGTACACAAATGGAACCATTAGGAATTTTCCAGCGGGGAGACGCCCGACAACCGGGCGCACTGGTGCGCTATTCGATTGGCATTGGCCTCGTCGGAGCGGCGTATTTGGCCCGACTTAGTCTCGATCCGTTCCTGGGACAAGAGCCGCATCCTTACGCCACCTTCTATGTGGCGGTTGCAATAGCCGAATTCGCGTGTGGTTTGGGGCCCGCCATCATGGTGCTGGTGTTTGGTTTTGTTGCCAGCTTGTGGTTTATCGTCCCTCCGCGCGATGCATTGGTAGTGCGAGGGTTTGCCGATGCTATGGAGATCCTGCTGTACTTTCTGGTCAGTGGAACCATCCTCCTCCTGATGGAAAGGCTGCAAAAGGCGCGATCGGATTTGGCGGCGAATGCGCGCGCATTGCTGGAAACCGAGCAGCGTTTCAGGTCCCTGGCTGAAAATCTTCAAGACGCGATTTGGCTGACGTCGCCGGATTTGAAGCGATGTTTGTACGTCAATCCAGCGTATAGCCATATTTGGAATCGGTCGGCTGAGGCGCTTTCGAAAGACGCATTCGATTGGCTGAATGGCATTCATTGCGAGGATCAGCCGCGTATCCGACAGGTATTCGAGAACCGGTGGGTCACCGAGCCGATCGAACTGGAATATCGGATACAGCGTCCCGACGGCTCGGTCCGCTGGATTCGCGCGCGCAGTTTTCCAGTTCGAACCGACGCAACGAGAATGGTTTGCGCGGGTCATATCGCTGAGGATATTACGCTGCGCAAACTGATGGAACGGGCGCGGGCAAAGACTCGTGAAGAATTGGAGCGACTGGTCCAGGAACGAACCGCTCGCTTGAGCGAGACGGTCGGCGAACTTGAGCACTTCTCGTATGCCTTGACGCACGATATGCGAGCGCCCTTGCGTGCGATGCGCAGCTATGCCGAAATCCTTAAGGAGCTATGGCCGGCTTCGCCTCCCGAAGGCCATGAATACTGCCGCCGAATCATCACGGCGGCTGAACGAATGGATCTGTTAATTTGTGATTCACTCAATTATGCGAAAATCGTGCGGGAAGAGCTCCCCTCGCACGCGGTTGATCTCGGGAAACTGGTCAGAGGGCTGATCGATACCTACCCCGATTTAGACCTCTACAAGAACCATATTGAAGTCGTTGGAGAACTGCCCGGGGTTATGGGTCATGAAGCCGGGCTTACCCAGTGCCTGGCCAATCTGCTAAGCAATGCGGTTAAGTTTCGTGTTCCCGGTCGTACACCCCAGATCCGTATAGAGGCGGAGAAACACGAGAAGATGGTGCGCATCATAGTGACGGACAACGGCATGGGCATACCCAAGGCCGCGCAACATCGGCTTTTTGGCATGTTTCAGCGCTTAACCAACCAGTATGAAGGCACGGGGATTGGCCTGGCCATCGTACGAAAAGTCGCCGAGCGAATGGGTGGTTCGGTCGGAATGGTATCCGAGCCTGGTCAAGGAAGTCGTTTTTGGCTCGAGCTTCGTCCGGCACCCAAGATGGAGCAGTGCTTGGTACGTCCCGACAAAGAGCAGACCGTGTCAACGAGCTGCAGCCTATCCTATCCTAGCACGTGATGGCGCCGTCAGCCGTTTCGGCTTTTGCACGTATTCCAAGCGGTATTTCTCCTGCAATCCGGTTCGGGGAGAAATAAAGCGTGGCGCCAAAGGTGCCATTGTTTAGAGAAACTCTGGCGTTTACATCCGTTTGAGGGTTTCAGTCGCAGTTGCTGCACCATTGGCGTCGGCAATTCGCCATTGAGAGTCCTGGCGAAGATAAACCGTTTGACTGGGGAAAGCGAAACTGATACTGGCTTCATCAAACTGTCGTTTGAGTTCGAGGTTCAGTTTTTGGAAACCCAAGAGGTACTCCTTGAAATCGGTTGAATTCCACCAGTGCACTACCAGGATATTAAGCGAGGAGCTTTCAAATTTGTTAAAGCTGATCAGGAGATCGGCTGTTTTTGGGTGAGGCCGGTAAATCTGCTCGATGATCTGCATCGCGCGTTCAATTTGGTGGGAGGGGAGATCGTAGGTCAGGCCGATGTTCATCACGGTTTTGATGTTTGGACGCTTACTGACGTTGATGATGTTCGCGCTGGCCATGTTCTTGTTTGGGATACTGACGAGGTATCCATCGAGATTGCGCACCCGCGTGCTCCTCAGTCCAATCGCCTCAACATTGCCGTCTATGCTGTCCAACTGGATGCGATCTCCCACGCGAAACGGTTTGTCGGCAAAAATCGCGACGGCCCCAAACAAGTTGGAGAGAGTATCCTGCGCGGCGAGCCCGACGGCCAGACCGCCAATGGAAAGCGAGGCGAGGAGGCCGGTGACATTCATCCCCAGATTCTGCGAAGTGACGAGCACCGCGACGATGATGACAAAGATTTTGAAGGTCTTGCGCAGGATTGGAAATAAGTGCATATCGAGCATCCCATCCTGAGCGGTTTCCACTCGTTGTTGCCATACTCCCATCAAGAGGTCGACGAACTTGATAGCGAGGTAGGTCAAGGTGGCCGCCACGACGAGCTTCAACACGGTGGAAATGACCCTCATTTCAGCTTCAGGCCAGGAGAAGACCCGCAATCCAACGTGCAACAAGAGCACGAACGTAATGATCTTTACTGGTCCGTGCAGCAACTCGACCATCAAATCGTCCAATCGCGTTTTTGTCCGGGCGGCCCATCGTCGGAGTTGGACCTGAAGTGCGTAATCGAGAACTTTGGCACCGTAGAAGGCCAAAATGATGTAAAGCAGTGAGGCCAAATACTGCCAAATTGGATTACCTAGAAGCTCGCTGCGCAACCAGGGGACGCGATCCAATCCGAATGTCAACCAGGTCCGGTGGATAGAAGGTGTGGAAGATCCTGAATCAGTTCCGGTGGAGACCGCCGCCGCCGCGGCGATTGGACCACCTAAGAGCATCAGCCAAGTGCCAAGCCGGAGTGCCGAACGGATCCATCGACCCCGCGTATTGTCCTTATTCCTCACGTTTGTGGTCTGGCTATTCTAAACAGAACGGCTGGCCCGGCAAGTATTCCTCATGCGTCAATCGCAAACCTATGGGCACGAGTCAGTTTGTTACCGGCGGTTTTTGCGTACAAGACCCCATCGCACCAGCGATATCTTACAGATTAGCTTGCCTTGCCTCCACAAGGAGGAAGCTATGAAAAAACAGATTGCATATCTCGTATTGGCAGCCTCGTTAAGCCTGGTACCCTTGACAATGACGACTGGCTGTGCGGTAACAAGTGGTCGCGAAAGTGCCAAGGCTTATGCTACGGACAAAAAGATAGCGACGGAAATCAAGACGTCGATGTACTCGGATCCCCAGGTCAAAGGTACCGAGGTCGTCGTGAATGTGTTAAAGGGTGACGTGCAACTCAGTGGGTTTGTCGATACGCCAGAAGCCAAACGCCGCGCCGAGCAGATCGCCACCTCGACTCCGGGAGTGGCTCGGGTTTTCAACAACATCATTGTCGGTACGGCCCCAACTCCAACTGGCAGGTAACATTTCTCCGGACAGGGGTATCAGTGCCGAGTCCTCGGTGCTGAAAAGAGTGGGTTCACAAAAGAGGTTCTGGTTCCGGGGTCTTTGCCCGGATCAGAGCCTCTTGTGTCTTCGGAATCCGTTTTGCTACCCGCTCGAGCCGCGTGCTTTTCGCTTGTGCCCGTGCGGGAAACCGCATAAAGGCCATGGACGATTTAGAGCTCCATGACCATCAAACAACTTCAGTCGATTGCCCGCGAACACGGCACCCCGATTATCGTTATTGACCACGCGCAGATCCGTCGGAACTACAGCGAGTTCAAGAAGCATCTGCCCAAGGTTCAGGCTTATTTCGCGGTGAAGGCAAATGCCGAGCCCGCCATCATTCGAACGCTCTACAAGGCTGGTGCCAGCTTCGACGTGGCATCTTTGCCTGAATTCATGCTGGTTTACGAAAATATCAAGCAGCTTCCTCCGAAAGAACAACAGAACTTCATCTGGGACAAGATCATCTACGCCAACCCGACAAAGCCTAAAGAGACCCTTCAGTCGCTGGACCAATATAAGCCGCTGGTCACCTACGATAATCTGGCGGAATTAAAGAAGATAAAACAATACGCCCCGCACGCCGGGGTAGTCTTGCGGTTACGCGTGCCCAATACCGGCTCTATGGTGGAGCTATCTTCCAAGTTCGGATGTGACCCGGGTGAGGCGGTTGATTTGATCCTCGCCGCTTTCGAAATGGGTCTGGTGGCTGAGGGCATCAGTTTCCATGTCGGCAGCCAATGCACTAATTTCCAGAACTTCGTGCAGGCACTGGAAATGTCGGCGGCGGTGATGCGGGAAGCTGCGTCCCGGGGACGCGAGATCAAGATTCTCGACATCGGTGGCGGTTTTCCCGCGCCTTACAATCGGCACGTGAAGCCCTTCAGCGCGCTAGCACGGAAGATCAATGCTGAGATTGATCGGCTCTTCCCCAACGACATCCAAATCCTCGCCGAGCCTGGCCGATTCCTGGTCGCTACGGCGGCCATCTCTGTGGCGCGGGTCATCGGTAAAGCGGTGCGGGACGGCAAAACCTGCTATTATATCGACGATAGTGTGTACCATACCTTCAGCGGAATCATTTTTGATCACTGCCAATATCATTTTAAAGCGTTCAAAAAGGGCAAAACCGAAGTGTGTGCAGTATTCGGCCAAACGTGCGACGCCCTGGACACGATCTCTCTATCGGAGACGCTGCCGGAGTTGGAGATCGAGGACCTGGTCTATTCAGAAAACATCGGTGCTTATAGCAGTGCCTCAGCGACTTGGTTCAACGGATTTGCGCCGGCTCGGATCGTGCATATAAATCTCTCGGGGGCTTAAGGTTTTAGGGATTTTGGCTGGAAAAGGAGGCAAGAAAGGCTACCGGGTCTATGCCAACCCGGCGCTTGCTTTCTACTTGGGGCCAATCCATGCTGAATGAGCGGCACTTGCAGCAGCTATTGCGTCAGACGCAAAAAAGTGATGAGTAACGGACTAGATAACGAATTTGATTTAGAGAAGCTTTTCCTGCCCGCATGGGCGCAGGAGGATCCCTCCGCCAGTAAGTACTCCAAGTATGAAGGGCCGGATGAGAGGCATGACCGTCGCGGCGAAGGGCGAGGGCCTCGGCCGCCTCGCCGTGACCGACCGCCCGACGAGAGGCGGGGTGGGCCGCGGCGCGGCCCCGGCGCGCCGTCAGGAGACCGCCAGCGCTCTCCCGGTGGCGAACAAGGCCGAGGGCGGGAACGGATCGAACGGCGTGGTCCGCCGCGGGGCCGACCGCAGGAGAGACGCGAGCCGCCCCCGCCATTGCCGGAGATCGATCTCAGTTTAGTGCCGGAAGAAAAAGGAGTTGAGTCGCTAGCACGCCAGATAAAGATGACTGGGCGAGCCTACCCCCTGTTCGATATCGCCCAAATGATCCTGCAGAAGCCGGAACGTTATGCAGTGGTGTTCAGCACGAAAAAGAACGCCGAGGGGAAGGTGACGCAACCGCTTTTTGTCTGCGCTCTGGACGATACCCTTTGGCTCTCCGAGGATGAGGCGGTAACGCACATCTTAAACAAACATTTCGCCACTTTTTATCAAACCGATCGCACGGCCACCGAACCTCCGAAAGGCAAATACACCTTCGTCGCGCAATGCGGCATGAGCGGCGTCATACTGGGCCCTCCCAATTACCACGATTATCAGAATCAATTGCGCAAATTGCACGCCGAACGTTTTTCACGGATGCCTTTTGAGACTTATAAATCCCGGGTGAAAATAGTTCGCGACGAAGAAGTGGTGAAAAAGTGGGTCGAAGAGCAGAGCTGGAAGACCGAGTACCTGTGCTTGAATATGCCCGAACCACTGCGTTTGCCCGACCGCGAGGCAGTGGAAAAGCATTTTCGGGAACAGCACAAAGAGAACATCGTCAAAGCGACCGAGTCGCACACGTTGAACGGCCTTGCGGCGCGCGCTTTGCGCAGCGCTGGTTTATCCAGGCTGGTGCGCTCAGTCTGGGAAGATCAACGGCGTTTTCCTCTCCAGATCGCGACTGTGTTGAGTCAGCAATTCGCGAGTCACGGCCTGCAGTTCTTCAAGGTCAACCGGACCATCACCCACGTTTCGGTCGCGCGTCCACATTATCTGGATCTGACGCTCACGCCGGTGTCCGAAGGAGTGAAGCGGATTGTTGACTACATTAACGCCCATTCCAAGTGTTCGCGCCGGCAATTGATCGAGGCTCTGGCCCCGAGCCCCGCCCCGTCGCCAATCCCGGTAGCTCCTGACGCACCGCAGCCGGCTACGCCGGCAGAAGCGCCCGCGCCGACGCCGGAGCAGACCGCCGTGATCGCTGATCTGCATTGGCTGATTCACCAGGGCCACGTCATCGAGTTCGCGACGGGCGTGCTGGAATGCGCCAAAAAACCAGTGCCTAAGCCACCGAAACCACCCAAAGCTCCGGATCAGAATGCCGCAACTGGTCCTCAACCGGAGAATGCTCCCGTAGTGGGGGCACAGCCCGACGCTGCAAGTACGGCAGCCCCTGACTCGATGGCGCCGGATGTCTCCGTGCCAGCCGAAGGCCCGGGGCTGGTGTCCGAGTCGGCTCCAGCTGGAGATTCCACCGACAACCCGCCGGGTACATTAAACCCTGAGTCTCCTCAGCCCGAACCTGAGCGGCCGGCAGCTGGACAGCGGGTCCCCGACAACCCGACGGGTGGCTTGACTCAGAATCCAGTGGATTCCCCGGCCACTCCAATTGGTTCGCCTTCGTAGTCCCCGGCATCTATGCCTTTTGCCAAGTTAGGTTTGTCCAACCCGATGCTGGAAGGTGTCCGGGCCATGGGATATACGGAGCCGACGCCGATTCAGCTGCGGGCCATTCCGCTGATTATGCAGGGGCGGGATGTTATCGGCAGCGCGCAAACCGGTACCGGCAAAACCGCGGCATTTGCATTACCTATTCTTTCCCGGCTGGCTCATCACCAACCTCAACCCCGGGTGCTGGTGCTGGAGCCGACCCGCGAGTTGGCTGCGCAGGTTGAGACCGCGTTCCGCGATTTTGCGCGGTTTACTGATTTGGGCGTCGCTGTCGTTTTTGGCGGCGTCGGGTATGGCCAGCAGCGGGAGGCATTGCGACGCGGTGTTGACGTGCTCATCGCGACGCCGGGGCGACTGCTCGATTTGCTCAACCAGGGCTCCTGCCGCTTGGATCGCATTCAGTTTCTGGTGCTCGATGAAGCCGATCGGATGCTGGACATGGGCTTTCTGCCCGATGTGCGTCGAATCGTTCAAAAATGCCCACGCGCACGCCACACCTCGCTTTTCTCGGCGACGATACCGCCGGAGATTGAAACGCTCATCCAATGGGCGATGCGCAACCCTGAGTTGATCGAGATCGGCGCCCGGCGCACACCGGCCGAAACCGTCAAGCATGTCATTTATCCGGTCTCCGAGGCGCAGAAAACTGACTTGTTGATTGAGTTGCTCGAACGGGTGAACTACGACTCGGTGATCGTATTCTGCCGTACGAAATATGGGGCGGACCGTGTTGCGCATTTGCTGAAGCGGAGCAATCATGCGGTCGCAGTGCTTCATTCAAACCGAACGCAGCGGGAGCGCGAGCAGGCATTGCGAGGTTTTCGGGATGGCCGCTACGAAGTGCTGGTCGCCACCGATATCGCGGCCCGGGGATTGGATATCGCAGATGTCAGCCACGTCATTAACTACGACGTGCCCCAACATCCCGAAGATTACATTCATCGGATTGGCCGTACCGGCCGTATGGAAGCGACCGGCGACGCCTTTACATTAATGGTGGCTGAGGATGGTCGGCACGTGCAGGCCATCGAAAGATTTATCAGCCAGAAAATCCCACGAGTGAAACTGGAGAACTTCGATTATCGTTACACCGCTCTTTTCGAAGAGGGCAAACCCGGTCGGCCAACCGGCACGCCCGCGCGTATTACCGGCGCCCGGATTCGAGGTGGCTATTTCTACGGACCGGCTCGTCGACGAAGGTAGGCAAAGACAGCCACGGCCGAGCATGCGATCTCAGATTTTTGCGCAGGCTCTCCGCTCTCATTGACACCCTCTTCAGCGGGGTGTTATCGCCGGGAGAGAGGCAGCCAACCGTTAAAATTTCAACGGTTTTCTCGGCCCGAGTCTATACCGGCAGCTCGAAAACCGTTAAAACGGTTGACCGTGTCTCGGGTTCCGCGGACGCCCCGCTGAAGCAGCGTGTTAATGAGAGGCATGCGCTGGAAACATGTGAGATGCGCACCGGCCGAACTCCGTCCCGTTTTTTCATTGGTTTTAGCCGCCTTATTTTGCCAACCTTCATTAATAGGAGGTTGAGGCAGTATTTGATTTTCTTTCGGGCCTTGACCTTCGATTTTCCGTTTCAAAACGTGCTGGTGTGCAGTAAAACGCACATTTTCGTCACTTAGGCAGACAGGCATTTTGTCGTCACACCGCGAATATCGGGTTGCATTGAATGTCCGCCGTTCTTAATCTGTCAGGCTTGACTAATTAGCTAAATGCGACAGTTCCTCACCATCGCGACGAACGCGTTCATGGAGCTGGTTCGGCAACCAGTTTTCCTGTTGCTGATGACCAGTTCATCGGTGTTTGAGATTTTTTTGGCGACACCGTATTACTTCGCGTTTGGAGACGAACCCAAGCTGGTTAAGAACAGCACGCTCGCGGTGATGCTCCTGGCGGGGTTGCTGGGAGCCGTTTTGAGTGCGGCGGCGTCGCTTGCGCGGGAGTTGCGGGCGGGCACCGCCCTGGCGGTTTTGGCAAAACCGGTAAGTCGTGCCCAATTTCTGCTGGCCAAATATGTCGGCTTGCTGGCGGCGCTGACACTGCTGAGCTATGTCAATCTCCTAGCGGCACTCTTGTCGAGCCGAATGGCCTTCGACGCTTATGGCTCGGCAGACCTGCTGGCGATTGGGATATTCGCCCTCGCCCTGGTGCTGGCCTATCTTATGGGAGGCTTCAGCAACTTCTTCCTGCGCCGCCCCTTCGTCTCGGACGCGGTCCTTTCCCTTACAGCGACGGTGACGGTGGCATTCATTATCATTAATTTCTATAATAAGGAAGGCGCTCCGCAGGCTTTTGCTACGGGTGTGGACTGGCGCATGATCCCTGCCGGAATTCTTATCCTGTTTGCGCTCTGGATCCTCGCCGGGCTGGCATTGGCTTGCTCGACCCGGCTCGATATGATCCCTACCCTGGCGATTTGCTCCGCCTTTTTTCTTCTGGGTATTATGTCCGATTATTTGTTTGGACGTCGCGCCGATCCTGTCTGGCGCTATGCGCTTGAGCAGGAAAGTTTGAGTACGCGATGGACAGAAAGCCAAAAGCAGCTGTTGAAGGAAATTGTCGCAAAGTATGACAAAGACCGCAACGGCGCGCTGGATACGGCTGAACGCGCGGGGATCACCAGCGAGGATAAGAGACGTATGACCCATGCGGGCATGGGAGGGGCCTGGTGGGCCGGCGTGCTCTATAGCATTACGCCTAACTGGCAACTCTTTTGGCTTGCCGATGCGCTCGATTCGGGCAAGACGACGTTCCACTGGGGGTATGTCGGCAAAGCCTTTGGGTATGTCGTGGCTTACGTCGGGGCGGTGCTCGCCCTGGCGGTGGTACTATTCGAGGAACGTGAGTTGACGTGATCACAGTGCCCTCTCAACTGTAATTTCAGCGAGTTCACATGGAAAAGAATCTGCAGAAAAACAGCCTGGTAAACGCGCTCATGCTGCTCGCGGTCGGCATAGCCGCTTTCGCCGTCGCGCGCTATAGCAATTCGCTCGCCGGCCTGGTGACGGTTGTCTTTTTCGGGTTGGGCTTGTTGGTCGCAGCCGTAAGCTGGTTTCAAACACGGCTGGAGGAGCGGCAACGTCTGGAAAGATTGGAACTCGAAGAACTGGCCCGGACCCACGGCGACTCGGCTTTGTTTGAAACCAAGGAAGCAGAGGTATTTCCGGCCCAACGGTCGCGCGAGCAGTTCGAGCGTTTTTTTGTCCCGGTCTTCACTGTCATACTCTGCCTAATCGAAGCGGGCTCTGCATACCTGCTCTGGCGTTGGCTTTCGGCGAGCACCACCCAGGTCGACCTGAAGCAGCCCATGGCTGGGACCTTTCTCTTCTTTCTTTGCGGCCTCATACTATTCCTGCTCGGCAGGTTTTCAGCCACATTCGCCCGGCTGGAAAACCAACGGCTGTTGCGGCCGAGCGCAAGTTACTTGCTGTTGAACGCGATTCTCTGCGCGGTTGTTGGCGCCGGAATCATTGCCGTTCAAGCCGGTTTTCTTAAAGCCGATTTTTACGTCGCTCATGCGCTCTGTTTGTTGCTGGCGCTGGTGGCGGTCGAGACATTGGTGAGGCTTGTTCTGGAAGTATATCGGCCACGGGTGAAAGGCAAAATCGAGCGACCGCTCTATGAAAGCCGGTTGGTCGGCTTATTGGGTCAACCCGAGGGGTTGATCACCACCGCCGCGCAGGCCGTCGATTACCAGTTTGGCTTTAAGGTCTCCGAGACCTGGTTCTACCGGTTTCTGGAAAGGGCGGTGCTTTGGCTGTTGCCGCTGCAACTCCTCCTGCTGCTGTTGTCCACCAGCCTGGTGATTATTGAACCCGGCGAGCAAGCCTTGCTCGAGCGATTCGGGCGGCCGGTGGGCGACCGGGCCATTTTGGGGCCGGGGGCACATTTCAAATGGCCTTGGCCGGTGGATCGCGCTTACCGATTCCGGACGGAGCAGGTCCAAAGCTTCGAAGTCGGGGTGGCCCCCGATAACGAGATGCTCGAGGGCCGTGTCGTTCTTTGGGCCAAAGCCCACACCAAAGAAGAAAACTTCCTGGTCGCCAACCGGAACAACTCGCTGGGAACCACGAATGAAATCACCGGTAAACGAACTCCACCGGTGAGCCTGCTGACCGGCAGCATTCCCATCCAGTACCAGATTACGAATTTAGAGGCATGGGCCTACAACAACGAAGATGCCCCATCCTTGCTGCAGGATGTGGCGACTCGTGAGATTGTGCGGTATTTGGCGGGCGCTGACGTCAATGACCTGCTGTCACGAGGCCGACTGCCGGCTTCACAAGCCCTGGTCAGCCGGATCCAGTCGGCGGTGGATGAACACCAGCTTGGGGCGCGGATTGTTTCGGCTGGTTTGCAGGACCTGCATCCGCCCGTCAAGGTGGCCCCCGATTACGAGAAAGTGGTTGGCGCAACCCAAAGTAAACGGGCGAAGATCCTCGCCGCGTTGGCGGATGAAATTCGGACGAATGCTATGGCCGGCGCTCAGGCCGTAACCGTGGTTAACCGGGCGAAAGGCGAAAGCGTGGCTCGGCAGATTGGCGCCGTGGCTCAGGCGGGCCTTTTCACCAACCAGATTCCTGCTTTTGCAGCCGCGCCGGCAGTCTATGCGCAACGCGCGTATCTGCAAACATTCGCCCGCGCGACTGCGAATTCACGCAAGTACATCCTGCTCACGACCAATACTCAGGATGTAATTGTTTTCGATTTGCAGGAATCCGTCGCCCGCGACCTGCTACAACTTAAAGTGCCTTCCAAATAATGCTTTTATCATGAAACGCAACGTCCTTTCCATTGCCGTCGGCGCCTTGCTGATATTCATCGTAGGCCTCTTGCTCTTTGTTTATCAGGTCCGCAAATCCGAAGTCGTCGTCGTGACCCGCTTTGGCAAACCCACTCGCGATGTGGTCGAACCCGGCCCGCATTGGCGGCTGCCCTGGCCGATTGAGAACATCCATCGGTTTGATCAACGCGTGCAGAACTTCGAAGACAAATTTACCGAGGGCTTGACCGCCGATAATTTTAACCTGCTGACTTCCGTCTACGTCGGCTGGCAGATCACCAATGCGGCGGAGTTCTTCCCCCGGTTCGCCGGGGGCGCCGAGCCGATCGCCGAGGCTGAGAAGACCCTCGATCGCATGCTCGGTAACGCCAAAGCTGCGGTCGTCGGCAAACATCCGCTGGCGGACTTTCTCTCCCCGGTCGGCGAAGGAAACAAGTTTGTCGACATCGAGAAGGAGATTCTAGGTATCGTCGAGTCCCAGGTGCAGGCGAACAATTACGGGCTCAAGATAGTCTTCCTTGGGGTCAAGAAGCTAGGCTTGCCGGAGAATGTGACTCAGCAGGTCTTCGACCGCATGCAGTCTGAGCGCAAGGTCTTAACCGAACGATCACAGTCGGAAGGCGAGGCTGAAGCGCAGCGAATCCACTCCGAGGCCGACCGCAAAGCTCAGGAGTTGCTCGCCAACGCCGAAAGTGAAGCGACTCAAATCCGCGGCAAGGGCGAAGCAGAAGCCGCCAAGTCGCTCGCCGAATTTCAAAAGAATCCGGAGCTCGCGAATTTCATCTTTCGGTTGAATGCTCTCGAAAACTCGCTCAAAGACAAATCGACGCTCATTTTCGACCAGCGCACACCTCCATTTGATTTATTCCGCGGAGTATCCACCAACCTTGTCAAGTGAGTATGACCGTCGAACCTCAAAACGATTTACGCCCGCCGGAAACCCCTGTTGACGCTGGGTCGCAAGCATTGTCCGAAGCGCTGCGCAGCAGCTTCAGCATTGTCAAATTCGTCATGCTGCTGCTGGTCGCCCTGTTTTTGGCTTCTGGCGTCTTTACGGTCGGCCCGCAGGAACGCGCGATTATTATTCGCCTCGGCAAGCCGCTGGGTGAAGGGGAAAAGGCATTATTAGGCCCGGGTCTGCATTATTCGCTGCCGTACCCGATAGATGAGTATGTGAAGGTCCCGATTACGGCGATCCAAAAGGTGAGGACCTCCGTCGGTTGGTTTGCCGTGACCCCGGCGCAGGAGGTTTCCGGCGAAGACCGGAACCCGCTTCCTGTCACCACGCCGATGGATCCGCAAGTTGATGGATACGTGCTCACCGCGGATAACAATATCGTTCATTCGCGAGTCACCCTGACCTACCACATCGCCGATCCCATCGGGTTCATTTTTAACTTCGTCAATGCGTCCAACGCTGTGCTCAACGCGCTGGATAACGCGCTTATCTACGCTGCCTCTCAGTACAAGGTTGACGACATTCTCACACGCGATGTGGCCGGCTTCAAGGAAACCGTCCGCAAACGCGTCGCCGACGTGGTCAGCCGTGAGCGTCAGGACCTGGGCATCGTGGTGGAAGATTGTCAGGTCGAATCCCGGTCCCCGCGCCAGTTGCAGGACGCCTTTGCCAATGTGCTGAAGGCCGAAGTCACACGGAATAAAGTGCTGGATGAGGCGCGCATCTACGAGAATGCGACGGTCAATCGGGCCAGCGCGGACGCCCAATCGCGCATCAACGCAGCCGAATCGGAACGGGCGCGGCTGGTGAATGATATTCGAAGTCAGGCTGATCGCTTTAACGACATCCTTCCCAAGTATCGCGCCAACCCCGACCTGTTTGTTCAGCAACGCCTTGCCGAGACGCTAGGGCGGGTGCTGACCAATGCGCAGGATAAAATCTTTTTGACCGAGGGCCACGATGGCAGGCCGAAGGAACTGCGGTTATTATTGAATCGCGAAGCGCCGAAACAGGAATCAAAGCCGTAACCAGAATCTATGCAAGTCACCTCCTTACTAAGCCGCCACGAACACGCTGAAGAAAATTGCAGCGCCTGCGGCGCCGACCACGAACACACCCCCGTGCAGCTGTGGCAAACCCTTGTTGGGGTGCTGTTTGTCATCAACGGATTTTTGGTGGACTGGTTTTTCCAGCAAGGCCACGCGGTGGCGAGTGCCAGCGCCTTTCTCGGTGCAATCACCCTCGGTTATCCGATTGTTTGGACCGCTATTAAGGACATTTATCGCGGTCTGCTCAGCATTAACGAGCTGGTCGCCATCGCGGTGCTCGCCGCGTTCGCCTCGGGTGATTATAAGACGGCCGGCGTGGTGGCCTTCTTCATGCTGATGGGGGAGATCATTGAGACTCGCACTGCCGAGGGCGCCCGTGCCTCGATCGAATCGCTCATAAAACTTACTCCCACTAAAGCACGACGTATTACGCCGCAGGGTGAAGAGGAGATTTCCGCGAGCAATTTGGCGGTGGGCGATATGATCCGGATTCGTCCCGGGGACAACGTTGCCGCCGACGGCATCATCGTCACCGGGCAGGGTTCCTTCAACCAGTCAACGATCACGGGCGAATCCTTGCCGGTGGACAAGAAGCCGGGTGATGAGGTATTTGCCGGAACTCAGAATCTCACCGGGGTGTTGGAGATCAAGGTGAGCCGCGCCGGCCAGGACACGACGCTCGGGCGTGTGCGCGAACTCATTCTCGCGGCCGAAAAAACCAAACTGCCGATCATGAAGATTGTGGACCAATACATGGGCTTTTATACCCCGTTGGTGTTGGTCATCGCGGCTCTGGTTTGGGCCTTTACGCGGCGGTTGGACAACGTTATTTCGGTGATCATCTTCAGTTGCCCATGCGCATTTATTCTCGCGACACCGACGGCGATGGTGGCGGCGCTGTCGGCTGCCGCCCGATTGGGAATCCTCATCAAGAACGTCGCCGACATAGAACTGGCGGCGAAGATTAACGCCTTCATTTTCGACAAAACCGGCACACTAACCACCGGCGAGCTGGCCGTCAGCCGACTGGCGCCTATCGGTGAGACCAAACCGGCCGAGTTGCTGCGCCTGGCCGCTTCCGCCGAGAAATACAGCAATCACCCAACAGCGAAGGCCTTGGCGCAACTCGCCGCGGAAGCCGGCGTCGCGTTGATTGAGCCGAAAAATTTTTCCGAGGCTGCCGGCCGTGGTATCAAAGCAGAGGTCAATGGCGATCATGTGCTCGTGGGCAGGGCGCAATGGCTTAAGGACAATGCGGTGAAAGAGGAATTTCTGCAGTCAGTCGACTTAAACGAGACGGAAGGCTGGAGCTTGATCTTTGTCGCGCGTGGAAACCGGTGCATCGGCTGGGTTGGCTTGCAGGATCAAACGCGGGCGGAAGCGCGGGAATCGCTGGCAGAACTTAAAGCGAGCGGCGTGCGGCGTATTTCAATGGTCTCTGGTGATCGTCAGCCGGTGGCGGTGCGGGTCGCACAGGAAATTGGTTGCGAGGAAGCCAAAGGCGAGTGTCTGCCGCAGCATAAGGTCGAGTTCGTCCGCAGCGTTAAAGCAAAGGGCTATAATGTCGCCGTGGTCGGGGATGGGGTAAATGACGCTCCTGCGCTCGCCGCCGGCGATATCGGCATTGCGATGGGAGCGGCCGGTAGCGAAGTCGCGATCCACAGTGCCACCATCGCGCTGATGAATAACGACCTGCGGCGCCTGCCATTTCTCGTGAAGTTGTCTCAAAGCACTCGAAACGTGATTAACCAGAATTTTCTTTTCGGTGTCGCTTTCATCATCACGGGCATGACCCTTTCCGCATTGGGCAAGGTGCCGCCGGTGCTGGCCGCGGCGATGCATACAACCGGATCCCTCTTTGTGGTTTTCAATAGTGCGCGCCTGGTGCGCAAAGGCGAGGAACTGGAACACTATCACCCGGAGCCAGTCACTCCAAAGCCGCCGCGACCGGCAGCCCCGAGTTCGCGTTCCGAGCCGGAATTAGCGGTCGGTTCAGTCTAAGTTCAGACCGCTATGGCCACCAATCTGCTCGAACCCGCCCCGCAGGCCGGTCTCCGCACCTCACCACCGAACGGCGAGGTCGTCGTGTCGGTTCGTGGTCTTACCAAGATCTTCAAGGATTTTTGGAATCGACCCAAGGCGCGCGCGGTGGACAATGTTGATTTTGAGGTTCGGCGCGGAGAGGTCTTTGGGCTGCTGGGCCCGAACGGATCCGGCAAATCGACGACGGTGAAATTGATTCTTGGTTTGCTGCATCCGACCAAAGGGCATATCGAGGTTTTCGGCCACTCCCCGCGGCACGTCGCGACCAAGTCGCTCATCGGTTATTTGCCCGAGGAGTCATATCTCTATCGTTACCTCAATTCGCGCGAGACCCTGCAATTCTTTGGCAACCTGTTTGAATTGCCGAAAGAGATACGACAGGAGCGAACGGAACAATTGTTAGAGATGGTTGGGCTGAGCCAGGCGCAAATGCGTGCCGTCGGCGAGTTCTCCAAGGGTATGCAGCGGCGTATTGGTTTGGCCCAGGCGCTCATTAACGACCCGGCACTGGTGATACTGGATGAGCCGACTTCCGGTTTGGACCCAATCGGGTGCAAAGAGGTGAAGGACCTGATCAAGGCCTTGGCTCAACGAGGCAAAACCGTGATTCTGAGCAGCCATCTGCTGGCGGATGTCGAGGACGTTTGCGATCGTGTAGTCATTTATTACGGCGGCCGAATTCAGGCTATGGGCACCTTGAAAGAACTGCTCGCTACTCCCGATGCTATCCGCATCACGACGCCCGCCCTGCCCCGCCTCACCATGGAACGCGTCCTGGAGCTCATTCGCCAGGACGTCGCTGCCGATAAGGTCCGCATCGACACGCCCACTCAGAATCTCGAGAGTTATTTTCTCGAAGTCGTACAAAGAGCGCGGCAGGCAGCGGCTGCAACTTCGGGCGCCATCTCCGGCGCACAAGTCGCGGCCTATCTGCGCGGCGATGCGGAAAAGAAACTGGGAGGCGAAAAGATCCTCGAACGGCTAACTGCGGCTCAACCTGCCAAACCGGTCTCGGCGCCTGCCCCCATGCCTGGTTCCACCGTTGACGAGAAAAAACTCGACGCATTGACGCAGGCTAACGCGCCCGCGGTTCCCGCACCCAAACCCGTCGCTGAACCTGATAAATCGGCAGAACTGCAGAAGGCCGACGAAAAGTTGTCTTCTTTGCTGGGCAAGCCGAAATGAGGATCGACCGCATCGCAGGTCTTTGTCGCTGAAGTCATGCAACAACTGCTGGCTATCGCCTGGTTAACTTGGAAGGCCGCTTTTCGGTACCGGCTGTTCCTGGTAATTGCGGTTTTGCTGCTGGGTTCGGTGGTCGGATTGCCACTGTTGCTTAAAGATGACGGAACTGCTCGTGGCTTCACTCAGATCCTGATCACCTACACCTTGGGCACCATTAGCGCCTTGCTCGGCTTATCCACGCTCTGGCTGGCTTGTGGCACCCTCGCCCGCGACATCGAAGAGTGCCAAATGCAGGTCGTCGCGGTGAAACCAATCGCGCGCTGGCAGATTTGGCTAGGCAAATGGCTGGGATTGATCTCGCTCAACGCCGCACTCTTGACTCTCTCGGGGCTGGGCGTTTTTGGCCTGCTGGAATGGCGAGCGACTCGATTGCCGCCGGAGCAGCAAAAGGTGCTGCGCACTGAGGTGCTCGTCGCGCGCGGTTCGGTGAAGCAGGCCAACCGGGACAAAGAAATAGACGAGGCCACTGATCGCTTGCTCCGCGAGCGCCTGAAAAAAAATCCCGTGGATCGGGTCGATCTTGCCGAGGTGAGGAAACAAATTCGGGAACAGGTCAAAGCTGAATTCCAGGTCGTGCCCCCGGGTTATTACCGGCCTTGGACGCTGGATTTAGGTCTGGCGAGCCGCTCATTACGCGACCAACCGCTGCAGCTCAGGGTTAAGTTCAATGCGGCTGAAAAGAGTCGTTCGGGCACCTTCGATGGGGTTTGGGGCATTGGTGTGCCGCGCAAGACCCAGACGTGGAAGAGTGACGTGATGAGCCTCTCGCCCGATACTTATCACGAGTTTCAAATCCCGCCGAATCTTTTCGATGAGAAGGGCGTGCTGACGATAAATTTCTACAACCCAAACGATACCGCCTTGTTGTTTCCGATTGAGGACGGTTTCGAAGTGCTCTATCGCGAAGGTGGTTTTGGTCTGAACTTTGCCCGCGGGTTGGCGATTATCTTTTGCTGGATGTCATTGCTCGCCGCGCTCGGCCTGGCCTCGGCGAGTTTTCTTTCTTTCCCGGTAGCGGCGTTCTTCTCGCTCGGGCTGTTGACGATGGTGCTCGCCAGCGGCACGATGGCCAATGCTGTCTCCGAGGGAACGATTGCCAGTTACAATGCCGAAAAAGGCACGAAGGGTTTCACGCCGGCGGACGTCATTATTATCCCAACATTCAAGGCGGTGCTGGCGGTCATTAATCTCGCCAAGGAGTTTTCCCCGATCGATTCGCTCAGCACCGGCCGCAGCATTACCTGGGGACATTTGGCGCAGGCCTTCGGCCAAATCGTGATCGTCCTCGGCGGTTTGTTTGCCCTCTTCGGTATTTTTGTTTTCACCCGGCGCGAGCTCGCCACTGCTCAAGGAACGCAGTGATTAGTCCAAAGCCCAAAGTCCAAAGTCCAAAGTCGGAACAGCTTGGCTGTTTGGCGAGCTTTGGACTTTGGACTTTGGACATTGGACTTTGGACTAATACATGAGCCCGCGAACGAAAAAAGTCCTGTTGGTGCTGTTGGCGATTACCTTGTTTGCGGGCGTGTCGCGGGTTCAGCAGTCGTTAAATCTGGATCGGGATGAACTCGGTCTTACTCGTGTCCAGCCGCTGGAAAATGCACCACCGGTGCTGGCCTTCACGACCGTCGCCTTGGGCGGATTTCGCGGACTGATTTCCAACGCGCTTTGGATTCGAGCCAACGATCTGCAGGAGGAAGACAAGTTCTTTGAAATGGCGCAGTTGGCCGAATGGATTACCGCCCTTGAACCCCATTTCGTCCAGGTCTGGATCGTTCAGGCCTGGAACATGGCTTATAATATCTCGGTTAAATTCACCGACTACGCCGATCGCTGGCGTTGGGTCGAACGCGGCATCGACCTGCTGCGGGATGAGGGACTGCGCTACAACCCGAATGAAACTCTGCTCTACCGCGAATTGGCCTGGTTCTTTCAACACAAAATGGGCCAGGCGCTCGACGATGGGAACATGTATTACAAGCAGCAGTGGGCCAACGAAATGGCCGAGGTGTTTGCCAAGAAAGAGCCGAATCTTGACGAGTTGATCCATCCGCAGACCGACGACCAAAAGGCGCGCGCCCGGTTGCTGCGCGAAAAATACAAAATGGATCCCGAGTTCATGAAAGAGGTCAACCAGCGTTACGGTCCCCTGGAATGGCGTCTGCCGGAGTCGCACGCGGTTTATTGGGCCGCTTTGGGCTTGAAGAAAGCCGAGGAGAATCCTTCGAAGATTAAAGCCGACGATTTGATCACCCTGCGCCGCGTCATTTATCAGTCGATGCAAATGAGCTTCCAGCGGGGACGCATGATTGCCAACCCGTTCATCAAGGCCTTCGAATTCGGACCTAATCTCGATATCATTCCAAAGGTCAGCGCCGCCTACGAGCAAGCCGCGCAGGAAGACGTCAGCAACCACGACCACATTTTGATTGCGCACCGCAATTTTCTCCGCGACGCGATCTACTTCCTCTACGTGCACAATCGGATCGCTGAGGCCGCCTATTGGTACAAATACCTTGCGCAGAAATACCCGAACAAACTCCTCATCGAAAGCCAGACGAATTCTTACCCGGCGAACCTGACCCTCGATGAATATGCCGTCAATCGAGTCCAGGAGGATGTGAGCGAAAGTATGTCGATGGACCGTATCCGCGCGGTTATCGAGGGCCTCGTGGCCAATGCTTACACGAGCACTACCGTTGGTGAAGATGAACGGGCGGCGGGGTTCCTTTTATTGGCGGACAAAGTCCGCACCACTTACGAGAGCAAAACCTCGATGCGCAAGGACTCCATTCCCATGGCATCGCTGGACGATATCAAACGAGATGTCGTCAACCGTTTGCTCGACCCCGAGGAAGGCGCGCCCCCTGAAGTGCGCAGAGTCCTCCGCGAAAAATTACATATGCCCGCGGAAGCACCCCGCTCGCCGGCTGGCACCAACGCCGCGCCCGAAAAGATCTCGGGCCAGTAACGTTGCAATCTAGCGTCAGGCCTCTCGCCTGACGTAGAGGGCGGCGTCTCGCCGTCCGGATTGGACGTCGCTTTCGTCAAAGCGCGAGGGATCTTTCTCACTCTCCTCCTTTGGATCCTTTGGAGGAGGGGGCCGGGGAGACGAGGCCACACTTTTTCTGGAAATCGCTCTAGCCTGGCTGCTAGGTGCTGGCGGCGAGGACTGGCCCGGAGCATTTCGGCTGGGCGCTGCCGATTTGTTTCCGTTCGGCTTGCCCCCAGACCAGGGCCGCTGCGGTAGATCGTGTCGGCCTGCATTTGATACCGGATGTGCGTTCTGCTTGCAGAACGCGAGGAGTCAATACTGTTTTTCCGCCGGACTTGAAACAGCGGGCGCCATCGGGGATTTCAAGGAGCTCCCTCGGCTGAATATTTTTGCCGTACAGACTCGCCACACGCAGGTCGAGTTGAACGCGGTTAGTTTAATCCGAGTTGCCACGCCACAAACGCGAGTTCGTTCGTCGCCTCCTCCACCATTTTCGTGAACGGTTGTCCTCCCGCATGTCCCGCCTTGGCGTCGTAAAGGAGCAGGATTGGAATGCTTAACTTCAATCATGCCTCATACGTTGACTGCTGGTCTTGAATATTCAAGCACGCAGGCCTAAACCTGCACACGAAGGACGCAGGACACCCCATCTACTTCCCGTGGATGACGGTCCGGTCGATTTCGGCCAGCGTCCGGCACCCGGACAGTTTCATCGCCATCTCAAACTCCCCGCGCAGAATCCTCAGCACCTGCGCCACTCCCGCCGCTCCACCTACACTTAAGCCATAAAGATAAGGCCGCCCAATCAGCACGGCGCGGGCGCCCAAGGCCAGCGCCTTCATTACGTCCGTGCCGCGGCGGACGCCGCCATCCAGTAGCACAGGAACACGGTTACCTACGGCTTTGATAATCCGCGGCAAAACAGTGATGGT
>DATJGF010000242.1:0-100659 GCA_035495315.1 Candidatus Limnocylindrales bacterium
TTCTTCAATTCCTCCGGCGGCAACTCGTAAATGTTCTTGTCCAGCGGTTCACCCGGCTCGATCTTGTTCTGGATCCCATCCAACCCGGCCATCAGTAGCGCCGCAAAGGCCAAATACGGGTTGGCCGCAGGGTCCGGGGGCCGATACTCCAAGCGCTTGGCCTTTGGATTCTCACTGTAGGTCGGTATCCGAATCGCCGCGCTCCGGTTGCGCGAACTGTAAGCCAGATTCACCGGCGCCTCATAGCCCGGCACCAGGCGCTTGTAGCTGTTGGTCGTCGGATTACAAATCGCGCATAGCGCCCGCGCGTGCTTGAGCAAGCCACCCGCATAATACAGCGCTGTCTTGGACAACCCTGCATACTCGTTGCCCGCAAACAACGGTTTGCCCTTCTTCCACAAGCTCTGGTGGGTGTGCATCCCGCTGCCGTTATCCCCAAACAATGGCTTGGGCATGAAACACGCCGTCTTGCCGTGCTTACGCGCGACGTTCTTGACCACATACTTATAGACCATCATCGCGTCCGCCGAGCGCACCAGCGTGTCAAACCGGTAATCGATCTCGGCCTGGCCCGCCGTCGCCACCTCATGATGCTGCCGCTCAATCCGCACCCCCAATTGCTCCATCACCAGGCACATCTCGGTCCGGATATCCTGCTGCTGGTCCAGCGGCGCCACCGGAAAATACCCTTCCTTGTGCCGAATCTTGTAGCCCAGGTTGGGCATCTCGTCCCGCCCCGTGTTCCAAATCGCTTCTTCGGAATCAACACTGTAAAAGGTCCCGTTGCTCTTGGCATCAAACTGCACGTTGTCGAAAACGAAGAATTCCGCTTCCGGCCCAAACACCGCCGAATCGGCGATGCCGGTGCTGGCCAGGTACTTCTCGGCGCGCTGGGCAATGCCGCGCGGGTCGCGGATATAGGGTTCGTGCGTGCCGGTCTCAGCGATAGTGCAGGTCAGCGATAAGGTCGGCTCCATCATGAAGGGGTCGATGAACGCAGTGTCGGGGTCGGGCATCGCCAGCATGTCGCTGGCCTCGATGCTCTTCCAACCCCGGATCGAGGAACCGTCGAAGCCCAGCCCTTCGCTGAAGATTTCTTCGGTCAGTTCGCGGATCGGACAACTGAAATGCTGCCAGGTGCCGAAGGTGTCGACAAACTTGATGTCCATCATCTTGGCGCCGGTCTTCTTGGCTAGTTCAATTACACTCTTGGGTGTGCTCATTTAGGTGGTATGTTTCGTTTTTATCATTGGTTACGCCTCGCCTGGCCGACGGTGCATTAAATGACCGCACAGTCGGCTCAGGCATCAGCAAAGTGGTAGAGCTACATTTGTTCTGCGATGTGATAAGCTTCCTCGCCATGTTCGGTGAGGTCCAACCCTGTGGTTTCAACTTCCGGCGAAGCCCGGAGCCCGACCGTGGCTTTGACAATGTAGGCGATAATGGTTGTGCCTACGACTGCCAGGACGAGTGTCAAAAGGATCGCTTTGATCTGCTCCAACACGAGGGGCTGAAACAGGGTATCGGTGACTTTGGTTTTCAGATTGGTGGCGAGGTTCGCATTGGCGACATTGCGGGCGAGTAGACCCGTCAACAATGCTCCCATTGTCCCTCCCACAGCATGCACGCCGAAAGTATCCAAAGCATCGTCGTAGCCGAACCATGACTTTACCTTAAAGCAGAAGAACCAAGGCACCAGGCCGGCAAAAATGCCGATGATGACGGCGCCGGAGGGAGTCACAAATCCGCAAGCGGGCGTGATGACGACCAGTCCGGCGACTGCGCCGGAACAAAAGCCCAACACGCTCGGTTTGCCACGAACGATCCATTCGGCTAGCGGCCAGACAAACGAGGCGACAGCGGTGGCCAATGTCGTTGTCGTGAAAGCGTTGGCGGCTATACCATCGGCAGCCACAGCACTGCCGGCGTTGAAGCCGTACCATCCCACCCAGAGCATGCCGGTCCCCACCATGCACAGCACCATACTATGAGGCGGCATCGGCTCTTTGCCGAAGCCGAGTCGTTTGCCCAGGATCAAGCACAATATCAAGGCCGACCAACCCGAGGTCATATGGACGACGGTTCCGCCCGCAAAATCAATTGCTTTGATCGAAGCGTTGGCGTTCCACACCCCGTTCATCAGGCCGTCAATCCCCCAGACCATGTGCGCTTGCGGAAAATAGACGACGAACATCCAGAGCGTCATGAACAAACAAATCGCGGCGAATTTCATGCGCTCGGCAATGGCGCCGATGATGAGGGCGGGTGTGATGATCGCGAACATAAGCTGATACATCGCGAAAACGTTTTGAGAGACCCAATAGGAGTAATCGGTGTTGGGGCTCGAATCGACACCGTTCAGGAAAGCAAACCCGAGATTGCCCAAAAAGGAGCTTCCGTTGTGGAACACCAGGCTGTAACCGCAGATCCACCAGAGGATGGTGACCAGGCCGGTGATAAAGAGACATTGCGCCATAACTGAGAGCACGTTCTTACGGCGAACCAATCCGCCATAAAAAAGGGCCAGGCCGGGGAGAGTCATGAATAAGACCAGCGCGGCGGACGTCATCTGCCAGGCATTGGCCCCAGGGCCGGAATTCGGACTGAAGCTATTGCTCTTTTCGTCATAAGCGCCGAGCTTCGAACTCACGTTGTTGGTCGTATCGGCGGCTCGCGCCGTGTTGTTGACGTAGGCTTCGAGATCGGCAATACGCTGCTCCAGCGTTGGCTCAGCTCGTTTGGGCGCACTGGCGTCGGCTGCGATTAGAATGGAACGCGGTAATAGGATGGCCGTAAGCAATCCTGTCAAAAGGTACAGCTTTCTCATGCGGGTTCTCTATTTGGTTTTAAGTTGGTGTTAAATCGATCGGTAGATTTCGCGGCCTAAACTGCGGCGACTCCTTTCTCCTCCGTTCGAATCCTGACGGCTTCCTCAATTGAGGAAACAAAAACCTTGCCGTCTCCTATCTTGCCGGTTTTTGCCGACTTGACGATCGCCTCGACAGCCTCGTCGAGCTTCTCATCGGCGAGTACGAGCTCGATCTTAATCTTCGGTAGGAAATCCACCGTGTACTCACTGCCACGATAAATCTCCGTGTGACCTTTCTGGCGGCCAAAGCCTTTGACCTCCGTTACAGTCATTCCCTCGATGCCGATTTCCCCTAGAGCATCCTTCACCTCCTCGAGTTTGAATGGTTTTATGATTGCTTCGATCTTCTTCATTACATTTGGGTTGAGCGGTTTTGTTAGGCCGAACTCTTGCCAGCACCCTCTTGAGCGTGGCGAGGATTCGCGCCCGACTACGAGGCGGTAACGCAGGGTCTATGCCAACGGGTGAGCGAGGCACCATTCGTTCGTTGCAATAACCTGATTACGAATTGGTTATGGTGTTGTGCCGAAATGTACCTCGCTGGTCTTTTTTAGCCAGTAAGCCCGAATTTCGCCACCATTTTCGTGTGCCTAATTTGCAGGGTCGGCGAGCACACCGGATCCCCTGCATTCGACTTCGAAACTGATCGGATCGACTGAATCGCCAGCATCGAACCGTGCGATCCACTCTGCAACCGCAATTGGCAAAGGCAGCAAACAAGGATGCCGCGGATTAACAGCAGCGAAAAACGCGACACCAAAAACTCCGAAATGGTCAATGCCCGCGCGGCAGAGGGCTTGGGCTACTGGGCAAAGGTCCGGACTGAACCTGCAACCACTTGCGATATCCTCATAGCTGACGTTGATCTGCATTTGCATCCTTGCCGACAGGAGCAGGTCTCTCGATCACTCAACGGCCTCAAAATCCCTGCGACTGATTCCCTGCTCTGATGAAAGATCATCGAACCGATGGCATTCCCAAAGTGGGGTGAGGACCGAAAATCCAAGTAGCAGAATTTGGGCACTTGAAGGCGGGAAATACGAAGCGTGCCCGCGACATGTACTGAACTGAACTGCAGACACACGCCCGCGAGAGTTCCGGGAATCGACGTGCGGCCGCCGGAAAACCGCACAACAGCGGAGCTCCGTTGGGATCGGGCGTTTTCTAAACGACGTTTCTAAACGAGGCTGAGTTCGCGCGAGTTCCGGCGCCCGGCTTTGGATGCTCGGCGCGCGGAACCTGACAAGACGAGTTGTTTGCAACCAGAACCGCACCGTAATCTGGCGATGGAATTCAAATCCTCTGCAGACAACAACGTTATTTGTTCGCTGCTGCCAGTTTGCCGTGGGGCCATGCCGTTCGCACGTTTCAGCGTCAGATCGAAGTCCATCTCAAAAGTGATAGGCCGCACGGGTTTGCCGGCATCGAAGTCAAAGATCCAGTCACTCACAGCCGCAGGCAGCGGCAGGCTGATCAATCGCCCCCACCTATCAGGCATCATGACACTCGGTCCCATAACACCCGAATGTTCAAATCCCGCTCGCACGAGCGCCCGCGCGACGGCGCATTGTTCCGGATCACGCCGTTGCCCCTGTTGGATATCCTGTCGCGTCACTGTGATTTTCATAATCTTTAAGCCCTCGATATAGTCTAATCAGGTTATACAAACGCTCCAATGGGGTAAGCACCGGGGAATAACCGCCCCGTTTGTGTATTGGAAGTGATGCTTTTTCTACTACCCGGATCGAACCTGTGGCCTATATTTCGAAGTGGGGTAGTAGCCTGGTTTTTACTGTTTCCCGGGCTCGCACGGTTCTCGGAGATCAACAGTGGCAGAGGATCGACCTCCAGGCCCACGCTTTCCGCGTGGGCTCTGCAATGACTACCGTATCACCGCATTTGAAAGCGCGTACAAACCAAAGCCCAGAATCACCACACCAGAAAGTCGGCTGATAAGCGCCATGCAGTCGGAGGTAATATGTGAACGAAACAAGCCGACTCCCCCGCTGAGGACCAGCCACCAAAGCGCCGAACCGCCGAATACGCCGGTCACCAAGTTTAGCGCGTTCGCCAAACTTGGTTTTTCACCAAGACCCAGGCCGGCAAAAACTGCCGTGAACGACAAGATCGTCATCGGGTTCGTAAGTGTGAGAAAAAACGTCGATAAGTAGGCGGAAAGCAGCCCGGCATTCTTTGTGTCGATGGACTTATCCATGGGCGGGCTCACAAAAGTGCGGAGCTCCAGGTAACAGAGAAATAGACCACCAAGGAGGCTAAACAGGAATTTTTGCCCCAACAAAAACGCCGAAATTGCTGTCAGGCCCAAGCCTGCCACGCAACCGAAAACCGCATCAGCACTCGCCGCACCCAAGCCGGTCACAAATCCAGCTAATCTTCCATTCGCCAGCGAACGCCGGATACAGAGCACACCAATGGGGCCAACAGGTGCAGCGATTGAAAACCCGATTACCAGACCGCGAAAAAAGAACTTCAATGACATGTCATGGCATTCTCTGCACGACCCCGAGCGATCGGAACAGAACATCAAGCGCCGGTTCCCCAGAAGTTAAATAAACGCTCGTTTGCCAGATTCTGTGCCAGGGCCCGCTTTTTCGAGAGGGTCTGGTCCCCTGCAGAAATAGTGGTCGGAGCGACAGGATTTGAACCTGCGACGTCTTGGTCCCAAACCAAGTGCTCTAGCCAGGCTGAGCTACGCTCCGACAAAGCCGGAAGGGAATATCCAATAAAGCGCCGCTTCCGCAATCAGAAAATGGTCAAGCAAACGGAGATCTCGGCCCGCTCAGCTCCCCTTTGCAGGTTCCAACCGCTGTTTTGCGTGCTGGACGTGGCCCGGGTTGATGCTAGAGTTTTCTACGGTATGTCAACCGAAGCCCCGTCCGTCCCGCAGAAGATTAATCTGCGCCGGCCCGATATTATGGCCGCGGTGCAGGCCCAGGTGCTGTCGCATTACCGGAGCGAGCTCGTCGAACGTATCCGCGCCGAGGGCAACATTCTTTCGGCGGGTAACCTGACGATCAAGCTCGCCAAGGAATTCGGCTTTTGCTACGGTGTCGAGCGAGCGATCGACCTCGCCTATGCGGCCCGGCGCGCCTATCCGGAACGGCGGATTTTTCTTCTCGGCGAAATCATTCACAATCCTGAAGTGAACGATCAAATCCGGCGCCTGGGCATTGTGACGATTGCGGGCAAACCGCGCGACGAGGAGATTAATCAGCTGCGGCCGGACGACATAGTGATTATTCCAGCATTTGGAACGGAAGTCGCCACGCGGCAAAAACTGGAAGCCAAAGGCTGTCTGTTTGTCGACACGACCTGCGGGGACGTGATGAGCGTGTGGAAACGCGTGCGCCAATATTCCAAGGATGCTGTTACCAGCATCATTCACGGCAAGGCCTGGCATGAAGAGACGATGGCGACGAGTTCGCAGGCGCGAGCCAGTGGGAACGGCCATTATCTGGTCGTTTTCACGCTCGCGGAGACTGATTACGTCTGCAACTACATCATCAACGGTGGCAATAAGATCGAGTTTTTGAGCAAATTCAAAGGGGCCTACTCCGAAGGTTTTGATCCAGACGTGCATTTGCACGCAATCGGTGTCGCGAATCAAACAACGATGCTGCGTGGAGAAACCGAAGAGGTACAAAGACGCCTCAAGGCTGCGATGATTCAGAAATATGGTGAAGCGGAGTTGCCGCGGCATTTTCGCTTTTTCGACACCATCTGCGGCGCAACGCAAGATCGCCAGGACGCGCTTGAAAAGCTGCTGCGCCAACCCCTCGACCTGCTTCTGGTTATCGGCGGTTATAATTCTTCAAATACGTCGCATCTGGCCGAAATGGGCGAAGCCAAGCTGCCGACGTACTTCATCAAGAATGCCGCGAAGATGGTGTCCGACCGGTTAATTCAACATTACGATCAGCACAAACACGAAGAGGTCGAGACACAGAACTGGCTCCCACAAGGGGAGGTGACCGTCGGGATCACGGCCGGCGCTTCCTGTCCGAACAACCTGATCGAAGACGCCATTCGCCGCCTATTTGAGTTGCGTGGCATTTCTGTTCAGCAATTGCTGTCCAATTGATACTCGTCAGGGGATGCTGAGGGGGCGATTTTGGAATTACTATTTTTCAATTTGCAGTTGTCAATTCCGGCCGCACTTGAGTTACGAGGCCAAATGCATCTGACCTTTCCTTGGTCGCGCGACAATTGACTCCCGCGTCCCCCGATGCCACGCACCCGCCAAGAACTCGAAGCACTCGAGCGCCAGAGCCTCGCACCATATGCCCAGTTCAGCGCCAACACTCGGGGGCGAAAGTATCACGACACGCCGCTCGAATGGCGCACTGAATATCAACGCGACCGAGACCGGGTGATCCACTCACGGGCCTTTCGACGACTCGAGTACAAAACCCAGGTCTTTCTCAACGGCGCGGGGGACCACTTGCGGACGCGCTTGACACATACGATGGAGGTAGCCGGGATTTCACGAAATATTGCGCGCGCGCTCAGGCTGAACGAGGACCTCGCTGAAGCCATCGCGCTGGCACATGATCTTGGCCATTCACCTTTTGGCCACAAGGGCGAGGCGGTCCTGGCCCGACTGATGAAAGACTATGGCGGATTCGAGCACAATCGGCAGAGCCTGCGAATCGTCGAGGAACTCGAGCAGAAATATCCTCGCTTTCCGGGGCTGAACCTCACCTGGGAGGTACGCGAGGGCCTTGCCAAGCACAGCACTGCGTATGACCACCCAGGACAGCGTGCCGACTTTGACGCCAAATCGCCATCGCTCGAAGCACAAGTGGCAAATCTCTCTGACGAAATCGCCTACTACAGCCACGACCTCGATGACGGGTTGGATTCAGGTTTGCTTTCGGAAACGCAATTGAATCGACAAGTCCGGATTTGGCGATACGCGACGCGAACCGTGGAAAATGAATACGGTAGATTGCCTGACGAAACGCGGCGCTATTTCGTAATTCGTTGCATTACCGACATGCAGGTCAAGGATGTCGTGCAGACGACTGAGACGCGCATCCAACGCGCTGGAGTCGCCAGCGCAGACGAAGTCCGACTCCAACCCAAGCCTCTGGTTCAATACAGCACCGAGCGTCGCAGATTGAATCGTGAGTTGCGCGATTTTCTTTACAAGAATCTCTATTATAACTCGGTCGTGAATGAACCGCATGTCCGTGCCCGGCAGGTGCTGGAAGAACTTTTTCTGTTTTTCATGCAACATCATGACATGTTAGGCCGCCAGGCCAAGAAGCGCGCTCGCCGCGATGGCTGGCCCAGAGCGATATGTGACTACCTCGCGGGCATGACCGATCGCTACGCGATGCTCGAACACGAACGGGTGATCGGGAAGACCTGATCTGTTCACATCATCGGGCAAGCTGCTCCTCAAAAGCGCCAGAGGACTGGCCCAGTCCAAAAGCTTCGCTTGGCAACGCGGAGCGTCGTGAACTGCGCCAGTCCTCGGGCGCTTTCCAAAACCATAACTCGTCAGCAGTTCCCTTGCTTTTGCGGCAAGGTTTGCCAAGCTACCTCGGTCCGTGCTTTGATGTGCCAGAAACACTCATTCCATGAACCGTCGAAGATTCATCAAAACCACCCTCGCCAGCACAGTCGTGGTTGGCGCCCCGTGGCTTAACGCCGCAGACCCCGAAAACAAACTTTGGCCGATCGGCTGTTTTAACCGTGCGTGGACCAATTGGAGTTACGACGAGGCGCTCGACCGCATGGCGGCGGCGGGTTACAAACTCACTGGATTGTTGTCCGGCCATCGAGTCGAGGTCTTCACTGCATCCAGCGCCACGCCACAATACCTGGATGGCTTGAAAAAGCGGATCGCGCAGCGCGGTCTCGCCGTGAATGTCACTGCTATCCATTTCCGTCCCGAGGCGCCGCTTGCGGACAACATCACGGATCTGCGTAAGCAAATCGACAACGCCGCGCGACTGGAATTGAAGTTCATGCTGACGTTTGGCGTCGACAAACCAGATCACTTTGAAAACTTTTACCGGCTAATGGGAGATGCCGCCGCCCAAGCCGAAAAAAGCGGTGTGCAGATCGTGATGAAACCGCACGGAGGGGCTAGCGGCGCCTCTGAGGAAATTCTCCGCTGCCTTGAGAAGGTCGGGCACCCGAATTTCAGGATCTGGTATGACGCCGGAAACATCATTTATTACACCGGAAAAGATCCTGTCGCCGAACTTGGTCCAGTCGCTCAATACGTAACCGGTTTCTGTGCCAAAGACTGTGCCAGGCCTAAAGCTGAAGTGATGTCCCAATTCGGCACCGGCAAAGTGGATTTTAAGGCGGTGTTCGCAAGACTGAAATCGGCTGGCTTTAGAGGTCCAATCCTCGTCGAAGGGATCAAAGTCGGCGAAACTATCGACGAAACGACAGTCAACGCCCGTGCCAACCGGGAGTTCCTGGAGAGAGTCCTTCGCGCCCTCTAAAGCAGCGTCATTAGACCCTGAGCGGCCTCAGAATCCAGTCCGCAGTGAAGCGGGACGTGCTCTTGCCGCCTCGGCTGACGTTTTCACAGTAACGAAAGGCCAATACCGCTTATTCCGCAGAGCCAGAGGACAAGAAAGCTAATGTTCTCCCAGGATTCTCCCGCGGCATTCTTCGCCGCGTCCAATTCCAACCAAAGGCCAGACCGAGCAACAGGCTCAGCCTGTTCGAACAAGACAATCCAACTCAAGTCGAGCATGGGCATCTTTTGGTGCAATTCGCCAAGAGGCAATGCCCGAGTCCCAGCTTCGACAGTCCCAATTATATCCGCTTTTGCACTCATAATGGGACCAATCTAACCCCTGCCACTGACAACCCTATGTCAGTAGACTTTTCGTGGCGTAGTGGTGCCTCTCGAGAGGCGGCTTCCGAAAATATGTCGCAACGACTGTTTCCGCCTCTGCTGCAACGAGTTGCCTCAATTCCTCAGGGCACTTCACTTCCGCCTTGGCGCCAAACGAAAAGATCC
Organism: Candidatus Limnocylindrales bacterium; assembly: GCA_035495315.1. Classification (GTDB taxonomy): domain Bacteria; phylum Verrucomicrobiota; class Verrucomicrobiia; order Limisphaerales; family UBA8199; genus DATJGF01. The sequence continues at coordinate 9,882 of DATJGF010000242.1, forward strand.
AACCGGCCAGCCAATCCAGCGAGTAGGCCAGTAATGTTACAACCACCCCGTCTGACTGGACTTCCTCGTCGACCAGCCGGCAATGCCATTCATTTCTTACGCGGTCCATGACTTCAGGTTTGAACTTAACCTTGGCGGCCTGGAACTTGCCTTCCTGCGCCGCGGCTTCGAGGTAGCGACGCAAGGAGAAATCCGCATGGCCGCCAAAGACCTCATTTCGTAATTCGAGGGTGTGAATCCGATCGGTGCGGAAGTCCCGAACATCCTTGCGTAGGCGGCAATAGGCTATCAGATGCCAATTATCCGCATAATAAACCAAGCCGAGCGGCTCGACTTGCCGTTGGGTTAGGTCACGACGCTGGGCGGCCTGATAATCTATCGCTAGAACCCTGCGTTGGGCGAGTGCCCTTTGAATGGGGATTAAGGCTTGGCTCGAGAGCCGCGGAGCCATGATCGGACCAGGAGAAACGACGACCGTTGAGCGTTCCAAGCGATCCAGATAATCCTGCCGGTCGCGCGGAAGCACCGAACGGATTTTCAGAAGAGCAGATTCCATTTGTTTTCGAAGCGAGGCATCAGTGAGATGCTCAACGAGCTTGCCACCGGTAAATAGTGCGCTGGCCTCCTCCGCGGTGAACATCACCGGCGGCAAGTGATATCCTTTGACCAGGCTATAACCAACGCCAGCCTCCGCTACAATCGGGATTCCCGCCTCACTGAGTGAGCCCAAATCACGGTACACCGTCCGAACACTAATCTCGAAATCTGCCGCGATGTCCTCTGCGCGCACGACTCGCCGGCTTTGAAGCCGCACGACAATTGCCATCAGGCGGTCCACTCGGTTCATGGGCGACAAGATAGCATAACCCTAATAATAAATGCTCCATTCTGGTGTGTGTTTTACCTGACTGACTGCTCGCGAGGTCGTCGTTGTGCCTGGGTATTCGCCCAGCTAGCCCTTCGCGCCCAACGCGCCAAGCTGCCGGAAAGGCGACGCGACAGGCTCGGACCGGTTTAGCCGAATCGACGAGATGGCATAGAAGTGGCTTTAACCTCCGCATGACTTCGGCTCGCGAAAAAAAGAGCGGAAGCAACGGCGGGAATGCCATCGCAAGGGTTCCATCCGCCGAACCGTCTCAGAATTGGACACAGCGATACTCCGCAGGGCGACTCTTGACCGGAGTCAGTTTTGTTTTAGCCATTTTGAGTTTGGCGGTAGTGGTCGTCGGTTCACGGCTCTCGGAGGAGCGACTTCGGGAGGCCACTCGGGCGGTGACTCACACGCGTGAGGTTTTAGAGAAGCTGGGAGAGATTTCGACGCACCTGAGCGAGGTAGAAAGCGGTGCTCGCAGCTTTGCTATTTCGGGCAAGCAGTCGCATCTGGATCCCTTTTACACCGCGGCCAAAGCCGTGCCTGACGACGTCGCTGAACTGGAGGCTCTGCTCCGAGACGATCCCGCTGCCTTGAGCAGGGTAAGTGAGATTGAGCCGGTGATTAACAAGCACATCAAGGCGATGAAAGACATGGTCGACCTTGGGAACAAGAACCTCTTCCGGGGCTCTGCCCAGCGAAAACTCACCGACCAGGGGAACATGCTTATGGAAGAAATCCGGACGGCGTTCGGCGCGCTGGAGAAGACGCAACGGGCGCGACTGGCCCAGCAACAAATAGCCATGACCGCCAGGGCGGAGCGCGTGACGATGATTGGCCTGGCTGGAAGCATGCTCGCGGGAGTGCTGGTCTTGGGCTTCGGAGCGCTGGGGCTGCATGCGATAAATGGCAAGGCCAAGATCGAACAAAAACTAGAGCGTCTCCTGGGCTCGATGCCGGATGCTCTGGTAATCGTAAACGCCGAAGGCAAAATCATCAGCAGCAACGCTCAGACCGGGAAACTATTTGGCTATACCGAGCGCGAACTGCAAGGAGAGAACATGGCCCTGCTCGTCCCGGAGCGGATTCGACAAACCCAACGGCAGTACTACGCGGGCTTCTTCCTGGAGGGCGGCGATCGGGTTGCGGAAACAACCATGGAGCTTTGCGGCTTGCGCAAAGACGGGCGGGAGTTTCCCGTCGAGATCAGCACCAAGCCGTTGGTCGCTGAAAAGGGACGGCTGGTTACCAGTGCGATTCGGGACATCAGCGAACGCAAACAGGCCGAAAAGCAGATCTCTCGGCTCAACAAAGAACTCAGAGACCGCGCGGCTGAATTGGAAGCCGCTAATAAAGAGTTGGAGGCGTTCAGTTATTCAGTGTCGCATGATCTACGTTCGCCGCTTCAGAACATCGATAGCTTCAGCCAGATCCTGATCGAAGAATATGCGAACCGGCTCGACGCAGACGGGCGAGATTATGTTCAGCGCCTGCGCGGCAGTTGCCAACACATGGAGGAGATCATTGATGCGCTGCTGGTGTTGTCCAATATGGCCCGTCACGAACTGGTCCCGGACCGTGTCGATCTGAGCACTCTGGCCAACGCGGTCGCTACTGAGTTGAAGCAAAAAGATCCGGACCGCCTTGTCGATTGGGTAATTGCCGAGGGGTTGACCGTGGAGGGCGACACGGGATTGTTGAGGGTCGTGCTCGAGAATTTGTTCGGCAACGCGTGGAAGTTTACGGCCAAACGCCCTCGGGCGCGTATTGAATTCGGCGCGTTGCCGCAATGCAATGGCGCGCGCACTTATTTCGTGAGAGACGACGGAGCGGGTTTCGATATGGCGCGCGCCAGCCAATTGTTTGCCCCGTTCAAGCGGCTGCACGATCAGAGTCAATTTCGCGGCACGGGCATCGGCCTGGCAACGGTCCAACGCGTGATTCGCCGGCATCGCGGTAAAATCTGGGCCGAGAGCGCGGTCGATAAGGGTGCCACTTTTTGCTTCACCTTGACGGATGAGGCGGCAACTTCGAATGGAAAAGACCATCCTCCCACAAAGCCAATCTGATGCAGCGGGCGTCCCTCGCACGCCTTTGCGGGTCTTAATTGCGGACGATTCGGAAAACGATGCGCTGATTGTCTTGCACGCCCTGCGCAAGGCCGGCTATGAGCCTCTGCACGAGCGCGTCTGGACCGCACACGGAATGCAGGTCGCACTTCAAAAGCAGTCTTGGGAGATCATCATTTCGGATTACGAGATGCCCAGCTTTGGCGGGTTCGAGGCTCTGCAACTGTTGAAGGAAAGCGGGCAGGAGGTGCCCTTTATTCTGGTTTCGGCAGTCGTGAGCGAGGAAACGGCCGTCGCCGCCATGAAAGCTGGCGCGCACGACTACATCATGAAGCGCAAATTGGCCCGGCTAGGTCCGGCCATCGAGCGCGAGTTGCGCGAAGCGCAGACGCGCGCGGCTAAGAAAGCCGCCGAAGCCGCTTTGCGGCACAGCGAAGACCAACTGCGGCAGGCGCAAAAACTGGAGGCCATCGCCCGGCTCGCGGCTGGTGTGGCTCATGACTTCAACAATATCCTGACCGCCATTAGCGGCCATAGCGAACTGCTGTTGCGACAACTCGACGCCAGCGATTCCCGCCGCAAGAACGCCGAACAAATCGAAAAGTGCGCCTACCTGGCGGCGGCACTCACCAGACAATTGCTGACCTTCAGTCGCAAACAAGCTATTGAGCCCCGTCTGCTCGACCTGAATGACGTGGTCAAAAACATCGAACGCATGCTGCGCCGGCTCATTGGTGAAGATATCGAGTTAGGCACGTCGCTCGACGCGAGCGCAGGCAGCGTCAAAGCCGATCCGAGCCAACTCGAGCAGGTGATCATGAATCTCACTGTCAACGCCCGTGATGCCATGCCGAACGGCGGCAAGGTGCTTATTAGCACGGCGAACGCGACGATCGACAAGACTCGCTTGAAAGAGTCGCTCGTTTTGAATCCGGGGAAATACGTGGTGCTGGCCATCACGGACACCGGCACGGGGATGACTTCTGAAGTCAAAGCGCACCTTTTTGAACCCTTCTTTACCACCAAGCCTCCCGGCAAAGGCACCGGTTTGGGTCTGGCGACCTGCTTCGGAATCGTCAAACAAAGCTCCGGGCACATCGACGTCGAAAGCGAGCCAGGCAAAGGCACGACCTTTAAGCTCTATTTTCCCCTGGTTGAGGACGCTGTTGCGCCAGTCGACCCCGAGACACTCACAAGGCCCGCGCGGGGAGGCACCGAAACGGTGCTTCTCGTCGAGGACGAAGCCTTCGTCAGAGAGTTGGGGGTTACCACATTGCGCGAACAGGGGTACACCGTGTTTGAAGCGGGCAATGGTGAAGAGGGCCTTCGCGTCGCACGAGAGCACCCAGGGAGAATTGACCTAGTTTTCACTGACGTTGTCATGCCGGTTATGGGTGGTAAAGCCATGGCTGATGCCTTGCGCGCGTTTCGCCCGGAGACCAAAGTCCTTTTTAGCTCGGGCTATTCGGAGGAGGTCATCGGTGATCACGGTGTTCTTCAGCCGGGCATCGAATTTCTGCAAAAGCCATACCTGCCTGCCACCCTAACCAGACGGGTCCGTGAGGTCCTGGACCACGCTGCACCAGTAAACGCGCCGATCTGTTGATTAAGCGGCAGCCCCGTCTCTCCCTGATTAACTTGAGGCTTCCAGCGCGGCGAACGATGGTGATTCCTTATGCGTTATTTGGTTAAAGCACGTTTGAAGCCGAACCAGGGAGAAGCCCTGCTCGACGCCATTGAGAAGGGAACTCTTGGGCAAGGCTCGGTCGCCGGGGACGAATACCTCCACAATATGAGCCAGGCCCGGCTGGCAAAAGACCGGACCGCCCACTGGGTTGAAGTTTGCTTCTGCCGAACCCCGCTCCGAGAAGAGCGGCCCTACTGGGAGGAGTTTTTCGAGCTGATTAGCATTAAGGACGCCCATGCGCGCCGCAACTGCCGCGACCTCAATGGTGAAGAACCGTGGGGGTGCTGCAATTGCGATTGCACGCGGCGCCTGGAGCAGAAACTGCAAGGAACCGGCACTTCCTTTCTCGAGACCTTACGGACTGAGCGGCAAGCGCCCTGAGCGCCAACGCTCCTCACATAATGCACTATTATAGGGAGGATAAGAAAAATGGGATTGCAAATCGACGGTGAAGCGTCAAAGTTTGGTCCCACTTATGGCCCACGTCGTTACTGATAAATGCCGAAACTGCAAGTTCACCGATTGCGCCGAGGTCTGCCCGGTAGCGTGCTTTTACGAACTCGACAACCAGCTGGTGATCCATCCCGATGACTGCATCGACTGCACCGCTTGCGTCGCCGAGTGTCCGGTGCAGGCAATTTACGCCGAAGCCGATATTCCCGATACCTACCAGGCAAGCACAGAATTTAATGCCACTGAATCGCGCCGGCTGAAGGACTCCGGGCAAGAGGCGATCGTAAAGAAAAAGGATCCCTTACCCACGGCTGCCGCCAGAAAGGCGGAGCTGGGTTACTAGAACGCTGGCGGAATACCCACCGGGTTCATATAGGACCCAAATAGCGCGTGTCGGTCCAATACCGCGCCGATGTGTACCCCGTTGATAAGTCGCTGTTGCCTGCATGAGACCCATTGGCGGATGAACGGTGACGTGAAGCAGTTTAAGAACATTGTGGCAAATCTGCTTACCACGATGTTGACGGTTAGCTGCCTGGCGGCCGACGTGTCCCCTGCCCCATCCGGCCAAACTTTCCCTGATGACGCTCGCACGAGCAAATCAGCCGACGTAGAGCGCCAGGATCACCCAATGACACCTGCCGAGTCGTTATCGAGATTCAAGATCGCGAACGATTTGGCGATCGATCAGGTCCTGGCGGAGCCACTGGTTCGGCAGCCGGTCTTTATGAATTTCGATGAGCGTGGCCGGCTCTGGGTCGTGGAATATCTTCAATATCCGTTCCCGGCCGGACTCAAAATGTTAAGCCATGACAGTTTTTGGCGAGCCGTTTATGACAAGGTCCCGCCACCGCCACCGCACCACTTCGTCGGCGCGGATAAGATCAGCATTTACGAAGACACCAAAGGCAATGGCATCTTTGATAAACATAAAACCTTCGTCGAAGGCTTGAACATCGTTACGGCCGTTACCAAAGGTCGCGGCGGGGTTTGGGTTTTGAATCCGCCGTACTTACTGTTTTATCTGGACAAGAACAATGACGATATCCCTGACGGTGATCCGGAAGTCATCCTTTCCGGCTTTGGACTAGAGGATACACACTCGGTCGTGAACAGTTTGCGCTGGGGCCCGGATGGCTGGCTCTATGCCTGCCAGGGAAGCACAGTGACGGCCAGCGTCCTCCGCCCAGGCCTTGATAAGGAGCCGATCGTGCGGACCATGGGACAACAAATCTGGCGGTACCATCCCGAGACGAAGCGTTTTGAAGTTTTTTCGGAAGGCGGCGGCAATGCGTTCGGGTGTGAGATCGATGAAAAAGGGCGCGTGTTTTCCGGGCACAATGGCGGAAATACCCGTGGATTTCATTACATGCAAGGGGCCTATTTGCAGAAAGGTTTCGATAAACATGGCCCGCTGTCCAATCCCTACGCGTTCGGTTATTTCCCCCCGATGCCGCACCCGGCGGTCGATCGGTTCACGCACAATTTCATAATTTATGACGGCGGCGCGCTGCCACCGCACTACAACGGAAAACTGTTTGGGATTGAGCCGCTGCAAGGGCGTGTCGTTGAAAGTCAGATTGAGCCGGACGGTTCGTCATTTCGCACCTGGGATTTAGGATACCCGGTAACAACCGCTGACCGCTGGTTTCGCCCGGTCGATATCAAGCTTGGGCCCGATGGGGCGATCTATATTGCGGATTGGTACGATGGGCAGGTCAATCACTATCACAATCATGAGGGCCAAATCGACAGGAGCAACGGGCGTATTTACCGGCTGCGGTCGAAAGACGCTCGGAATCCAGGGCGATTCGACCTGGGGAAGGCGTCGACTCAGGATTTGATCGGATGCCTTGGACATACAAATAAATGGTTCCGCCAGGAGGCGCTACAATTGATCGCGGATCGAGGCGACCGCTCAGTAATTGCAATGCTGACGCAGATGGTGAAGACGAACACCGGGCAGCTTTCGTTGGAATGCTTTTGGGCATTAAATCTCAGCGGCGGGTTCACCGAGGCGATCGCCCACGAGACACTCCATCACACCGATCCTTTTGTCCGGCTCTGGACCGTGCGTTTGTTGGGCGATCAGAACCGAGTCTCCGTACCGATGTCACATGAACTAGCCGCCCTCGCTGCGTCGGAACAAAACATCGAGGTCCGGGCTCAGTTGGCCTGCAGTGCTAAGCGTTTGCCGGCAAAGGAAGCACTGCTCATTGTTAAAGCGATGCTGGCCCGTAACGAGGACGCGAGCGAGAAAAGAATGCCACTTTTGCTGTGGTGGGCGCTGGAATCAAAGTGCGATCAGGATCGCGGGGCGGTGCTGGAGCTTTTTGGTGACGCTTCGATTTGGCGACTCCCGTTGGTTGAACAGCATATTTTGGAACGATTGATGCACCGTTTCGCACTCGCCGGCACGCGTGCGGATTTAATGACGTGCGCCAGGCTTTTTCAACTAGCGCCCGGACAGCCAGCGCGATCGATGTTGCTTGCCGGATTTGAACTGGGATCCAAGGGGCGTTCGCTGACGGATTTGCCGGCGGAACTGATGGAAGCCTTGGACAGAGCGAGCGGCAACCACTCCGTTACCGTCGGTGTGCGCCGAGGCAACCGCAACGAAGTTCAGAAAGCCCTTGCGGTTTTGAAAAACACGGAGGCACCGATCCACCAACGTTTGGAATATGTGGAAGCTCTTGGCGAAGTAAAACAACCGGAAGCCTTTGCGGTGATGCTTCAAATCATCGCTGATGACCGTGAAAAAGCGCTCCATCGGGCTGCCTTGGCAGGTTTGCAGCGGTTTGAGGAACCCGAGATCGGAAAATGTGTAGTGAGGCAATTCCACGCTTTCGACGACGAGACACAGACCGCGGCGTTGAGTCTGCTCTCGAGTCGCGCTATTTGGGCCGTCGAACTTCTGCGCGCGATCGATTCAGGAGCAATTACGGTGGATTCTGTTTCCCAGGATGCGCTGCAAAAGATCAAAACCTACAAAGATCCACGGATTACGGATCTCGTTCGCAAGCTCTGGAAATCTGGTCCGAAGGTGACGACTGCTGAAATGAAGGATCAGATTGCAAGCTACGCCGCACTCATCCGGAACGGGGAGGGAAACCCTTACGAAGGACGCAAGCTCTTCGGGATGAGTTGCGGCCTCTGTCATACCCTTTTTGGCCAGGGAGGCCATATCGGGCCTGACCTGACACCCTATAAACGGGACGACCTCGATACCATCCTCCTCAATATCGTTAATCCTAATGCCGAGATCCGCGAGGGTTACGAGACGTATCTCGTCACCACCAAGGATGGGCGCACGCTCTCGGGGTTGCTTGCGGACAAAGATACACATGTAGTGGTCTTGCGCGGCCTCGATGGCATCAACCAAACCTTGCCGCTTGAGCAAATTGAGGAAATGAAGTCGGCCGGGCTGTCGCTGATGCCCGAAGGGCTCTTGAACGGGTTGAGAGAACAACAAGTGCGTGACCTGTTCGCTTACCTGCGCAGCGCGCAACCATTGGTCGGCGAACCACCTAAACAGGCCGCAAGATAACCGCTTCTAGGAGGCGACGTAACGTGGACTGCTACAAAGGGTTGCTACTCGGTTCCAATGCCGCTATGTTCGCTGCAGCCCCGATCTGTCAATGGCGCGACTGTTCGCTGGAGGAATGGCCATCGCCCGGCCGGGGAGTTTTTATATGAAGATTATGCGAAATTTTGCATTCGTGTTGATGACGGTCGCCATCCTCTTCCAGCCCAGGAAGCTTTGTGCTGAGAACCCCGCCGGGGTGGGAGCGCAAGCCGCACTGCAATCACTCAAGCGCTTCACTATCCCCGATGATCTGGAGGTCTCGCTCTTTGCCTGCGAGCCGTTAGTGCGCAATCCGACGGACATGGACATCGATGAACGGGGCCGTGTCTGGGTCACCGAAGGCGTCAATTATCGGTCCACATTCCAAAAATGGGGCCTCCTGCAACCCGCCGGCGATAGAATTGTTATTCTGGATGGCACCGCAGGAGGCGAAGTCAAAGAAACGATTTTTTACCAGGACCCCAGCGTCAATACCGCGCTGGGCATTTGCGTGCTCGGGAACAAAGTCATTGTTTCGGATTCACCGAATGTATTCATCCTGACGGACACCGATGGTGACGGCCAGGCGGACAAACGGGAGCTGCTGTTCACAGGCATCGGCGGTAAAGACCACGATCATGGCGTACACAGCTTTGTGTTCGGGCCGGACGGCAAGCTCTACTTTAACATGGGCAACGAGGGCCAGCATTTGTTTTATCCGCTGAACAAAGATGTGCCATTGCATGGGCGAGTCGAAAACGTCGCTATGAAACCAGTCGTTGACCTCGAAGGCAACGAGGTCAACAACCAGGGCAAACCCTATCGAATGGGGATGGCTTTTCGCTGCAACCTCGACGGCAGCGAACTCGAGACAGTGGCGTGGAATTTCAGGAATAACTACGAATTGGCGCTCGATTCATTTGGAACGGTATGGCAGTCGGACAATGACGACGACGGAAACCGTGGTGTGCGGATCAATTACGTCATGGAGCACGGGAACTACGGCTATGCCGATGAGGCCACCGGCGCTGGATGGCCCGCCGGCTGGGAAAAAGCCAAGTCCAAAGGAGTATCCGAGGATCAAAAAGTTTTCTACGAGTGGCATCAGTATGATCCGGGCGTTGTACCGAACCTGCTCCATACCGGCGCGGGTGCACCCTGCGGGATCATTGTTTATGAAGGCAAGCTGTTACCCGAGCCTTTCCGGAACCAGATGATTCATTGTGACGCAGGGCCGCGGGTCGTTCGCGCCTATCCGATTCAGCCCGAAGGGGCCGGTTACCGGGCCGCGACAAGAGACATTCTGAGCACGAGCGACGATTGGTTCCGTCCGGTCGATGTGTGTGCTGCACCGGATGGATCCATCTACGTCGCGGATTGGAATGACGCCGGAGTCGGCGGTCATTATATGGCGGATCAAAAGCTGGAAACGATGACCGGGCGTATCTATCGTATTGCGCCGAAAGCAACGCCGCCTTCGGCACCGCGGCTGGATTTAAACAACCTCGATGACCTGGTATCAGCCCTGCAATCACCGAATCTTTCGCGGCGTTTTTTAGCTTGGACCTGGCTGCACGCCATGGGTGGCAAAGCGGAGAAGCCACTCCTCAAACTCTGGCAGGGCGACGATGTCCCGATGAGAGCACGGGCGCTCCAGTTGCTCGCGCGCATCAATGGAAAGGAGAAGCATTATGTCACCGCGGCACTTAACGATGCCAATCCGGACATTCGTATCACCGGACTGCGTATTGCTCATGAGCTCAAGCAGGACATGATTCCACTGGTCAAGGCCTTGGTCCGGGATCAATCGGCCCAGGTGCGGCGCGAATGCGCGCTCGTTTTGCGGCATCAGCAATCGCCGGAGGCTCCGAAGCTGTGGGCCGAGCTCGCCTTACAGCACGATGGACGTGATCGATGGTACCTCGAAGCGCTTGGCATAGGCGCCGATCATCAGTGGGGCCAGTTTCTTGACGCTTGGCTGGCGGAGGCCGGCAACCAGTGCGACACCCCTGCCGGACGCGATATTATCTGGCGCTCGCGGGCCAGGAAAACGCCAGGCCTGCTCGTGAAGATCATTCGCGATAAGAACCTGGGTGCCGCTGAGCGAGAGCATTTTTTTCGGTCGCTCGATTTTGTAACTGGCCCGGAAAAGGAGGCGGCGCTGATTGAGTTACTGACGGCAAAATAGGCAGGTGATGAAGTTCCAGCGTTTGCGGGCAACGATTCTGATCGTTGCCCATGTGCTATTTTACGTAACAAACTGCATTACAGCGGAAGTGCCGGGCGCTAACGACCCAACCACTACCTCGATCAGCCTTGAGGCACTCAGCCGGCTCAAGAACATCGACTTGGAGGGCAATCCGGCTATCAAGGAAATCGTCCTGAAGGTCCTCACAGAAATGCGAGGCAAACCCGAATTTGTTGAAATCGTTCGTAATTTCAAGCTCAGCGGGCAGACCGCGGGATTGCTGGAGATTGCCGAAAAGGACCCGAACGGGCAAAGCGGTGTCGAGGCGATGCGCCTTATCCTCAAGGACAACAATACAGAGCTGCTCAAACAAGCGCTCGCCGGCACGAATGCGCTCACCTTGATCCCGGCCTTGGGCAATACCGGTGAGAAGGCGATCATCCCGCTATTGGAACCGTTGGTGATTGGTGGCAACCGTGATACAGCCGTGCGAAAGCTAGCCGTTGGCGCACTTGGGAAGGTGAAGGAGGGCGCGATCGCCTTGTTAGAGCTCGTGAAAACCCAAAAATTGCCCGACGAACTCGCGCTGACGACCGCTACGGAACTAAATTCGGTTCACTGGGAGGAGGTCAGAGCGCAGGCAGCTCAGGTGTTACCTTTGCCGCAGGGGCAGAACGCCCATCCCTTGCCCTCTATCCCCGAGTTGGTCAAAATGACCGGGAACGCCAGCAATGGTATCGCCGTATTTCGCCGCGAGACTGTCGGCTGCTCGAAATGCCATCAGGTGAATGGGTTTGGAACCGACTTCGGCCCCAATTTATCTGAAATCGGCACGAAACTAGCCAAGGAAGCCATCTATGAGGCGATCCTGGATCCCACCGCTGGAATTGCGTTTGGGTACGAGGCGTGGCAAGTCGAACTTAAAAATGGTGACGACGCGTATGGGTTGATCGTAAGCGAAACGGCTGATGAACTGGCGCTCAAAGCGGTTGGGGGTGTCGTAACTCGCTATAAGAAGTCGGAGATTGCAACGAGGGCTAAGCAAAAACTCTCGATCATGCCGGCTGGACTTGCAACGACGATGTCGGTCCAGGAACTCGTTGATCTTGTCGAGTATCTTTCGTCACTGAAGAAGGCCGAGGCTCATTGATTGTTCTTCGGCGTCACGATCAGTTGACTGTTTTTAACTTGGATGGATTGCAGAAGGTTCAAGGCGACCGAAGCCCGAGCGTTCTCGTTGGCGCGATCGGCGAGGTTCTGTCGCCGGATCACATTCAGGTAGGCAGACGGGACCGCCCTGCCCTTTACGACGAAGTCTTGCGCGTAACCGTATAGAATACCGTTGTGGAGAGCGATGCCCAACGAGGTGGTACCGTTCAGGTACCGCCCACGGAAGCGTGGCAATCCAACATCCTCCATAGGCAAACTGACCTGAGCTTTCAACCGGTCACCCTCTAACTGGACATAAAGCTTTCCTCTTAATTGTTTCAACTCAGGATCGTGCGCAATGAGCGCATTGACTTCATCGGCAGAAAGGATAAGCGCAGGAGGGGTTCGCCCGGCCCTTAAGTCATCGCGGAAGTCTTCGACTCGACACAAAAGTGCGTCCAGCGCAGCGCGAGGAATCGACACCTCTGGCAGCGGCACCGGCTGGTTATCGGTATATTTGTTCAACATCCTTTTGAACTCGTGGATCCCCAGCAGCCCAGCTATCAGGACCGCCAGGAGACAGACGATTCCGGTCAGGCACCCGTAAAAGAGGCAACCCCGGCGCGGCTTGATGGTGACTTGCTCAGTCAAGCTGCGGGCTCTCTTCGAAAGAAAAAGAGAAGGGAAAAACAATTATCCAATCCATGTTGCCTTGATGGCCACGGCCCACAGAAAACTGATGCTATGAGACATCGCGGGGATATCCCGCAGTCACGTCCGGCTATTGCCTCCACGGCGAAGAACGATCCTGGGCTTAATGGGTGGCGGCATGGGGATTTTGGGCGGCACCGACGGGGCATTGGTCGGAGCCGGTTCAAGCGGAGCCGCGGCATTGTTTTCGACCTTGGCCAGCCACTCTTCAGCCTTGGTGACGATCTCGCCGATCTTGGTTTCGGGGAATTTCATTTCCCCAATTTTAAACTCGGCAAAATTCTTGAGCGCGTCCAGGGTCTGCTCTGCGGATTTGGTTACTCCGTTCCAACTCGGAGTGGACGTGGCGACCGTATCATATCCATTAACCAGCCAATCGACCTTGCCCGTCTCGATATCGACGAGCAGACCATGGACAAAGGTTTTCGATCCAATGAGTGGGCTGCTGCGGACGATGTCCGTTGACTTGATTATGTTCTGACGTTCGCTGCTGAAAACGCCGAAGTACTCATTGATATTATCCGGTAACGCGTGCCGCTCGACCCCGAGTGCGCGCAGCCGATCGAGCAACAGCATCGTGCTTGTCTTGGCTACCTGGCAATCGGTGTGCCCGATGATGGCAATCTCTTTGCCGCCTTTGACAGCGCAGGCGAGTGCCACCGAACGCATCGTGCTGCTGGTTGGGCCCGTAATGATGTTGCCGGCATTGCGCAACCAAATAAATTGTTCGACTGGGATGCCCAGGACCGAGGGAAGGATCGCATTGAGCCGCGGATCAATACAGGTCAGCGCAACCAGGGGCAGTTCACTCTCGTAGTCGGATGGGTGAATACCTGCATTAGAATCACCTGCCAATGCGCGGTGATTGGCGTCGATAATTGCTTCCAGTAAACGCATGCGTAAATCCTAAACCACAGCTTGCCCCTTGGGTCGCCCCAGAAAGAAGTACAAAATCGATCCTAGAAACGGAAGAAAGATGATTACTAGGACCCAGGCAATTTTTTCGCCGTCTGAGAGACCTTTATTGGTGATGGCATGGACCAGCATCCAGAGCCAGAACGCAAAGCAGGCCAGGCCCAGTACCGCCGCGATGAGGAATCCCAGCAGCGCGAACGCACCGCCAATGATTGAAGCGATCATTTTTGCTCCTTCGTTTTGTCCTCGAGCGCGCGCGAAACCATGGCTTTTCTCAGGGAGGGCACCTGCTCGAGCAGTTTCTCAAACTTGATCCCAGTCAGACTCTCGATCACCGGCGGCAATTGCGCAACGATCTGAGTGACATCCCCGGTCAGTTTGCTGGCACCCCCCCCTACCCCATTGCCGGAGTTGATGATCACCATGTGGTCCGTCTTTGACAGCGGCTCACTGATTTTGCCCGCTACTTCCGGCAAAATCCGAATGATCATCTCGACCACGGCGGCTTCATTGTATTCTTTGAACGACTCGGCTTTGACTCGCATTGCCTCAGCCGTCGCTTTGCCCTGCGCCTCGATGATGGCCGCCTCGGCCAAACCTTTGGCCTTTTGCGCTTCGGCCTCTGCGATACCGGTCGCCTTGGTTACGTCGGCGTTGGCAAACCCGGTCGCCTTCGATGCAGCAGCCGAGCCGGCCGCCTCGGCTTCCAACTGGAACTTGCGAGCATTGGCCAGCGTTTCCACTTTGTAGCGCTCCGCATCGGCTGGTTTCTGGACGTTGGCTTCCAGTTCGCGCTGTTTGCGCATGATTTCCTGTTGCTGCAACTCGATCTGTTTCTGCTTCTCAATAATGTTGACCTGCACCTCCTCGGCTTTTACCAGTTGGCCGGTCTTATATTTCTGCAAATCGTACGCGAGGTCCGCTTCCGCTTTCCTCTGATTCACAGCTGCCTGATACTGGGCGACATTCGTCTGGTAATCACGCTGAGCCTCGGCAATTTTTGTATCCGCAGCGAATTTGGCTTCCTGACCGGCCTGCGTCGCTTGCGCCGAACGGATGGTCGCGTCGCGGTCCGCCTCAGCCTGGGCGATTTGCGCGTCACGTTTGACCTGGGCGATCCGGGGTTTGCCGAGTGCGTCGAGATAACCTTGCTTGTCGCGGATATCGCGAATCGTAAAGCTTACAATCCCCAGCCCCATGTTGGCCATGTCGCCGGCGGCAACTTCCTGAACCTTGGATGCGAAGGCATCACGGTTTTGATAAATATCTTCCACCGTCATCGTGCCGAGAATGGCGCGCAAGTGACCTTCCAAAGTTTGCGTTGCAATATTCTTAATTTCATCGGTGCCCTTGCTGAGGAATTGCTCAGCGGCAGTCGCAATCGAAACATCATCACCTTTGACCTTAATCTGGGCGACGCCATCTACCAACACCGGCACACCTTTGCTGGTGTAGACCTCGGGAGTCTGCACGTCGATCGTCAACAATTCCAATGAAAGGATGTCCACCTTTTCAATCACCGGGTATACAAACACGCCGCCACCTTTAACGATCCGGAAACCGACGTCCCGTACCGTGCCATCGGGATCCATCATTCGGCGCTTTCGCCCGGAAATCACCAGCACCTGGTTGGGACCGACTTTGGTATAGCGGCTGGCCCAAATCGCCAGGAAAAGCAGGATTACCAGCGCGATAACTGCACCGGCCCCGACAAGGAGCGGAACACCGCCGAGTTCTGCGAGGACTGGTGTAAAAATGGTTTGCATAACAGTGAGGAGTTTAAGTTTTAGTCTACGCTTTCAACGAAACATTGTGTTCCGACAATCCTGCTTATTCGCACGCTCTTCCCGCAACCGATCGCCCTGCCGTTTTCTGAGCGAGCCGGAGAGGTGTAGCGCGTACCGCCCTGGACATAGGCGATTTCTCCAACCCCATTTTCAGGAATGGGTGTAACAATCGAAGCGCTCTGGCCCGGAAGCGAAGCGACTTGCGATTCGCTGGAGCTTTGGGTCTTCTTGAACATCCAGTTAAAAAGGAGGAAGACCAGCCAGGCGACCAACGCGCCACTGACTGCGGATAGCGGAGCACTCGCCCAGGCACTGCTCGTGGCTGCAATATGACTAAAAACAATCCCGAACGCGCCGAAAGCCGTTACAAAAGAGGCCAATACTGTGGGGCTGAAAAACGAAATCCCTGGCATCCCGTGGGAATCCAACCCGGCCTCGACGTGCCCGCCCGTGCCGACGTCAGCGTGCAGGTCATGTCCCCCGAACACGTGCCCCATAACCGCACTGAGAATGGTGAAGAACAAACCTAAAGCTAAGCAGCCGATGTAGATTATCATAGTAGCCTCGCTCGATTCATTTCACTCATGGTAAAACTTTGACCAATGCGCTTCAAGAAAGAAACAGGTTCAAGCCAAATAACCCGCACCGGACCGGTTGTCTGCCGCAGCGATGCGTCGTTCGGCCGGCTCTCCAGGCGCGACACGCCGCCGGTGCCTCGACCCTGCACCCGCGACGGCACACCTCTCGGATTGAGCCTCAAGCCACCCCGAAGTCCAAGCCTTGGCATCCTGGTTTGCGTTTTAGGCGGTAGTTGCATCTGATTAGTCAAAAGAAAACCCCAGACAGCCGGTTCTGCAGCTATAATTTGGCAGCCGGTTTATAAACGATGAAAGAGCCACCAGATTTCGATCTTGGACAACTGACCACTGACTGGCACGACTTGTTCTTGCAAATCCAGCCTCGCTCTCTCACCCTCATTTGATGCACTCACATGAAGTGTTGCGCGAAGTGTTTCAACAGTGCAGTCCCAAGCAGGTTTCCGCCGAGCTTGGTCTTTCCTTATCGATGATTTACAAATGGGCCGAACCGCCGGACCCGACTGCCGGCAGCGGCAGTACTAACCCGTTGGATCGCATTGATGCCCTCTTACGTTGTACTAAGGATCGGCGGCTGGTTCAGTGGATCTGCCAAAAGGCTGGCGGGTTCTTTATCCTCAATCCCAAGACCAACAGGCCACACCCATCCTATCTCATCCCGGCGACTAACGAGATAGTCCAGGAGTTTGCCGACCTACTGGCGGTGATCGCCACCGCCGCTGCTGATAATCAGATAACCCAAGCCGAATCGCGGCAGATTCGCGCCCGCTGGGAGGAGCTAAAATCGGTCACCGAAAGCTTTGTTGCGTGTTGTGAACAGGGAAATTTTTTGCCGTTGAAAGAAAAGCAAGCGACCTTGGCCTCGAATCTACAGCCGCAACCCAAGAAGGGCGAGCTGTAGCGGGGCATCAACGCTCTTGCCTGCAATACCGGCAGTCTGATCCGGTTCGCCTTGGCCGAACAACATTCAGCTCAGCGGCGAACTGCTCAGCTTAACCCTTAGCGTCGAAGTTTCTCCAGGAGGCAGTGAAATCTGGTTGGAGGCAACATTACCGGTTTCGATGCAGATCATGCGTTGATACTCGTCATTGCCGAAATCAGGCATTTGTTGCGCGCGAGTAATCCAGGGGTTCCAGACCACGGTAGACACCGAACCATGCTTCTCGATTCGAATCTTTCGAGACAGGCGGGGATCGACAATTTCCACAGCGCCCGCAGTGTCGAGATAAATGCGATCGACCTCGGAGGCGATGCGGATGGCATCGCTAGTTTCGGTTTTACTCGCAAAATTGGCGACTTTGTCCAAATACTTCACACTCTTCAGCCCATGAATGGCTATTGCCGTGACATCTCCGACTTCGAAATAGGAGTGCAGGCAATTCTCGAAAGACAGGCTTTCGTCCTTCGACTCATTAGTGACTGAGAGCTTCAGCTCCAGGGCAGCGCTGACCGTCACGACATACTCTGCAAGAAACGGAGGAATCCCCGAAGCCTCCGGACAATCGGGTAGCCGGAAACGAATGCTGACGCTGCCATCGGGGGCCGGAACGAATTCCTTAAGGTCCCAAGTTTTGACCCGAGCAAACCCATGCTGGCCCAGCCCTTCACGCATTCCAAACCAGGGGAAGACGACGGGGATTCCGCCGCGAATAGGCTGGCCTTCGTTAAACCGACTGCATTGGCTCATGAAAAGCAGCGGGGTCTCGTCGATCTTGCGAAAACGGGTCACATGAGCTCCATGTAGGTAGATTTCAGCCGTGCTCCAAGGGGTTGAGACCTCCAGCATTGGCAGTTCGCCCTGGCCATCGAGAAAGACAACACGCCCGCTACCGTTCTTTTTCGGCAGGCTTTTGGTTTCGCTCGTTTTCATAATAACCGCACAACGGCATTTCTCCCCAACGGCGCCCCCTGCCAGTATCAGGCTACCAGAGATAGGGCTAGCAAGTCAATTTTTTTGGATGCCTTTGCCTAACCGCCGCGGTATCGTGGCGTCAATCTATGCCACAACACAACTATCAATTCTGCTTCGGTCCCTGGAACATCAGTGAAGGACAGGATCCCTACGGCCCAACCACGCGCCCACCTCAAACCTTTAATTGGAAGCTCGACCAGCTCAAAAAGCTCGGTTTTGACGCGATGATGTTTCATGACGATGACGCAGTGCCGGACATCGACGGCAAGTCGGATGAACAGCTCCGCAAAGAAGCCAAAGAACTCAAAAAGCGGCTCGACGATAACGGCATCGCCGCCGAAATGGTCGCACCCCGCCTCTGGTTCAGCCCGATGACTATCGATGGGGCCTACACGAGCAATGATCCCAAATGCCGAAAATACGCTATCGAGCGCTCGCTCCGTTGCATTGATATCGCCAATTACCTCGGAACCGATCTAATCGTGCTGTGGCTGGCCCGTGAAGGCACTTACCTGCGCGAAGCAAAGAACGGCCGGCGTAGTTTCGAACTTCTGGTCGAGGCTCTTGATAAGATGCTCGTCTACGACAAAAAAGTACGGCTGGCAATTGAACCCAAACCCAACGAACCGATGGACCACGCTTATTTGCCGACCATCGGACATGCGCTGGCAATTGCGCAATTAACACGCGATCCCAAGCGGGTCGGGTGTTTGATCGAATCGGCCCATGCCATGCTGGCCGGGTTGGACCCGGCGGATGAAATCGATTTCGCGATGACTTTTGGCAAACTTTGGTCTCTCCATCTCAATGACCAGAACGGATTAAAATTCGACCAGGACAAACCCTTCGCCAGCTCCAACCTGCGGGTCGCTTTCAATCAGGTCCGCGCGTTGGAGCGCAACGGTTACGGGAAAAAAGGCGAGTTCGTTTGCTTCGATGTCCACCCATTCCGCACCACGAAAGTCGAGCACTGGCTGGCACACCTCGACAACAGCCGCCGCACATTTTTGCTCCTGGTGGAAAAGGCGCGAACCTTCGACGAGAAAAAGGCCCAGGCCCTGGTCGCCGATCGCGATTACGCCGCGCTCGACCAAATGGTGCTGGAGCACTTGTTAGGCCGTTAAGCGTTAAAAACGCTGGAACGTTAAAGCGCAGGCCAGAGTTTCAATGCGACGTGCAACTCGGCGATACAGCAGAGCAAAACTCTGCGTTACGATCTCACAGCTTTTACAAACTTTTTACAACTTCTTCGCGATCGGCTGACATCTTGAACGGGCGGCGTGGCAGGTTGTCTTGATGAAACTGGCTCCGCACGGCAGGATTGGCTCGGAAAAGCGATGAAAAAGGTCGCGCTGCTGTTCGTGCTGGCTGTGTTTTTGCCCAGCCTCCTGCTGGCATGGCTGGCAGTGCGCTCTTTACGCGATCAGCAATTTCTCCTGGAACGCCAAGAATCACTTCTTTATCAAGGCACAGCCGACGGCACCGTCAAAGACATCCTGGCGGCGCTGGGCGACATCCAACACTCCTTTGCGGCGAAAGTTGGCGCGATGCTTGAGGCCGAAGATCCACGAAAATTGGCGACGTCATTTGACGCGTTGCTTCGCCACGAATGGCCTTTGGCCGAAGTGGGTTTTGTTGTCACTACCTCAGGCGAGATTCTTTCCCCTTCGCCGCAGGAGGGACCCACCGCCCGAGCGTTTCTGACGGAGAACAGTCGTTTTCTCGCCAATCGGGAAAGCGCCGAGGTCTATCTCAACTCAAAACAACCATTCAACAACGCGCTGATGCTGGCTCAGAACGATACAACGTCCGGCAAGCAGAACGATGCCAGTGTTCTCGCGGGGCGAAAAGCAACGGACAACGTGAAAACGGAAAAACGCTATGTTGTCCCGCAGCAAATGTTAAATCCTTCCCAACGCGCGGTTTCGCCCCCGGAAGAACAGCAAGTCTCAAAACTGTCGGTCTCCGAAGCCGAGTTTCGACAGCTGATCGGCGAGCAAAGCGAAGGCATGCTGGCACGATTTATTGATAATAAGCTGCAGGTGATCTTGTGGTTCCGCTCGGCGCGTGACTCACAGTTGGTTTTTGGGGCTCAACTTGGTTTGGGATCCCTTCAAGAGAACCTTCGGCCAATTATTCAGCAGGTCGAAGCGCCACTCCGTGACGAGATCTGTATGGCCTTGTTAAACGATGCCGCCAAACCGGTCGCTCTTTCTCATTCAGGTTTTCAAGCGAATTGGAAGCACCCATTCGTCGCCAGTGAAATCGGCGAGGCTCTGCCCCATTGGGAGGTCGCGGTGTATCTGCTCAATCCCGCAAAACTCGCGCGCTCAGCCGAGGCATTGAAATGGATGCTCGGGCTGCTGGTGGCAGTGTTGGTGACGGCGATTGGGATTGGGAGCTGGTTGCTCTTCTCGGACCTCAGTCGTCAGCTCAGATTGGCACGTCAGAAAACCGATTTCGTCAGCAACGTATCCCACGAGCTGAAAACACCCCTGACATCGATTCGCATGTTCGCGGAATTGCTGGCCGAAGGTCGCGTCGCGGACCCCGCTCGACAGCGATCCTACTTGAACATCATCACTGCCGAGAGCGCCAGGTTGACCCGCTTAATTAATAATGTGCTTGATTTCGCGCGCATCGAACGTGGAGAAAAGAAGTACACCTTTCAGCGCTGCGATCTCGCGGAGATAACTCGCGAAACCGCGGACAGCTACCTGCCGCATCTGGAGGCCAATGGTTTCACTTTAGATTGCCACCTGCCCTCCACCACTGTTTGGGTCAACGGCGATCGCGATGCCTTGGCCCAGATCATCGTTAACCTGTTGTCGAATGCGGAGAAGTATAGCGGCGCACAGAAAGAAGTCGTGCTGAGGCTCGAACAAAAGACACGTCCTTTGCCCTATGCGCAGATTGAAGTGCTGGATAGAGGCCTGGGTGTGCCCGCAGGCTCAGAGGAAAAGATCTTTGAAAAGTTTTATCGAGCTCATGATTCTTTGAGCAGCGGGATCCAGGGCTCCGGCCTGGGGCTGACTCTCGCGCGGCAAATCGCCCGCGCGCATGGCGGAGACGTTCTCTACGAGCCTCGCGAAGGAGGTGGGAGCTGCTTCCGCCTCCACTTGCCAGTGACACCTGAACATTCATAACAGAGCAAGTCGCCCGGCTGAAGTCGCGAAGCACTCGCAACATGAAAACAAAGATCCTGATAGTCGAAGATGACCCTCATATCCTGTTGGGACTTGAGGAAATCCTTAAAAGCGACGGATTCGAAGTCGCGGTCTGCGCACGGGGCGATCAAGCTGTCGATGCGGTCGCAAAACACAAGCCGGGGCTGATACTGCTCGACATCATGCTGCCCGGCCAGAGCGGCTACGACGTTTGCCGCCAGTTGCGTGCCCAAAAGCTGACCACACCGGTCGTCATGCTCACGGCCAAAAGCCAGGAACTGGATAAAGTCGTGGGATTGGATTTGGGCGCGGATGATTACGTCACGAAACCCTTTGGCGTGCGGGAACTGCTGGCCCGTATTCATGCCCTGTTGCGCCGTGCAGAAGGCCCAGCCGCCAGCAAGGATGAGCCGCAAAGTCCCTTCCAGATCGGCGAGGCACGGATTGATCCAAAGACTTTTCAAATCTCGCGTGCCAATTGCACCGATGAATTAACCGCGAGGGAACTGAAATTACTGCAGTTTTTGCACATCCATGCGGGAGAGGTCATGTCGCGGGACCGGCTCTTGAACGAGGTATGGGGATATAACTATTATGGCACCACGCGCACGTTGGATCAGGTGGTCGTCCAACTCCGGAAAAAACTGGGAGACAGTGGCAGCGAACCGAAACACCTGCTGACGGTGCACGGGGTGGGATATAAGCTGGTGCTTTAACGTTTGGCGAAGGGGAATCCTCAGCACGGGCCTGCCAGCGCGTTCGATCTCGAGGAGCGCATGCTGTAATTTGCATCAACCATCATTGATGTTACGGAAAAACTGCCAATTACTAGAGCTGCGGCGGAGCATAATCGCTTCGTCCGATCACGAAAGGCATGATATGGACTGGTTCCAGGTTCGATGCGCGCGGTTCGATTTTCAGTTGTTCAATTGTTCAATCTTCAGTGTTCGGTGCAGTGGGTTGACAACCAGCCTCCGTCAGGCTAAAACCCGCCCCGCTTCTTCAACCCACTCACGCCCAGGCAAAGCGTAGGGCCGGAAGGTTTCGAGATAGCCCTCCTGCGCGTTATAAAAGAGGGCGCGGTGCAGGCCGAGCATGCCGGCCTTTGGGTTATCGATCAGGCTGGCGGAATCATTCGCGCTCATCTGGAAGAGGACTCTCATTTCAAATTCGCTCAAGGCTTTCCGGCTAAGGAATCGGTTCACATTATTGTAAGAGTCGCAAGTGGCGATGATATGGAACCCCAGCCGCGCGCCCTCACAGATCAAATCGTTCAAAATGGCGCCCGGCTTAACCTCGGCGCCGGAATCGCCCGAGGAAAAACCAAATTCTTCCTCATACCTCAATCGGCTATATTTCTGGAGACCGTGAATAAATAAGAACACCGCGGGTGCGGCTTCCGGATCAGGCGCCTCGGCTCGCTGTTTCATTTCGGTGCCTAAATCCTGGAGGAGCTCAAACAGATCCGCAGCTTTGGCCAGGGTAATTTCCTGTGGATTTGTGGCCACCACCTTTTCCAGGTACTCCCGTTCGGGAGAGCCGGGAGGCGTCGCATCCACCAGAATAAAGCGAGCGGTGCCTCTTGGATATTGGGCGCTGAGTGCGACCAACCCGACTGAAAACATCGCCAGCACTGCCTCGTCTCGTTGGCCAACAATCAAAAGATTGTTGCCACTCTGCCTATGGAACACCGCTTCGGTCGGCCCCTTGATTGAATTGGGAGCGCCAAGCCACATCCGGGCTGCCCGTGGCCGCTCGACTGCTTTGCTGCCAAGTGCTCGACGGAGCAGCGGGTTTTCGCGGATATCCGCCGGAGCATTGCCCTCAAAAACGATCGGTCCGGGAAGGTTTTCTCCGTTACGGTCGGCTCGCTGGCGCACCTTGGTGAGGTACGAGTCGCGAATCGATTCAGGCAACCAAACAACCTGGAAAGGACTGTTCCCTTGCAAGGCGCCGGCCATGTCGTTGTAGATCCCCTCACCGGGCCGGGAGAGCAAACGGGGTGCGGGGTTGTTATCATCCATGATCAGGTAAGCGTCGGCTTCATTGCATTGCAGCGCGATCCGGATCACCATCTGCCCCAGGGTCGTGCGGGCCACGGTGTAAGCTCCGCCAAGCGTCTGTGATCCGAGCAGGACGTGAATACCGAAAGCGCGGCCCTGCCGGACAATCCGATCCAACAACAGCGAAGCCGTTTGTGCAATCTTATCATCCTCGACAAAAAACTCCTGGAACTCGTCGATGAGCAGGAGCGTCCTGGGGATTGACGCAGTACCGCCTGCTTGTTTGTAACCAGCGACATCCTGTACCCCGAGGTGTCGGAACAAATCGCCGCGGCGTTTCAATTCGTCATCCACCCGCTGCAGCACGCTAAGGCCAAATTCGCGATCACTCTCGATTGCAACGACACGCGCATGCGGCAACGCCTTCGTCGCATAACACTTGAATTCGACGCCCTTCTTGAAGTCGACCAGATAAAACTCGACCTGCTCCGGGCTGCACCACAGCGATAGATTGGTAATAATGACGTGGAACAGAGTCGATTTGCCCGAGCCGGTTTTACCCGCAATTAACCCATGCTGTCGCGTCCCTTTCCCGATTGCCAGGTACTGCAGCTTCGTCGCGCCGGTCCGCCCAATTGGCACTCGCAACTCATTGGTGGTTTCCTCGCTCCAAAGTTCTGTTTCCCCGGGGGCGATCTGCTCAAAGGGCACCTCCACCCGGCTCGAATCGTGGCTCTGGCGTCCGACCTGCTGGATGAAATTCGTAGCGGCTTCGGAGGCGGGAGGTTCATCCAAAATCAGGTCAGCGCCCGGCCTGGGCGCGCCGGCAAGTACAAAGCCGTTTGCCTTGGCGCTCACGCAAACACTGCTCTTTCTGAGTTCGTCAGGGATGAAATCCGCTGGTGCGGCCTGCCGACGGTCCCAATGAATCAAAGTATAGACGCCGCACCGGGCGCCACTGGAAGCAATGCTCAGCAAACGTTTAGCCGCGGTGTCAGTGAAATTCGCCGGAAAATCAGCAATTATCAAAAAGTGGTATTTTTCAGCAATGACACCGGCCTGCTCGTTATATTCGGCAATTGTTTGGTACTCATTGCGCAAATACATCTGGATGACTTTTTCCATGTGTTCGTTCAGATCGGCGAGTTTTTGCTCAATCTGCCCCGACTGCGTCCAAATGCGGCTATTGATGAGCTGTTCCTCGTAATCGGCCAGGTGCATCACACCCGCGAAATTCTGTCCTAAACCGACCGGGTCAAGAATGGTGAAATTTAGACGGCCCGGAGGCGCATTCGAAAGAAGACGCAGAATGATATTGTTCAAAGCGCCGACTGCCTCGTCATGTCCGGAGCCGTCGCTTTCAATCAGCATTGAGCCCTGCTCAGGGTATGTGAGGCAGAGCGGCGCAGAAAAACTTGTGGGCCCCGGCGTTTCCAGGCGTTTATCTTTTGGGAACACCTGGCAAAGTTTCTGCAAATCGACCTTGAGTTCCCCAAATCGCGCAGCCCGGCCAAACTGGGCAGGAGCTTTCCAGGAATCCCAAACGACCTCTGTCCATGACGGGAACATCTGATGCGATAAGTCCCGAGCGGACTGAAGTGTTTGATAAATCGCACCGGTTCGCGCCTTCCACTCCGCCTCGAGGGCTTGCCAACCGGCAGCTTGATCAGCCACAAAACCGGCGATTTTTGCCTCGCAACCCTCATTGAGGGCTTTGATCCGTTCCTCCTCAGCCCCCACTCGAGCTCGCCCAGCTTCCGTTTGCTGCCGTTCAAGTCTCTGGAGCTTAGCCCGATGTAACGTCTCATTTCGGGCAGTCACCCTCACCGCATGCTGGTCACTTTCCATGCGGCACTTCACACGCAAGTCACCGGCGGCTCCCTGGGTCTGGCGCAAGCGTTCCGTGGCACCTTGTATGGTGGTCTGAAACTCCGTTTGGATGCGCTGAAGTTCGGCTTGATGCCGCGTCTCCGCCCCAGTCTTGCAAAGCTCGTAAACTCGCCGCGATTTGGCGAGCAGCTGCGAAAGCGAATGTGCGACTGGTGCCGAGCGCCGCCGGGTGATATAGCGAACCAGGATAATCACAATCACCGCCGCCGCGGCGGCGATGGCGACCTGTTGATAGCTCAGCAAGCGGATGCCAAAACGTTCGAGCACAGGAACAGCACCAGCGGCGCAAATTATCAGCGCTAGCCACAACGCGAGAAACCTCAGAAGCCGGAATAGGCCGAAACCACGTAAGCGCTCCAAATCGCCTTTAGCTCTTTCCAGCAACTCCTGAAATTGGGCCATTAGACGATTTTCGTCGGCTTCATGGGACACCTCAGCCAACTCGTAGGCTTTGAAGAAAAATCTCAGTAACCGGCCGTATCCTTTTAATAGTCGCTGCGCCTCTCGCTCCATCTCAGCTAAATCGTCCTGTCGGGCAGCAAGGGTCCTGCTGAACTCCTCATGTGCGGCGGTTGCCCGGGTTAGGGCCGCCTCACGGTCCTTTTCGGCCTGCAACGTCGTCTTTTGCAGCTCATACTTGCGCGCGCCAATCTGGTCTTCAATCTTCTGCAAGCCCCGTTCCTTGCTCGATTGGTACGCATCACCAATCCAGGTTTTGCGCTGTTCGTATTTGGCCAGTAATGCCACCTTTCGATTTTCAAAGTCCTGCTCGGCTGCCGTGCCTTGCGAAGCCAGCTCCTGTTTGGCAGCGGCTATCGCTACCGCGCAACGCTGGCGTTCCTTTGCGGTCTTAATGCGAAGTTCCTCGTTTAATTTGTCAGCGCGGGCAGCACACTCCTCAACCGTGGCTTTCAGCTGGTTGACCAGCTCGATAGTTTTGCCGGCAGATAAAATACTACTCACATTCCTTCCTTATCCTGGTCACCAGTTTATCGATTTGCTCGATTGCGGCCACCGCCTTGTCAACAGTAGCGAAAAGCTCCTGCAGATAACGTTGTTCAAATTCCTGGCTCTTGGCATCGGCCCAATAATCTTTGGTTTGCAGCCATTGCAGCCTGAGTTCTTTGGTAATCGCTTCGAGCCGAGAGCCACTCGCGTGCATAGTTACTTCCTTGTCCAAAAGTGAACCGATTGTCCGCGAGCCCCGGATCTTCCCATTGTTTCGCCAGTGGGCCCTCTAACTCCAGGTTTCCGTCTCATCGTGATGTGCGCCGCAATCCTACGTTCCGGTCCCGGTTCCCGGTGCTTCCGGCGTGCTCGGCCCCGCCCCTGGCGCCTTTACCTCAGCGTATGCCGCCAATGTGTTGATGGCCTGCGTCAAATAGGCGACGGCCTGAACCATGTCCATTGTCAAGACCGTGTGCATTTTTTCCATTTGCTTGACCAGCGGCTGCACGCGACCGTCGTAATCGCGATCCCATCGCTTTACCACCTTTAGCTTCGTTTCCGATTCGTCCAGACTGCGTTTAGCTCGCTGCACCGCGACCTGCCCGGCTGATAGTTCATGACTGAAGCTGCCCAATTTCGCACTGAAAAGAGCCTGCTGTGCCTGCTGCAATTCCTTAAGGCGCCGGCGAATTTGATTTTCCCAATGCGTCCGTTGCTCGTTTTCCAACCAGAGATGCGTGCGCAACACACTCGCACTGACCTCCTCCAAAAGAGGTCGAGCCTGGCTCAGGTAAACGATTAAATTGGATCGAAAGGCCTGCAGCGCCTCGAGCGAAGTAACGCGAGCTTGTTCCGGCATGGCCTACCGCTGATTGAGATATTCTTCAATGCGCTGCGCCTTGCGCAACAGATAAGGCGTCTGCTGATTGGAGACCTCGACGAATTTCTTCAGCGCCTTCATGATTTGCTTAAATTCCTCCGCGAATTTCGCGTGTTCCTGGTCTGACCAGGTGTCGCCTAAGGCGGCGAAGCGGGCCTGCAACGAGGCGACCTTGTCTTGCAGATCCGCGTTGAAGCGTTTCAATTCGTCGGCAAACCGCCGCACTTGCTCGGGATCCATTATTGCCTGCGCCATAAATCCATCTTTCTCTTGATCCGCGGCTTGCCTGGGGCCAGCCGGTGAAGAATTGCTCTTCTGAATACCCTAACCTGCCCGCTTTTAGGTCAATTCGCAAACGTTAATGCGCCAAGGAGTAACGAGAGCTAATGGCTCAAAAACTGCTCTTTAAAAACTGTGAATTGCTCTCCCTTCAATGACTCTGTTTACCTTCGGATTACCACAAAATGGTTTCCTAACGACGCTGGCCTATTTTGCCGATACCCTGAAAAGAATGGACCCCGTACAGATTCTGCCTCCATTCCTCTGCTTGACCATGTCGTCAGCTTCGGTTCTCTTAATGTTTGCAAATGAGTAAAGGCCCGGACCCCGATCCACCCGCTGACGATGCCCTGCAAGCTTTGCGGGAGGCACTGCGCGTATCACCAAACAATATCGCCTTGCGTCAGCATCTCGCTGAGACCTTGCTCGCTCACGGCCAGGCCGAAGAGGCCGAAAAAGAGTATCGTGAGGCCCTGAGCCAAGCCCCCAACAGTGTTGGATTAAAGCTCGGGTTAGCCCGCTCGTTCTATCAACAGAACAAGCAAAGTCACGCGTTGGTGATTATCGAAGACCTCGTCAAAAACCCTTCTGCCCCGGCGCGAGCGTTTCTGTTCCATGCACGGTTGTTGGCCGGGATCGGCGAGATATCGCAAGCCGTTTCACAATACCGCCAGGCCATTGAAATGGATGGAGCGGTGGCTGACGCGGAGTTTGCCAACCGCCTGGGAATCGGCGCGAGCGAAGCGGAGAGCGAAGTTGTTGAAGGCAAAGTT
Organism: Candidatus Limnocylindrales bacterium; assembly: GCA_035495315.1. Taxonomy (GTDB): domain Bacteria; phylum Verrucomicrobiota; class Verrucomicrobiia; order Limisphaerales; family UBA8199; genus DATJGF01. The sequence goes on from DATJGF010000242.1 coordinate 37,725, forward strand.
CGCGCTGCGTGGGAAGGCGAGCCAACCAACACGGCTCGCGAGATTGAACGACCCAAAATCACCTTCCAGGACGTTGGTGGTATGGAAAAACTGAAAGAGGAGATTCGGATGAAGATCATCCACCCTCTGACGCATCCGGAACTCTACAAGGCGTATGGCAAACAGATTGGTGGCGGGATTCTCATGTACGGCCCACCGGGTTGTGGAAAGACCTATCTCGCCCGGGCGACTGCCGGGGAAATCAAAGCCAGTTTCATTGCCGTCGGCATCAATGACGTGCTCGATATGTGGATCGGCAATAGCGAGCGAAATCTCCACGAGCTGTTCGAACAGGCCCGGAATCATACCCCGTGTGTTCTGTTCTTCGATGAGGTCGATGCCCTTGGTGCCAGCCGATCCGACATGCGCCACCACGCCGGGCGCCAATTGATTAACCAGTTTTTGGCGGAGATGGATGGCGTGAAAACCTCGAACGAAGGTGTGCTCATTCTTGCGGCCACCAACGCGCCGTGGCACCTCGATTCGGCTTTTCGCCGGCCCGGCCGATTTGATCGCATCCTGTTCGTCCCGCCGCCGGATAGTGCTGCCCGAGCGGCTATCCTGCGCCTGCATTGCCGCGGCAAGCCAATCGAAGACCTCGACTATGAACATCTAGCCAAGAAAACTCAGGATTTCTCCGGTGCCGACCTCAAAGCCGTGATCGACGTCGCGATCGAGAAAAAATTGGGTGAGGCGTTGAAGGCTGGAATACCCAAGCCGCTTTCGACCAAGGACCTGGTTTCGGCGGCAGACTCTTTGAAGGCCACCACCAAAGAATGGTTCGCCACCGCCCGCAATTACGCGCTCTATTCCAACCAGGGGGGCATTTACGACGATATCCTGCAGTATTTGAAGCTGTGAATCCGAACCTGCAGCGCGCGCTGCTGCTCTATGATCAGTCCCGTCACCTCTTGGCCGAAGCCGAACTGCGTCAGGCGCTGGCCGACGATCCGCATGAATCCTTCGCCCATGCTTTGCTCGGACTATGCCTCGCCAATCGCGAACAATTCGGCCCCGCCACCGAAGAGGCGCAGCAGGCCATTCATTTAGCGCCTGATTCCGCCTTTGCACATTACGCTCTGGCCAGCATTCTACACGATCGGCACCGTAACACCGAAGCGCTCGCCGCCATTAATGAAGCGTTGCGCCTCGACGTGTCCGAGCCCAATTTCTTTGCTCTCCTATCGGCGATTCATATCAGCGAAAAGCAATGGCAAGAGGCCCTCGTCGCTGCCGAACAGGGTTTAGAGCTTAACTCCGAGCACGTCGGTTGCACTAATCTCCGCGCGATCGCCCTGGTAAACCTCGGCCGTAAGGACGAGGCGGGTGCGACCATCGCCGCCGCATTGGCTAAAGATCCCGACAACTCCATTACCCACGCCAACCAGGGCTGGACATTGCTCCAGCAAGGAAAACCCAAGGAAGCCCTCGAACATTTTCGTGAAGCGCTCCGGCTCGATCCCGAAAATGAATGGGCCCGCCAGGGGATCATCGAAGCACTCAAGGCGCGTCATCTTATCTACGCGGTAATGCTGCGGTACTTTTTCTGGATGTCTCGCCTCAGCCGGCGCGCCCAATGGGGGGTTATTCTTGCCGGCTATTTCGGAAATCAGGCTCTGGGGAGCGTTGCGGCTGCCAGTCCGGCCCTGGCACCGTGGGTCCTGCCCTTGCGCATCCTTTATGTCACCTTCGTGCTGCTAACCTGGACCGCGGTTCCCATATTCAATCTTTTATTGCGGCTCAATCGGTTCGGCCGGCTCGCCTTATCTCGCGAACAAATCGTCGCTTCCAATTGGATCGGCGGTTGCCTGCTGTTGGCGCTGTTAGCCCTCGCCGGGTGCCTGTTCTATTCCTTTGATTCTCCCTTCGTGCTGGCCGCACTGGTATTTGGGTTCCTGGTCATTCCACTTGCCGGGACGTTTCGCTGCTGCGAGGGCTGGCCGCGCAAAATGATGGCGATTTATACCGGTGCGATGGCAGCCGCCGGCCTGGGCGGATTATTGATAGTTTGCGCCGACCCGAAGGCGAAGGCGCCTCCATCGCTGGGGATAGCCCTGATCGGATTGTTTTTTCTCGGAGCGATTGGCTCCGCCTGGGTCGCTAACATCCTGATCTCCCAACGACCACGACGCTAAGCAGGGCTCCCTTCAACACATCCTTCGGCTTTCAATGTTTCCCTCCGCGCGAGGATATCCTTGGCGATGGCTATCAGTTCTTCCGGCGTCAATTCATCTTCGAACAATGCAAAGCTTCGGCCGCTGGTTTTCGCGTAAAGCCTCCGTGCCCCTACCTCATACACTTCAATCGCGTGCGGCAAATTCTGGTCCAACTCTATCATCCCTTCTCTGTACGACTTGGAAACAATGATGCGCAACTGGCAGTTATCAAAAGTTATGCACCGGTTATTCACGAAGTACGCTGCACGGCGATTTAAAACGGACGAATGGAGCCTACTAGAGCGACCAAGAATTCTGCGACACAGGCACTGAAAACTCCTCCGCATGGTACGAGCTCCGAACCATCGGGCCGCTGGCCACGTGCAGGAATCCCATCGTCCGCGCGCGCTGTCCGTACTCCTCGAACTTTACCGGCGGAATAAATTCAACCACCGGCAAGTGCTTGAGGGTCGGTTGAAGGTATTGCCCCAGCGTCAGGATGTCGCAGCCGATGCGCCTTAGGTCAGCCAAGGCGACAACCAGCTCTGACTCGGTTTCTCCCAGCCCGAGCATTAGACCGGACTTGGTGTAAATGCGGTCCCCTGCCCTATCCTTGACCTTGCGCAGCACGGCGAGGGAGCGTTCGTAGGTTGCTCGTGAACGCACGGTCGGCGTGAGCCGCCGGACGGTCTCGAGATTGTGGTTGAAGATATGCGGCCGAGCCGCGAGCACAGCATCGATCGCAGCATCGCGGTCGTTAAAGTCCGGCGTCAAGACTTCGATTACCGTCTCCGGGTTCATTGCCCGCACCGCCTCGATGGTTCGGCGGAAATGGTCGGCGCCGCCATCCGCCAAATCGTCTCGAGCAACTGCGGTGATGACAACGTGCTTGAGGCCCATGCGCCGTGTGGCCTCCGCAACCCGAGCCGGTTCGTCAGCCTTAAGCGCCAAGGGTTTGGCGGTACTCACTGCACAAAAACCGCAAGCCCGGGTGCAGCGGTCACCTGCAATCATGAACGTTGCGGTGCCTTTGCTCCAGCATTCCCAATGGTTTGGGCACTTGGCGCTTTGACAGACCGTGTGCAGCTTGAGTTCCTCAAGCAAACCACGTGTGTGCGCGAAGGCGTCGGAAGTCGGAAGCCTAATCCGTAACCACTCAGGCAGGCGGGGGCGAGAAGCCTCAACCAGAAGTGGCGCGGGCATTCTTCCTCTCCAGTTTGCTCCAAAAATTAGCTAATTGGTCGGGGCCAAAGTCAGCCAGGATTTCGCCATCGACATCGATCACTGGCGCCAGGTCCTGGCCGGAAATTCGGATCATCTCATCATGGGCGGCTTCATCGGTGATGACATCAATTGCTTCGTAATCGACACCGCGACCATCAAGCCATCGTGTCGCTTTATAACACCACCCACAATATGGTTTGACAAACAATCGCACCCGTTTCGGTTTCACAATCATACTCTGCTAGAGTCCTGCCAATTTTTCAAATGGTGATTGCGCGATGTGCGCGGGACGCCTGTCCGAAAAATTACGGGCTACCAACCCGTAACGGACAGGCGCTTCTGATAACCCTTACGCCGCACCAATTTGCGCACTGTACTCGGCGGGGCCGAGCAAGCCTTGCAGTTCGCCGGGATTGGACAAGCGAACCTTAAAAAACCAACCGCCGCCGTAAGGCTCGGTGTTTACGAGCGCAGGATTATCGACGACAGCCTTGTTGACCTCGCTGACTTCCCCGCTGACTGGAGCGTAAATATCGCTGGCCGTTTTGACCGACTCGACCACGGCGCAAGCCTCTCCGGCCGCTATCTTGCGCCCGGTTTGCGGGAGCTCGACGAAGACTACATCGGTAAGCTCGTGCTGGGCATGGTCTGTGATACCAACTGTCGCCGTCTGGCCATCCACCCGCACCCATTCATGCGATTTTGCGTACTTCAGATCCGCTGGAACATTCGCCATAAGATTATTGCTTCCGGCTGCCCGGCTCGCTTACTTATTCCTATAAAGGAGCGAAAGCAAGGTCAATTCACTTTTCGATAAATCGGCTTCGCCACCACCACCGCCGGCGCTCGCTTTTCCCGAATCTCTATCCCGAGCGGCGTCTCCGGTTTGGCGAACTCGGGTCTCACATAGCCAAGTCCAATGCCTATACCCAGTGAGGGGCTCTGGGTCCCGCTGGTCACCTCTCCCAGCCGAACCGCGCTGGTTTCGGTGCTCCAGATCGGGTACTGAGGCCGAGGCGGTGCCGTTCTCCCCGTCATTTTGAACGCAACCAACTTCTTGCCTGGACCATTCGCCTTCTGTTGCGATAGCACCTCGCGGCCAATAAAGTTTCCCTTGTCCAGCGCGACGAAAAAGCCCAACCCGGCCTCGATGGGACTCGTGTTTTCGTCCAATTCGTGCCCGTAGAGAGGATAGCACACTTCCGTGCGCAACGTATCGCGCGCACCCAAACCGGCTGGCTTCAAACCCGAAGCGCGTCCCTTTTCCAGGATGTCGAACCAGACGGCTTCGATCACTTGGGCCAGGGCCACAATTTCGAATCCGTCTTCGCCGGTATAACCGGTGCGTCCAACCCAGACTGTAGCGGCTCCAAAAGCAAATTTGCCAATCTGGTTTTTCTTTAAATGGCTAGGCTGTTTGACGATGGTGCCGCCCGTAGCCCCAGCCGGGAAACAGCTATCAATGAACTCAACAACGCGCGGTCCTTGAACCGCCACGGCGCTTTGTTCGTCCGACGCATTCTTTACTCTCACCCCATTCATCCGGCTCGATGCGTTCCATTGTTTCTCCAGCCAGGCGACATCGTCAGGGATTCGAGCGGCGTTGATAATCAGCAAATACTCGTCGGCCGCCAAACGATACGCATACAAGTCATCGATCACCCCCCCCCGTTCATTGCACATCAAAGTGTAATGGCCCTGACCTACACTCAGCTTGCGAATGTCGTTGGTGAGTATTTCGTTCAGAAACGTTTCTGCCGCCGGCCCGCTCAGCAACACCTCCCCCATGTGGGATATGTCGAAGATACCCGCCGCCTGCCGCACCGCCAGGTGCTCGTCCATAATGCTGGTGTACTGGACCGGCATTTCCCAGCCGCCAAATTCAATCAGCCTGCCGCCGAGTTTTTGATGCGCGCTAAAAAGCGGAGTCCGTTTCATGATGTTTTCGAAAACCTGGAGCGTTCCACTGTTGGTTAAGCCGCCACTCCAGACCTCAGCGCTGGAAGATAATTCTCTCAGGAAAACGTGTAAAGGCGTTTACCACTCAGCGGCTTCCGCCTATTTCCTGGTTAGGATTTCGAGCTGCGAATTTCGGATTTCCCTCAATACACGTCCCTTAAATACCGGCGCTCGGTCCGCATCAAGGTGACACTGACATACTCGGCCGCGGCATCGGCCGACAAGCCGCCTTCTTTCTGCGCGATCTCGATCAACGCCTGATGCACATCCTTCGCCATGTGTTTGGCATCGCCGCAGACATAAAAGTATGCCCCGTTTTGCAGCCAGTTCCAAAGTTCCTTTGCCTGCTCAAGCATCCGATTCTGGACATAAATCTTGTAGGATTGGTCGCGGGAAAAGGCGACATCGACCCGATGCAGTTTGCCCTGCTTCTGATAATTCAGCAGTTCTTCCCCATACAGAAAATCGGTCGCTCGACGTTGCTCGCCAAAAAACAGCCAATTGCGGCCAGTCGCGCCTTCAACAATTCGTTGCTCTAGGAAAGCTCGAAACGGAGCGACTCCGGCGCCTGGCCCAACCATGATAATGTCGGTCGTGCCATTCTTAGGCAGACGGAACGTGCGTGATTCCTGAACATAAATGGGGATATTCTTGACGAACATATCGGCATGGTCCGCTAGAAAACCCGAGGCCAGTCCTTTTTTGGCCCGTCCATGCGTGTCGTAGCGCACTACCGCGACACACAGATGCACCTCCCCCGGATGGGCCTGCAACGAGGAAGCGATTGAATACAACCGCGGCGCTACTGGCGTCAGTTGAGCCAAAAAGGCTTCCGGCGATTCGAAAGTCGCTTCGTCAAAATCCATCAAGACATCCACGTAATCGCGGGTATCGATGTACTCGCAAAGCAGATCACTGTTGTCGAGAATCTCCATCAGGCGGTTCCGCTGTTCGCCTTGCGGAATTCGCTGCGCCAGGCCGCTCACCACTTTCCGGTTGGCGCGGTTGACAATGTAGTCTTTCAGCAGCGCCTGTCGGAAGGTGGTCATTTGGCCGCGAGGATCCTTCACCGGCGCTTTCGGATCGAATTCCAACAGCGCAATGACCTCATCCACCAATCCAGGCGAATTCGATCCGAAAGCGCCCAGGGAATCGCCGGGGGTATAAGTCAAGCCGCTGCCGGCCAGATTCAACACAAAGTGCCGCGTATCTTTCAAGGATCCGGGCGCCGTGAGGCGATCATGGCGGATCAACTCGGCCAAAAATGGATTCTTCCGCGAATACACGGTTGCCGCCGTTGCGGCGGGTGGGGCCGTCTGGGTGGAGTCACTCATACGTTGCGTTTAAGCAGGGCCAACAGCGTCATAGTTGTTTTCGACAATTAATACTTATCATAACCGTCCCTGCTTAGCAATTGGAAGGACAAGGGCCGCGGTCGCGGTACCTTCTAACTACTTGCTCTGCCCATCCAGCCGGGCCAGAAATTCCTGCGCGAGCAGTTCATACGCCGCAGCGCCGGGGCTGTACTTGTCGTAATGAATAATGGGCTTGCCGAAGCTCGGGGCCTCGGCCAAACGCGTGCTGCGGGGAATCATCGTTTCAAATACCCGTTCGCCGAAATGCTCGCGAACCTCGCCAACCACCTGCTGGGACAGCCTGGTTCTGCCGTCATACATCGTCATGACAACGCCCATGAGTTCCAGCCGTGGGTTCACACCATTGTCATGCAGTTGGGACATAACGCGGTTCAGCATGGAAATGCCTTCCAGCGCGTAATATTCGCATTGCAACGGTACCAGGACGCCATCGGCAGCGGCAAAGGCGTTTAGCGTCAGCACCCCAAGCGACGGCGGGCAATCGACGAGAACCAGATCAAACCGCGCCGCATCCAGCACCGGTTGCATCGCCCGTCCGACTCGCCGGAGATGATCCTCCGCGCGCGCCAGTTCAAAGTCCGCTCCGCACAGGTCGACTTCGCTGGGAATAATCTCAAGGCCTTCAAATTCCGTTTTTTGGACTTTCTCAAGCAGAGCGCCTTCACCCAGTAAAACACGGTAAGCGCTTTGGCCGTCGATCTTTTCGAGCCCGAGCCCGCTGGTGGCATTGGCTTGCGGATCCAGGTCAAAGAGCAGGACTCGACGCCCAACGGCGGCTGCACACGCCGCGAGGTTAACCGCGGTCGTGGTCTTCCCGACCCCGCCCTTCTGATTGGCGACGGCAATGATCTTGGTTGGCACACCGGAGGTGTAGCGAAAAACATCGGTTGATTCAAGTTTCACCCACTTTCACTGGATTTTATCGCGGGCCGATTGCATGATGGGTCCATGAACTTGATCCTGTTGCCGCACAATGTGACCCTGACCGATGCCATCGAAGATCATATCATAAGCCGCATCAGCAAGCTGGAACACCTCAACCGCTACGCCATCAATGCGCGGGTAACTCTCGACCGTGACCAGACCAAAGCCCCAGAGCGGCAGTTTTCCTGTTCCATGCGCATTTCCCTCCCCGGTCCGGACCTGTTCGCCGAAGACGTCGAGAGTGATCTTTACGCCGCGATTGACGTCGTTGCGAAGAAAATCGAGCAGCAGTTTCGTAAGCGACACAACAAACGCAAGGCCCGCAAGCACACTCAGGCGTCCCGCACCAAACGCACGCGGCAGGAAAAGGGACTGTAAAGGCATTGCAGTTGTGCGCAGAGCGCGCATGCTAACACAAATCCGAAACTCGAAATCCGAAATCCGAGCCAGATTCAAAACTCAACATCGCAAGGCCCAAAACCTTGGTGCGGGTAGTCAACTCAAGCGATTTCACGAGCGCTCGGCGTGCCCACTCCCCAATTGCGAGTTTCTGAATTTCCGTAAATTTCGATTTAGCTTGGATTTCGGATTTCGGATTTCGGATTTGGAACGCCGGGCGGCTCCGGCCAACGCATGATTCTTCGGGCGCGAGTCCTTCTTCCGATATCGGCTCCCCCAATTCCTGACGGCGGTGTGCGCGTGGCGCACGGGCGAATTGCGGCAGTCGGCCGCTGGCGTGATTTGGTACGGATTGACGATTCCCGCAAAATAGACCTCGGGGATGTCGTCTTGATGCCAGGCTTGGTCAACGCCCACTGCCACCTGGATTATACTTTGATGGCCGGCCAATTCCCACCGCCCAAGTGCTTCACTGACTGGCTCAAAACGATTACTGACACCAAAGCGGATTGGAGTTATTCCGATTACGCCGAATCCTGGACCAAGGGGGCCGAAATGCTCGTTCGCTCAGGCACCACGACTGTTGGTGACGTTGAAGCGGTGCCTCAGTTGCTGCCGAAAATGTGGGACACCACACCTTTGCGCGTCTGCTCATTTCTCGAAATGATCGGAATTACCAAACGCCGGCTGCCTGAGGCGATCCTGCAAGAGGTCTCTGACAAGGGTATCAACCTCCAGCATCCGCGCTGTCGGATCGGTCTCTCGCCGCATGCGCCTTATTCAACCCTGCCCGAGCTTCTCTGCTTGAGCGCGCGAACCGCCCGCCGTCGTCGATGGCTGTTATGCACGCACGTCGCCGAATCGGCACTCGAATTTCAGATGTTCGCCGAGCGACGCGGTGAAATGTTCGATTGGCTTGCGAGGAGCGGACGGGATATGGTCGATTGTGGTCAAGGCTCGCCTGTGCGCCATCTGGAACGCTGTGGCATACTCGGCCCAAATCTTCTCGCTATCCATATGAACTATCTGGGCCGTGGGGACCTCCAATTGCTGCAATCACGCAGGGTGAACGTTGTCCACTGTCCCCGCAGCCACTCTTACTTCCGGCATGACCCATTTCCTTTGCGCGCGTTGACTCGTGCCGGTGTTAATGTTTGCCTCGGCACCGATAGCCTGGCCAGTGTTTACCAGCGGCGAAAGCATTCCGTAGAATTGAGCATGTTCGAGGAAATGCGCGCTTTGGCGGAGCGCGAGCCAGGACTACGGCCACGAGCCATTCTTCGGCTTGCGACCTCTTGCGGAGCTCGAGCCCTGGCTCTGAATGGCAAAGCCGGGGAAATCATTCCCGGCGCTCATGCCGATTTGATCGCGTTGCGTTCTGAAGCAACGCCCTCCCGGGTCTATGACACCGTGCTCGAGCATCGGGGCAAGGTTAGCGCGTGCATGATTGGCGGTCGATGGGCGCTCGCACCGGAATAGGATCAGGCACTAAATTGTTAAGATCCTGAAGACTTTTAATGTGAACACGCATGTCCTGCAATGAGAACGGTTGAGTTCGATGATCAGTTGAAGCAAAGGCTTGCGGAATTACGCGATCAAGGCCTGTACCGCCAATTGCGTCGCGTTGATTCGGGCCAATCATCACGCATCTGCGTCCAAGGCGAGATGCTGCTCAATTTTTCATCCAACGACTATCTCGGTCTGGCCAACGAGACTGTTTTGAAGGATGCGGCGATCGAAGCTGTTAATCGCTATGGCGCAGGAGCGGGAGCATCACGCCTCATCTGTGGCTCGCTAAACCCTCACCACGAACTCGACCAAAACATTGCCCAGTTCAAAAATGCGCCGGCCGCGCTGTCTTTTTCCAGCGGCTATGCCGCTGCCCTCGGCACCATCTGCGCCTTGCTCGGAAAAAGCGATATCATCATCCTGGACAAGCTGGTTCATGCCTGCATCGTCGATGCGGCGCGATTATGCGGCGCCAGGATTCGGGTATTTGCTCACAACGATCTGAATGATCTGGAACGGATTCTTCGATGGGTGCAGCAGCAGCAATCCCAAAGCGCCGATTCCAGGGCGCTAGTGCTGACGGAAAGCGTCTTCAGCATGGACGGCGATTTTGCGCCGCTGAAAGAACTTGTCGCGCTCAAGAACAGATATGGAGTCTGGCTCATGGTTGACGAAGCGCATGCCACCGGGCTGTATGGCAAGGATCGACGGGGAATGGCCGAAGCACTTGGCGTAAGTGAACAAATTGAGGTTCAGATGGGGACATTAGGGAAAGCGCTGGGCGCGTCAGGAGGCTACGTATGTGGCTCACAATCGCTGATAGAGTACCTCGTGAATCGCTCCCGATCCTTCATCTTTTCGACTGCGCCGGTCCCAGCGGCCGCTGCTGCGGCAACAGCCGGCATTCGTTTTGTCCAATCTTCAGACGGCGAGGAACGCCGCAACAATCTTTGGCAAAGAGCCGCTGAGTTAGCCTCACGACTTCGAGAGACAACTCACGCGCGGTTCGAAATCGCGCGATCTTCACGCGAATCGGGCACCAACGTATCGGATGGGCCTGAACTTCCCGGCGCGATCTTCCCGCTAATAGTTGGCGACGAGTCGAAGGCGGTCGAAATATCCAGACATTTGCGTGAACGGGGAATCTTTATCCCGGCTATTCGTTACCCGACAGTCGCTCGGGGCAGTGCTCGTCTTCGATTAACTCTGACGGCGGCTCATACCAGCGATGATATCAACACGCTTTGTCGCGCACTGGATAGCCTGCAATTATCTAACCCGCAACCGCAGTGAACCCCATCGCTAAACTGGATAACCAGTACGTCTGGCACCCGTTCACTCAGATGCGGGATTGGCTCCAGCGCGAGCCAATTGTTTTGGTTGAGGGTCAGGGCGCCGTGGTACGAGACGTCCACGGCCGGGAATATCTCGATGCCAATTCTTCGATCTGGACCAATCTGCACGGGCACAGGCACGGCAAGATCGACGCCGCTATACGCGCCCAGTTGCGTTCTGTAGCTCATACCTCGGCTTTGGGCCTCGCCAATCAGCCAGCCAGCCGCCTCGCCGAACAGTTAATAAAACTGGCCAACTCACCCTTCGTCGGCGAGCCAGGCGTCAGCGCCTTGGCGTCATCTAATCAGGGCACCTGCGTCAATCCCGTATTGAGCAAGGTATTTTTTTCGGATGACGGCTCTACGGCGATGGAGGTCGCACTGAAGCTTGCGTATGAATTCACTCGGAGAACTCGGACCACCTCCCTAGGGAAAAGACCCCAAAAAGTTGGCCCGATGCGACATCGAAAAGGCAGAGATTCCGTACATCGACTACTACAAAGTGGGCCAAAATTTTTGTCCTTGGACGGCGCCTATCACGGCGACACGATTGGTGCGGTATCGCTCGGCCATATCGACCTGTTCCACCGCTCGTATGCGGACCTGCTGTTTGGGACCGATAAGGTGATGGCCCCCTACTGCTACCGTTGTCCTTACAACCGTGCCAAACCCCAACACGCGGACGCCCGCACCTATCGCAAGTGCCGATGGGAATGCCTCGATCAGCTTGAACATAAATTTAAAGTGCAAAAGAAACGCGGGAGTCCTTACGCCGCATTTATCTTCGAGCCCTTGATCCAGGGAGCGGCGGGCATGATCCCGCAACCGGAAGGCTGGCTAGGACAAGCGGCGCAAATCGCGCGAAGCCACGGTGCGCTCTTGATCGCCGACGAGGTCATGACCGGCTTCGGTCGCACCGGCACCGCCACTGTCGCAAAAAGCGGGTCGGGCGTCTTCGCGTGCCACCACGAACATGTGCAACCGGATTTTTTGGCGGTGGCAAAGGGGCTGACTGGTGGTTACATGCCAATGGCCGCCACGTTAACCACGCAAAGGGTGTTTAATGCTTTCTTGGGTGAATACAAAGAATTCAAGACCTTCTTCCACGGACATAGCTTCACCGGCAATCAACTCGGCGCCGCCGCGGCATTAGCCAGTTTGGAGATCCTGCAAAGCTCAGCTTCCATCAAATCTCGTCACCTTCTGCAAGCGGCACTGCGCCGGGAATTAAACGAACTCTGGTGCCACCCCATTGTCGGCGATATACGGCAGGTGGGGCTGATTGTCGGGATTGAATTGGTGAAGAATTGGCGAACTCGCGAGCCCTTCCATCTGCATGAACAAGCCGGGATGCGGGTCTGTGAGGCCATGGCTCGTGCCGGCGTGCTCACTCGACCCATCGGAAACGTAATTGTTCTGATGCCCCCGTACTGCACAAGCCCTGACCAAGTGTGCCAGATAGGGGCAACGTTGAACAAGGCTCTGGCAGGCGTGGCGTAAATCACCGTTTGGCGTTCTAGCCTTTTGACCCTTTGAACCCTGCAAGAGCTTACGCCTGCAATAGCTTCTCTATTTCAGGGTAAGTGCTGACGACAAAATTCGCGTGACTCAGTTCTTTCGAGGGATACGTGTTCGTGATCGCTATCACCCGCATCCCGGCGGCTAGTCCCGCCGCAATTCCGGGCTTGGAATCTTCTATCACCCAGCAATTCTCGGGCGTAACACCCAGCAACTCAGCCGTTCGGAGAAAAATATCTGGCGCTGGTTTGCCCTGCTTGACATCCGCGGCCGTCACCACAACGGGGAAAAACCTCCGCAATGATTCCAAGGCCAGGACTTCCTCGACGACGATTCTTTCGGAACCCGAGGCCACAGCGAGCCGATACCGCGGTGCAAGCTTTGCGACCAGTGAACTCAAGCCATCAAACAGGGGCTGTTCACGTCGAATGATCTCAATAAAGCGCCGCCTCTTCAGTTCGACCAACTCCGCCAAGCTCTGGTTCGGCTGATGCGCTTTGATAAACGCCACCCACAATTCGTGGTCGGACCGCCCAATGAAATCCTCGAACCGCATGTTTAAGCGGTTGCCGTAGCCAAGCTCGCGAATCACATCCAGAAAAGCGCTTTCGTGGCGCGGCTCGCTGTCGACGATCACCCCATCCATGTCAAAGATTACCGCCTCGGGCCGGCTCATGGCGCCTTGGTCTCGCCAAGTTTTAGCACTCGCTGAAATTGGCCTCCCGTCACCGGCGTCACTGAGAGCCGCGACTGTTTCACCAATTTCATTTCTTTTAGCACTTCATCGGTGCGCATGACGTCGAGCCCGACAGGTTTCGTCAGCGCCTTCACAGGAGCCAAATCGACGCATACCCATTCGCCGTCGGTCGCGGTGGGGTCGGAGTAAGCTTCCTTGGTCACTTTGGCGATGCCCACCACCTGTTTCTCGCTAACGCTATGGTAGAAGAACACCAAATCGTCGCGCTTCATCGAGCGCAAATTGTTTCGCGCCTGGAAATTGCGCACGCCAGTCCAGGCGGTTTTTCCTTCGGATACCAAAGTCGCCCATGAGTAAGCCTCTGGTTCCTGTTTCACCAACCAATATTGCATCGCGCAACATAATGATGTCGGCTGATTCATTAGTCACGCGCCTTCAATGAAAATCGCTATTCATGGATTGACGGTCTGGCTAATGTGGCATGATGGATTTGGCCGAGAACCTGAAGCGAATAAATGAACGCATAACACAGTCGTGCGCGCGAGCCGGTCGCGAGCCGCGCTCCGTCAGGCTCCTCGCCGTGACCAAAACTCACCCGCCCGAGATGGTCAAACAAGCTGCAGACCTTGGCTTAACGCTCTTCGGTGAGAACAAAGTTCAGGAAGCCAAAGCCAAAATCCCTTTATGCCCGGGGCGACTTCACTGGCATATGATCGGCCATTTGCAATCCAATAAATGCCGCGATGCCGTCGAATTGTTCGAAATGGTGCACGGCGTGGATAGTCTTCACCTGGCCGAGGAATTGAATAGGAGGGCCGAGCAAGCCTCCAAAACCATGCCGATTCTCCTCGAGGTGAACATCGTCGGGGAAGGCAGCAAATTCGGTTACAAGCCTGAACAATTGCTTCGCGAACTTGACGCGCTCAATGAACTGCCCCGGCTGGAAATCCATGGGCTGATGACAATCCCCCCCTGGACACCATTACCGGAAAGGGTGAGACCAATATTCCGCCGATTGCGTGAGTTGAAAGCCGAATGTGAACAGGCATTGGGTGCTCCGCTTCCCGAACTGAGCATGGGCATGACCGGGGATTTCGAGGTCGGTATCGAAGAAGGCGCTACCATCGTCAGGATCGGCACTGCCCTATTTGGCGAACGCAAATCCCTTCGTCTCGAAACCTAACCGTCTTCCCACGCTTTCCCTCAGCGCAGGCTAGTTCCTAGCGCGGCCTTCGTAGCGCAGGCTTTTAGCCTGCTGTATCGCAGAGTTTCACTCTGCCTGTTGGTCGAGCGTCATTATCCCTTATCCGCGCCCCTCCTCCGGGCGGCCACTACGCAGTTTGTCAGCCGAACACCTACAAAAACCAGTCGCCGAGACTGACAGGATAAAGGGAACCCTTCCGATTTTGTAATCCAGCCAGAAAGGCGACCGTGGCGGCACTATGCGAAGAATTATCAGTGCCATCAGCGGCCTGCTGCTAATGGGCGCGACCGCGCATACGGGTCGCGCGATTGAAATGACCTGGGAGTTCTCAGTCCAGGTGAGCGCTGTTGCCCAAACTTCGCCGCCGCAACTCACGTTGAGCTGGCCCCAGGATCAATACATGCTCCCCAACAGCTATACGGTTTACCGCAAAGCTCCAGGCGATTCCTCATGGGGTCAAGGCACGACGCTTTCCGGCACCGCGACTTCGTACGTCGATCACAACGTAGTTGCCGGCACGACCTACGAATATCAGGTCGTCAAAGCCACTTCCCAATACACCAGTTACGGTTACGTCTATTCCGGGATTACGGTTCCGATGATCGACTACCGCGGCAAGTTGCTCTTGGTCGTCGACAATACCTTCGCGGCTGACCTGGCGTCGGAATTGGCTCGACTGCAACAGGACCTCGTCGGCGATGGTTGGACCGTCGTGCGGATTGACGTCGGACGCAACGACTCCGTCGCGAGCGTCAAAAGCAAGATTAAAGCCCAATATAACGCCGACCCGACCAACGTGGACTGCGTCTTCCTTTTTGGCCACGTCCCTGTCCCTTATTCTGGCAATATCGTTCCCGACGGGCATGCTGCCGATCACCAGGGAGCCTGGCCGTGCGACGGGTTCTACGGGGATATGGATGGAGTTTGGACCGACAACTCCGTTAACATTACCGGCCAGTACGACCCACGCAACACAAACGTGCCTGGCGATGGCAAGTTCGACCAGAGCAGTTTTCCTGCTCCGATCAAGCTCATGGTCGGCCGCGTCGACCTCGCTAACATGCCGGGTGAAATCTGGTACGGCGGCCCCACGACCTTCCCGAGCGAGCTCGATCTGCTTCGCAATTATTTGAACAAGGATCACAAGTTCCGCACCTGGCAATTTGACCTGCCCCGACGCGCGATCATGGGCGATTTCTTTGGCGTTCGCAACGGGGAGGCATTTGCAGCGAGCGGCTGGCGAAATTTCGCGTCGTTCTTCGGCGCCGGCAACACCACCATGATCACCAATAACGGTGCCTGGCTCAACACTCTCAAGACGACCCCTTATCTATGGGCTTATGGCTGCGGCGCAGGCAGTTTCACGAGCATTTCCGGACTAGGAAACAGCGGGGCGTACTCGGATATGCTGACGCGCGACGTTTACACGAACGACCTTCAAGCCGTCTTCACGTTATTCTTCGGCAGCTGGCTGGGTGATTTCGACGCCAAGGACAATATCCTGCGCTCCGTGCTGGCCACTCCCAGTTATGGTCTCACATGTGCCTGGTCGGGCCGTCCCCACTGGTTCATGCAGCACATGGCTCTTGGTCTGCCGATTGGCTATAGCGCGCGGCTGACGCAGAACAATGGACCCAACGGCCTTTATCAAAACGAAGTCAATAGCGCTGCGGGCCTTGTCCATGTCGCGCTGATGGGCGACCCCACCTTGCGCATGCATGTAGTTGCCCCTCCGTCCAACGTAGTGGCCACCACCAACAGCAGCAGCATCACCCTGAACTGGAGTCCATCCACGGACTCTGTGCTCGGATATCACGTTTACCGACTGGCGGCCACCAATGGGAATTTCACAAGATTGACCTCCACACCGATAAGCACCACCGCATATACGGACAATACCGGGACGGTAGCGGCCAACTATATGGTGCGTGCCGTCAAACTTGAAACCTCCGGCAGCGGCACCTATTACAATCCCAGCGAGGCGGCCTTTGCTTCCCCTCTCGGAAGCTCTCCTGGTGGCATCTCGGGCGACCCAACAGGGACTACCAATTCAACACCACCAATCGTCGGAGGAACCACCAACGTGAACCCCACTGGCGTGATATCCAATACCCCGTCGAATGTTGTAGTTTGGGTTGACGACTCACTCCCGCCGGGAGCAAACGCCGGAATTGGTGGCCGGGACGCCTGGAATTGGGTCAGCAGCAATCCTTCCCCGGTGTCAGGCAACGCCGCCAATCAATCCACCATTAGCGCAGGGCTCCACCAACACTTCTTCAGCTCGGCCGCACAAAGCCTCACGGTCAATGCAGGCGACCTTCTGTTTGCTTACGTTTACATCGATCCCAACAATCCCCCGAGTGAAATCATGCTCCAATGGAATAATGGAAGTTGGGAGCACCGCGCCTTCTGGGGTGCCGATAATATCGGCTACGGCACTTCCGGCACCGCCAGCCGCAGCTATATGGGCGCACTACCGGCATCGGGGCAGTGGGTGCTTTTGCAAGTGCCAGCCAGTCGAGTCGGCCTGGAGGGCACCTCCGTGAATGGCATGGCATTCAGCCAGTTTGATGGTCGTGCAACTTGGGATTATTCGGGCAAGGCAGGTAACATAAGCACGAATTCCCCGCCGCCTAATAACGGCACGAACTCTACCGGCACCGGTGGAGCCCCCGTTATAACGGTGTGGGTTGATGACAATCTGCCTGCCGACTCGCTTCCGGGCGTTGACGGTGATGATGCCTGGAACTGGGTAACCAGCAACCCGACGGCCTTGTCTGGCAGCGTCGCCAATCAATCGACGGTGGCCTCAGGACTCCATCAACATTTTTTTTCATCGGCCACTCAAACTTTGGCCATCAATAAGGGTGACGTCCTATTCGCTTACGTTTACCTCGATCCGATCAATCTACCGAGCGAGATCATGCTGCAGTGGAACGATGGCAGCTGGGACCATCGCGCTTATTGGGGAGCGGATAAAATCGCCTACGGAACGCCGGGGACTACAAGCCTGGCATACATGGGGCCGCTCCCTGCTGCGGGCAAATGGACATTGTTGCAAGTCCCCGCCAGTGCCGTCGGCCTTGAAGACAGCACGATTAATGGCATGGCCTTCAGCCAATACGATGGCCGCGTTACCTGGGATTATTGTGGAAAGACAACCAGTTTAATCACCAGTCCAGCCCCACCAAACAATGGCGGAACCAATACGACCGGAGGCGTGAACACTAATGCCGCGGGGATAACGCTCGCCAATCCCACATCTTGGGTCGATGATGCTTTACCAACTGGCGCCGTTGCAGGTACCGATGGCGGCGACGCCTGGAATTGGGTCAGCAGCAATCCTTCCCCGTTATCAGGCAACGCCGCCAATCAATCCACAGTCGCGGCCGGGTTGCATCAGCACTTCTTCACCTCCGCTGCACGCACCCTCGCTGTGAATAATGGCGACCTATTGTTCGCCTATGTTTTTATTGATCCCAATAATCCCCCTAGCGAAATCATGCTCCAATGGAACGACGGGGATTGGGAGCACCGAGCCTTCTGGGGCGCCGACCATATCAACTACGGGATAGCTGGCACAACCAGTCGCGCCTATATGGGCCCACTCCCCGCCGCCGGCCAATGGGTGCTGTTGCAAGTGCGGGCCAGTCAGGTCGGCCTTGAAAGCAGCACCGTCAGTGGTATGGCCTTCAGCCAGTATTATGGACGGGCTACGTGGGACTACGCCGGAAAGGCTACCGGTTTGATCACCAATGCCCCGTCAATTACCAGCGGCGGGATCAACGGCGTTCCGCCTGGCGACACTAATTCGGTGCCGACAACCGGAGGGGCCAACAGCATCTTAATGGATGGCACGAACAACCTGCCGGCGACCAAATCCAATACTCCACCCATCGTATTCACCAATACCATCCCTGCCGCGACGAATACTCTACCTGGCGTTAGCCTGATCGATTATCTCACCCCACAACTGCCCAAAGTAGGCGACAACGTCCTGCACATTTTAACGCCGACATTGCTCGAGCTCAAACTCATCACGACTAAGGAGCCGGATTCGACGCAAGTAACGCAATGGAATTTCATCAACAGCAGCGGGCAGTTCACTCCGCCTGCCGCAAGCGCCTTCAGTGTCACTGCCAATGGAAAAAGCATTGGGATGACTTCCGTTGGGTTCAAGCGGCGGCCTCTGTATGCTCCAATCGCGGGCTACGATTTACGAATCGATAATTCGATTTATCTCCAGCTCGCGTCTCCTATTTCGGATAACCAATCGATCGAGGTGAAGAATACCGATAGTTCCCTGTGGAGCTCGACCACGAAGTTCGTTGCCGCGGTGGATCCGCTCCGCTACAGCCCGGCAATCCACGTCAACCAGGAAGGTTATATGCCCAATTATACCAAAAAGGCGATGGTTGGATATTATGCCGGAAGCATGGGCGAAATCAGCATCCCTGCATCGGCGGGGTTCAAAATCGTCGACGCGACGACCGGGGCACAGGTTTACCAGGGCAACCTCGTGCAACGGCCTGACTTTGGTTACACCTATAGCCCGACGCCTTACCAGCAGGTTTACGAAGCGGATTTCACCGCTTTCAATACACCGGGGGAATATCGCCTCGTGGTCCCGGGCATGGGTGGTTCGGTGCCATTCATGGTCCACGACGGTGTCGCAATGTCGTTTGCGCGAGCCTATGCGCTGGGCCTCTATCACCAGCGATGCGGGACAAACACCACCATGCCTTACACACGGTTTACCCATAACATCTGCCATGCGGCGCCAGCGGCGGTGCCAGTCTCTTCTAATACTTATCCCTTCACTTGGAGCACAATTGCCGGGTATGCCAATACGCCGAACCCGGAGAATCCCACGCAAATTGCGCCGGCACTTGTCAGCCCCGCGGCCCAATTGTTCCCCTACATCAACCAAGCGTCGTTTGACGTCTCAGGTGGCCACCACGATGCAGGCGACTACAGCAAGTACACCATCAATAGCGCCAGCCTCGTGCATTACCTGATGTTCGCGGTCGATTCCCTCAACGGCGTAGCCGCCCTCGACAATCTCGGCATTCCCGAGAGCGGCGACGGTATCAGCGATGTGATGCAGGAAGCCAAGTGGGAAGCAGACTTCCTGGCGAAGTTGCAGGATAGCGACGGCGGCTTTTATTTTCTGGTCTATCCACAGAACCGCGAATATGAAGGCAACGTCACTCCGGATCATGGCGATCCCCAGGTCGTTTGGCCAAAGACCACTTCCGTGACAGCGGCTTCCGTCGCCGCACTGGCCCAATGCGCGACCTCGCCGCTGTTCAAGAAAACCTACCCGGCGGTCGCGGCAACTTATCTGCAAAAAGCGAAGCTGGGATGGCAGTTCCTGATGAACGCCATAAATGCTTATGGCAAGAATGGTGCCTACCAGAAGATCACACATTATGGCGACAACTTTGCCGATAATGACGAGTTGGCCTGGGCGGCTTGCCAGATGTATTTGGCCACCAGGGACGCGTCGATTCACCAACTATTGCTGTCGTGGTTCGATCCTTCCGATCCGGCAACGTGGCGCTGGGGCGAGTGGCATATGTCTGAATGTTACGGACATGCCATGCGCAGTTACGCCTTCGCCGTGAGCAGTGGCCGGGCCACTGCTTCCCAGCTGGATTCGGCTTTCCTGGGCAAGTGTCAGGCCCAAATCGCTGCAGCAGCTGATGATATGCTGAGCTTTTCTCAGCAGAACGCTTATGGCACCAGCTTCCCTAAGGATGCCAAGTCCATTCAAAGCGCTGGTTGGTATTTCTCCTGTGATCAGGCATTCGATTTGGCGGTCGCTTATCAACTAAGCGCCAAGCCGGATTACTTGAACGCCATACTCGCTAATATGAATTATGAAGGTGGCTGTAACCCCATCAACGTGTGTTACGTCACCGGCCTGGGTTGGAAACGCACACGGGATATCGTTAGCGAGTGGGGCGTGAACGATACGCGAGTGCTGCCGCCCTCTGGCATTCCGGTCGGCAATATCCAGGGCAGCTTCGGCTATCTCTGGGATTACGGCGCTGCCCTGAGGGACCTGTGCTTCCCTTCCGATGGCGCCACTTCCGCACCCTATCCGTTCTATGACCGCTGGGGTGACAGTTGGAATGTCACGACGGAGATGGTGATTCTCAATCAAGGTCGCAGCCTCGGAACGCTTGGGTTCCTAGCTGCCCAAAGCGCCTACAAAACGCAGGCCTGGAAAGCACCAGCCAACGGACACATCTTGGTCCCCTCAGGAGTAGTGCCGGTCGGTTCGCCGGTTCAAGTTACTCTTCAGATCCCTGGATTGGACCTCAGCGGAGCACGAGTCACCTGGGAGGCCCGCAATCAGGAACCCGCCTATGGCCTGACCTTCACTTTCACGCCACAGGTTAACGGTGCCCAGTGGGTAGAGGCTGAGGCCCAATGGCCCGATGGCCGCCGGGCCTTTGCCAAAGCGTCATTCATGGCTAACTCACCCAATATTATCTGGGTTGATGATGCAATTCCTAATGGGGCGACGGCCGCTGCCTCTGGAGGTGATTCCTGGAATTGGATCACCAGCGGCCCGGCTCCGTTTTCCGGAACTCAGGCCCATCAATCGGCCAATGTTCCAGGAGAACATCAGCATTACTTCTCAGGCGCAACCGCGACACTCTCGATCGGCACGGGTGACGTCCTCTATGCGTACGTCTATCTGGACCCCGCCAACACCCCCAGCGAGTTGATGCTTCAATGGAATGACGGAACCTGGGAACACCGCGCTTACTGGGGCTCTGATAATCTCGGCTATGGAGTCGACGGAACGCCAAGCCGCGTCTATATGGGACCTCTGCCCGCAGCCGGACAATGGGTCCAATTGAAGGTGCCTGCCAGCAAGGTCAACCTCGAAGGCAGCACCCTCAACGGAATGGGGTTCACGCTTTATAATGGACGAGCTGTGTGGGATGCCGCGGGCCGCTTGAGCAATAATTTCAGCGGCGCGGTATCCGTTCCGGCATCACTGCGTCTCGCCAATACCGGCGCGACCATCTCGTGGAACAGCACTTCCGCCAAGAGTTACCAAATCGCATACAAGAATAACCTCAATGATGCGATGTGGACGACCGCTGCCCAGGTCACCGCCACTGGCTCTGCCAGCTCCTGGATTGATCCCGACCCACCTAAGCTAAACCAGCGCTTCTACCTGGTCGCGCAAACGAACTAGCCCGAGCAGCCGGAGGCTTATCGCCGCTCGGAGATCAAATCCTTTCGCACAGCGAATAGCCGGCCATGTCCCGCGCCAGGATCCGGCAGAATAGTTAATTCGTGGGTCGGCGATAGCCTTCGGCGCAGAATCGAAAGCGTTCCAGGGACAAGATTGTCGTGATACTCCATCGCCAGCCGCTGAATTCGACGTACCAAGCCAGTATCCACGGCCGAAAAGGCCCCCTCCTCAGCCCCCTCAACATCCATTTTAAGCAGTGCCAGCTCCTCCGTCCCAGCGAGTTCCAACACCCGCGATAACGGCACCATCTCAACCGTTCCGATATCTTTCGCGCCAGCCGGCATTGTCCGCGCGTCGAATGATCGATTGCTCTCAATTTCCATCATCGCGATTTTGCCAAATTCAGCTCCTATCGCCAGATTGTGAATATCCACTTGTCCGTTGCTGACGAAATCCAGCAGATTGCGCTTTAAACACGAAAAATTCTCCGGAGACGGTTCGAATGCGACGATGCGAGACCAGGGGGCCTGATACAATACACGCAGGCTGAATAACCCCACATGGGCACCGACATCCGCGATTACGTCGCCAGGCCGCGGCTGGTAAAACTCTCCCAGCCGATACACGTTGTGGTGCCAAATCTCCAGAAGAATGGCTGCCAGGCCACTACGATCAGGTGGATGAGCCACCCGCCTCCCGTCCCAAAAAACTAGTTGCTCGCGGATCGGACCGCCCTCCAAATATCCCCCATGCCTTAGGTTTTGCATTAGAACGAACCAGTTCCGAAACGTCCTCATCAGGAATAGGTAGCTGCTGACTGAACTGGTCGTCATTGCGTGCGTATTACGGTTTCATCATCTTTGGTGGGACTCAAGCTCCAACGAAGATCTTTCACGAGTGCGGCGAGCCGCGCGATTCGGCGGCTCATCTTGCGCCGACCTCTGCGCCTCGGACCAACAGCAGAACTTCGGTTAACAGCGGGCTAATGGTCAGCTTTCAACGCGCTTTCCCCTTTGATCTACTTATCTGCCGGTCGGCGCAAATACCCTGCCCGGTTGGTTTATCGTGCCAGGCGGTTGATTCGTAGCGCCCCCGACACTCGCGACATTGAGACTGTCAAGCGTCGCCAGCACCGGTTTTAATTCATTTTGCAGAGTGATCAGCTGATTAATCGTGTTGGGATCGAAACTCACTCCACCACCGCCCCCCGTATTGGTGCTGATTAAACCGCGCAGGAAGCCTGCGAAGTTAGTCATACGCGGCGACAGACCGCCCGCCGGTAACCCGCTATTTTCATTGGTGTTCCGGCCAAGAGCGCGCGCAAGCAAGTTCGAAGCAGCATTGGCCAATTCCTGGCCACGAGTCAGACTCGTATTCGGGGCCTGGCTTACGACCGCTGACAGCAGTGGTAGGGCATGCTCTACATCCGCTCTCAGCGTGGCTAACTGGGCATCCAACTGGCTCAGCGGGAAGGTTCCACCGGTCGAGTTGGTGATCATCAGATTACCCGGACCCACAGTTGGGACTTGCACCGGCGATGTCGCCGGAGAAGAAATCACTTGTTGATTTAATGGAGTTTGGGCTAGGGCCGTGCCGGTAAGGCACCCGATCAAAAAAAACACTGCGGTTTGCATCAGATTAATTGTTGTTGGGCGTCGCACATTAGAGAGTGTGCTCGTCGTCTAGTAAACAACGCCGGGAGCCCTATCCCTGCCATGGGGTCTAGTTTCCAAACCGGCGGCGGCGATGCCTGACAATAAAAAAGCACCTGGAAGACTCCTGGCGATCACGACAAACGTCGCGGCTCAAAACGTCAGTCGCAAACCGACACGAATTACCAGGTTGTTATAAACGGTCCCTTTGTCTCCCCACAGAAACCGCGCATCAGAAAAAATGCCTGTCGCTGGATTAAACCGATACTCCAAGCCGACGCCTCCGCCGTAGGTCCATTGCCAGATTGGACTGATAGCCCGGCCGCCCCCGCCGTAAATGTAGGGTGCCAGACCGCTGTTTCCCAGTGGCAGACGCGCGTAAATATTTCCAACCCAATAATCGACCAGATTGATGTCGTCGGGCTTGCTCGATATATTGAAGTCGGTACCGATCCCAAGCTCGCGTGTGAAGAAGTAATTAAGGCCGGCGCCGCCACCCCAAAAGCCATGATGAATATCAGTCTCAAACAGATCGTTAAAGTTCCCTTCCGGGTTGATGTAGCTGCCGAACAGATCCAGTGAGACCTCCTGTGCTGTGTAGCGGGGTGCATTCGGATCAGAAGTAAAATGGGAGTCCCACCAAGTCCCCGAGTCCTCCCAAACATGGGCGGCTTGAGTCACGCCTATCCCGACAAACAATGCAGCAACAATTGCCATTCCGTATCTCATCGTAATTCTCCTTTTCTTGAGTTGGGTATCCGACGGCTGCTGTTTTCGGTTTGTTTCGCCGGATCAAAAAACTTCCTTCAGGTGCATTGCGCGCCGAGGCAATCGCTTGGTTTCAGTCCTGCGGGAAAAACCCCTACTTACAACAGCCGGCAATGCTATTTCATCCCTTGCTAACCCAATGTAAATGCTCAACCGAAGCAGCCTATGGGGTTATTTCCCCAAACCGCCGGTGATGCCTGGAGCGGTTGTTTCGGCGTGCAACCAAGTGAGCAACCATCGGTCCCGCCTTTCGGTAGAGTCGCAACCCGAGCATCGCCGCTCCCCACCACTTCTGCCATCCGCGAACCGGCTTTTTGGGTTCCCCTTTTAAGCGAGAACGCAATCCCAGAAATGACCCTGCAAGAGGAGCGATAAACAGCAGCGGTTTCAGCGCTCGAAGAAGCCTGAACTTTCGTTCCAGGCCGGCGCGATAAAGCTTCAGGTTCTCTAGCTCGATCGCCAGAGTTTGCCGGTAAACCTCGCTCTGTGCTACTAGAGCTTGTTTTCGGGCGGCCAATGACTTTAGCTCAGGGATTCCAGCCATGCCCGGTCCTTCTTGGCCTGGTCAATGCTCTCCGCAAAAGGTTGATGATCGAGAATTCGTCGCAAGCCGACCCATGCACCAATGGCCCCCAGCAGGTACAGCACTGCAAAACCCGCTGCGACGTAGACCCGCGCGTCTTGCGGAAATAGAAAAATGATCGTTGCGGTAAACAGCAACACCGCTAGTACCCCAAGCAGAATAAAAGTCGCTGCCCAGAAAACTGTTCCCATCAGCCGGGCGCGTTCCTCCTGCCATTCCACAGCGAACAGTTCAATGCGAGTTTGGATAGCACCCACACCGGTACGGGCGAGTCGACCAGCAACAGACAGCAGGCCTGGTGAATGCTGATTAGTTTCGAGCATAACGTGACTCATCACACCTCTGGCACAACTGGCCAAACGATTTCCAGCAAGGGCGATGATTTCGGCTAGTATGACCTTGAGTAACTTTCGGTTCCTATAGGGTATTATCCCCAAGAACTCACTCACTAGCTACGAACTGTTTGGGCCACGTCGACTGCGTTCCGAATTTTGCCGGCCTCCTCGTGCGCAACACCATCGAAGTCACCCCGCAGCACCTTGAGCGCATACCGTTCCTGTTCGATCTCCAGGCGTGTCCGGACGCCCAACCGTCGGAGCAACGGCACCGGCGGACACCAACCCTCAATCGCATGCCGTAACAGAAAACCTGAAACGACGAGGCTCAACACCAGCCATTTGCGTCCGCGAAAGATACTCAACAGGATGGTCGATAAAATTAATCCTGACGCACTGGATTCCAGGACGCGCTCGATGTCCCACTCCCGGTCTAACTCTGCAATTCGCTCGGAAATCGTTTGCTCATCCTGTGTAGCGTAGAATCGCAGCCGCTGCTCGAGTTCCTTGTCGAGCTTGCGATTTATTTCGGGATTGGTTTGAGCACGAACTCGATCTTCCTTCGGTGCCTTCTCCGCGATATTGAATGTCATAAGCCGGTTCTCCTGGTGAGAGCTGTAGAGGTAGGCAACTCTCAATTTCAAGGTAAGCTGGGCTTGTTCGCCTTACCTATGGGTTCTTACCCGCCTGCTCAGCTTGACAGGTTCCAATCCCGAACCACACTGTTGCCATGCGGAGTCGACGCACATTCTTGAAATTCTGTGTTGCCGCCAGCGGCACTGCTCTGGCTGGAACGGTGTGGTGGATCTCCTCCTCAAAGCAGCGCGCAGCGCGATATGCCCGACGCATGATCGAGGAAGCACAACGCCCGGTTTTACCCGCGCCGCACAAACCCCATCCCGAGATCTGGTCTGAAAATCAGGTTACCATTGCCTGGCTTGGCCATTCGACCGTCTTACTCAATTTTTATGGAATTCGCATTCTGACGGACCCGGCCCTTGGCAACCGGGTTGGCGTCTCTCTTGGATTTGGCACCGCGGGCCCAAAACGTTATATCGCTCCAGCGTTGCGCTTGGCCGAGTTGCCCTCCATCGATGTTCTGCTGCTCTCGCACGCTCACATGGACCATATGGATCTGCCGACCTTACGCAGGTTTCCTCGCTCCTCGTTCACCGTCTCTGCCAAAGTTACGCAAGACCTCCTGGCCAGCGCCGGATTGAAACGCGTCACCGAGTTGGGCTGGAACGAGCGGACCACCTTTACTCATCCAAAAGGCGATTTGGAAATCACTGCTGTGCAGGTGAAGCATTGGGGCCAGCGTTGGCCCAGCGAGTTGGAACGTGGCTACAATGGGTATGTATTGCGCCGCGAAAACAAAGCGATTCTATTCGCTGGCGATACCGCCCAAACTGCACTCCTCGCTGACTGCCGGCCGCATGGACCGTTTGCGGCCGCAATCATGCCTATCGGCGCCTATCGTCCCTGGATTTGGAACCATTGCACGCCGGAACAAGCCCTCACGATGGCTAACTCAGCTGGCGTAAATTATATCGTCCCGGTACATCATCAGACTTTTAAACTAAGCGACGAACCGATGGCAGAACCGATTGAACGACTAAAGATTGCGCTCGAACATGAGCCAAAGCGACTCGCGCTCACTGAAGTCGGTGAAACCTTCATTTGCCCCACCTAGTCGTGGCAGCACGAATTCCAGAATTCCAAGCTTGAAATCTTCTTGGCCGCCTTTGCGCCTTCTGTTTAACAACAAAGGCGCCAAAACGCCAAGAAGATCGAAGAATAATTGCGCCCTCTTCGAATTCGTACTTCCGAAGAATTAAGTTCTTTTCTTCAGCAACAACGCCCAATCCAACCAGCCGGGAGAGTTTGGCGAAGTCCACGTTGGACCTTTGACGGGTGGCAGTGGCACTTTTTCGCCGGTAAACGCCCCGAACCACTCAGCGTCATAAGTGCCTGGCTCAAGCTTTACGGTAACGTTCCCCTCGTGCGGGAGGTAAACGGCATATAACTCGCCTGGTTTGGCAAGACACCAGGCTCCGTTGTTTACCAACTCGTCATGCGGCTCGGTTTTCCACCATTCGAAGCTGGTAAAGAAATCGACCATATGTTCGTAACCCTTCAGCATCACCATTGTGTCGTCGCCGCGACCGTTTATCCAGCCCCCGCCGGTATCTGGCCAGATGTTGACCCCGCGTCGCGCGCTTTCACCGGCAGTGCCATACGCGCCGGCCATAGCGATTTCCCACGCCATTCGTCGCAGCGTTTCGGCCGCATCACCATCGGGCTTGGGCGCCCAATGCGGATAATGGTCCTCATACCCATATTCTTCATTGGTCTGCGGGATTATGCGGCCGGTCTTCTTTTGAATCTCGCGCTCTTCCAGCAGTAATCCATGTTGACGTCGCGACCAATCCTGGATTGACGTGAAGCCAAACCACTCCGACGCCCGATCCTGGTGCTCCCGATGCACCGGATGGCTCGTGGCCAGGTGCTTGTAGGGATCCCAGCCCTCCAGCAATGTTCCGGTTTCGTGCGCCCATTTCTCGTCACGGAAACTGTCAAGGTCGTCACCCAAATCCCAATTCACATTGGAAAAGGCAGCCAAACGGGATGCTGCATACCGAACATAACGTCGCTCGTCTTCGCTGCCCGCAGCAGGTTGCGCCGAATGCGTTGAGATGTCCAAAATCACCGAAATAATTACATCGTGCTCCCGGGCGAAACGCAGCATGCGCTCCCATTTTTGCCAATAGGAAATTTCGAAACGACTGTAATCAAACTCGGGGTGATCGAAACTTTCCGGCGCACGTGCCACCCATGGTCTCACGAACAAAGTGAAGTTCTGGCCGGTCATCACGGGCTCCCCCCAAAGTATATTGGCGGCGCCGTCGAGCAAAACTCGAATGCGGTTAATCTTCATCCGCTGCAGACGCTCGATGCTGTTGTTGATAATCCTCTCCTCGCGCCAGCCCATCAGCCAGAAAGCCGTCGTTCCATTAAAAAAATAGTGCTCGCCCGTTCCTTCCCAGATGAAATGCCAGGGGTACTGCGGATCCACTCGCACCGGCCCTTTCCGTGTCCCGGTCGCCACGCGAAATGTCCCGGTATGCGCACTCTCGAAACTTCCCTGCCGGTACTTCACCGAATAGGAATATTCGCCCGCCGCCGAAGGCATGAACCGAATCCTGAAAATGCTGCCGTCCGCCGAATCGCAAAAGCCATCCACCTCTAACGGTGCGGTGCCGTTTTTGGTAAATGACCCAGATAGGGACGCATCGAGAAAAGGATTCGCGGCATCCGGCGCCGGGACCTGTCCGGTGATCTCAACAAAATCGTAGCGATCCAGTTGGTTGGTGGATTGTGTGAAAGAAACGGAACTCGGAACTGCTCGCAAATAACAGGCGAAGGACATTGTCAATAACCCACAGGTCATCCTGGCAATCCGTCGCGGTAACCTGAGCCTACCGAGGAACGGAGGACTCTCGAACCGATAGTCATTGTCTGGCGGAATCAGGGTACTCATAATGAATGCATGAGCATCCACAGAAGCACGGCTGCCTGCAAGCACGTTACTTTTTGTAGTCCTCGACGTGAGGAGACTCAAACCGCGCGCGTGGTTCGTCCGCGTCCGCGATCTTCCGCGACTTCGAGGACGAGAGCGACAAGGATGTTTTCATGCAGCAAAACGCTGAGAGTCTCCTTATGTCGACTGCTACAAACAGCGGTTTGTCTGTTGAGTACATTCCTGGCTTCGGCCCAGGCACCCCGCGCGCTGCCTGAAGGCACTCTGCCAAACGATGTCCGACTCCAGCCGCTCAAAGATCTCGATGGATATTTTCCTTTTCACCCGCGCCAATCGCCCGCCGAATGGGCCCAACGCGCCGAACACCTACGCCGCCAAATCCGCGTCGCTCTTGGATTATGGCCGATGCCTGAAAGAACCCCGCTCAATGCGGTGATTCACGGCAAAATCGACCGAGGCGATTACACCGTCGAAAAAGTTTACTTTGAAAGCTATCCCGGTTTTTTTGTCACCGGCAACCTCTATCGCCCAAAAGGCAGGAACGGCAAGCTTCCCGGTGTTCTCTGTCCCCACGGTCATTGGAATAACGGCCGGTTCTACGATCAGGGTGTGCAGAACGTACGCAAAGAGATTATCGAGGGAGCCGAACGTTTTGAGGAGGGTGGCCGGAGCCCGCTCCAATCGCGCTGCGTTCAGCTGGCACGAATGGGTTGTGTGGTTTTTTTCTACGACATGATCGGCTACGCGGACAGTATTCAGATTCCACAGGACTTGGCTCACGGGTTTGCCAAACAACGCCCTGAAATGAACACCACCGAGGACTGGGGATTGTTCAGTCCGCAGGCGGAGGCCCACCTCCAAACCGTAATGGGTCTGCAAACGTGGGATTCAATTCGCGCGCTGGATTTTCTGACCCGTTTGCCGGAAATCGATGCCGATAGAATCGGAGTGACCGGCGCGAGTGGCGGCGGCACACAAACCTTCATCCTTTGCGCGCTCGACCCACGCCCCGCGGTCGCTTTCCCGGCTGTGATGGTCTCCACCGCGATGCAGGGAGGGTGCACGTGTGAAAACGCCAGCCTTCTACGAGTCGATACAGGAAATGTCGAGTTCGCAGCCTTGTTTGCCCCTAAGCCCCTGGGCATGACGGCCGCCGACGATTGGACGAAGGAAATGCCAACGAAAGGCTTTCCGGAATTGAAAACGCATTTCGCAATGATGGGTGCCCCGGATGCCGTTATGTTGAAGCCGCTGCTCCATTTCGGCCATAATTACAATTATGTCAGTCGCGCGGCTATGTATGGGTGGTTCAACCGGCAGCTCAAATTGGGGCAGGATGAACCGATCGTTGAAGAGGATTACCATCGGTTGAGCATCAAGGAAATGTCCGTTTGGGATGAAGACCATCCCAAGCCGGAAGGTGGGCCGGAGTTTGAACGTAAACTGCTTCGCTACCTTACCCAGGCTGCGGAGAAACAACTGGCACCAAGCTGTGATTCGCTGGAGCATTATCGCGAGACAGTCGGCGGCGCGGTGGATGTCATGATCGGCCGTAATCTCGGTGAAGTTGGTGAGCTTGAGTGGCGGGTCGTTAAGACCACGAAGCAAGCGGATTATGAACAGACTTTGGGCCTTCTTCGCAATACGACTCACGGCGAGGAAATTCCGCTGGTTGTTCTGCGCCCGGCCAAGCCGGCCATGCGAACGGCGATCTGGCTGACTGAAAATGGCAAGGCCGGACTCTTCGAAGGCCAATCCCCGACGCCAGACGTACAAAAGCTGCTCCAGGCCGGTACGACCGTTATCGGCGCGGATCTCCTGTTTCAAGGAGAATTTCTTGCGGATGGCAAACCGGTAACCAAGACCCGGCGGGTTAATAATCCGCGCGAGTTTGGCGGCTACACTTTCTGTTATAACCATACCCTGTTTGCTCAAAGGGTGGACGATATCCTGTCGGTAGTTAAGCACGCGAAGTCCACGCAGTCTGGTGAACTCGTCCTCATTGGTTTAGCCGGAGCTGGACCGCTAACGGCCGCCGCTGTCGCGCAAGCTCGCGAAGCCATCGCCGGCGCAGTCGTCGACACCGGCGGGTTTCGCTTTGGCAGGGTTCTCGACCTGCAGGACGTGAATTTTCTTCCGGGCGGCGCCAAATATTGGGATTTGCCGGGCATGCTCGCCCTGTGCGCCCCGGTAAACCTAGCGCTGCTGGGTGAGGGTGAGCAAGCTCCAGAAGTTGCGGCGATGATCTACTCTAAAGCAAACGCGCAGCAGAAGCTGCATCCGTTCAAAGGCGATCCGCAGCAGGTTCGGCGGGAGGCACTCGAGTTCGTGCTCAGGGGCAATTGACCGCCCTGCTCCCGCCGGTTTGTGACTGCCCGCAACGGTCCCCCGGAAACGCCCTATTGCCGCATCTATATTATGCGCTGATTTTTGCTTCGGACGAAGGCATCCATGGCACAACATTACGATTACTTGATTGTCGGAGGCGGCATGACGGCGGATGCCGCGGTGCAAGGCATTCGGGAGGGTGACTCTTCAGGCAGCATCGGCTTGCTTTGTGCCGAGCCCGACCCGCCGTATGATCGGCCACCGCTTACCAAAGGCCTTTGGAAAGACCAAAAAGAGGAAAGCATCTGGCGCAAAACTGCCGAACGCAACGCGGACCTCCACTTTGGACACCGCGCCCAGGTTCTGGATCTGGGGCGCAGCCAGGTCACCGATGACCATGGGGATTCTTTCACGTTTGACAAATTGTTGCTCGCCACCGGTGGTTCGCCACGTCAATTGCCATTCGGGGGTTCTGATATCCTTTATTACCGCAGCTTTCGCGATTACAAACGCCTGCGCGCGCGGACAGAAAAGGGACGCCGCTTCGCTGTCATCGGCGGAGGTTTCATCGGTTCTGAAATCGCAGCGGCTTTAGCCCTCAACCACAAAGAAGTGGTCATGCTCTTCCCGGGCCAAAGCATTGGCGATCGGATATTCCCTCGTGATTTGTCCCTGTTTCTCAACGATTTTTATCGGCAAAAAGGAGTTCAGGTCCTCCCGGGCCAAAAGCCGTCCGGTCTCGAGAAACAAGGAGACCAATTCGTGCTACGCACCGAAAGCCGTGATGAATTTGCTGTCGATGGCGTAATCGCCGGCCTAGGAATAGAACCCAACGTTTCGCTGGCTGAATCGGCGGGCTTGCCTGTCGAAAACGGCATCGTCGTCGATGAATTTCTCAGGACAAGTCACCCAGACATTTACGCCGCCGGCGACGTTGCGGCATTCTACAATCCCGCGTTATCGCGCCGCCTGCGAGTCGAGCACGAAGACAACGCCAACACAATGGGGCGCTGCGCCGGCCGAAACATGGCCGGCAAGCCGGAAGCCTATGTCCACCTGCCGTTTTTCTATTCAGACCTGTTCGAACTTGGTTATGAGGCGGTCGGTGATACCGATGCGCGCTTAACCACCGTTGCTGATTGGAAAACTCCGTTTCGTGAGGGAGTCGTCTATTACCAACAGGAAGACAAAATTAGAGGTGTTCTGCTCTGGAATGTCTGGGGCAAAGTCGATGCCGCCCGCCACTTGATCGAATCCAACCGTCCTTTCCAGCGCCAGGAACTCACAAAACAACTGCTCGAAGCAGCGTGACTGGAGAAGTCCAAAGTCCAAGGTCCAATGTCCAAAGTCGGGCCCTTCGGAAATTTGCGTATGCCATTGGCGTTTGGTATTCAGCGACAAGTCATGGAATCGTGGCACTAAGTTTCGAAATCGGCCTTATGCGCGTCGAATCGACTTTGGGCCTTGGACTTTGGACTTAACTTATGCCGGATGCACCCAAGGCGCGCGATATGCCCGGCTGAGTAATCGATTGGCTTCGTCATCGCCGATTACCTGGCCCGTTTGCGGATCCCACGCTAAGCTGCGTCCCAGCTTCATTGACAAATTGGCAAGAATGCACGACGCCGTCGAAATGTAGCCTTGCTCGATATCTGCGACCGGTCTTCCGCGCGTGCCGATACAAGTCAGCAAGTCACGCATGTGCCCGCGGATGGCCGAGGCCACGTGCCGTTCCAAATCCTTTTCATCCTTATCCTCGGGGTATTTGTCGTACTCGAACACCGCGTCACCGTGCATCGACGTTCCGCCACCCATCGGCGTATAATCGTAGCTGAACACGCTGGCCTTCAATGTCCCTTTGTCGCCGTAAAGCGTCGCCGACCAGGGATATTTCGGGTCGGGCATATCACCCCAGGTTCGATGCGTCCAAACAATTTTCAGCTCGCCGAAATCGAACGTCGCCGTCTGGGTATCCGAAATATTTGCTTTGCTGTTCTTGTCGACCAGGATGCCGCCCGTCGAGTCGACAGTTTTTGGCCAACCCAGCTCGAGCATCCAGCGGACCATATCCAGCATATGGATGCACATATCGCCAACGATGCCATTCCCGTATTCCATAAAGGCGCGCCAACCCCGCGGATGCACCAGCTTGTTGTATGGCCGCATCGGCGCCGGACCGGTCCACATTTCGTAATCGAGATACTCCGGCGGTTGCATGTCCGGCGGGTTCTCCGTTGCCCGCATGTGCCAATAGCAACAGATCTCGACATAAGCAATTTTGCCAAGCTTGCCTTCTTTGATGATGCGGTCACGAGCCTCAATTAAGTGGGGCGTGCTGCGCCGTTGGGTGCCCACCTGAACCACGCGCCCATGCTTGCGCGCGGCGGCCAGCATCGCCTGCCCCTCCCGGATATCGACGCTGATCGGCTTCTGCACATAAATGTCAGCGCCGGCCTCAGCGGCAGCAATCATCGGCAAGGCGTGCCAATGATCGGGAGTGGCGATTAGCACGATATCGAGGTCCTTCTCCTTGAGCATCTCGCGGTAATCGGCATAGGTTCGGGGCTTCTTTTTCGAGGCTTGCCTGGACGCCACTATGTCCGCCGCCTCGGACAACATCCGCCTATCCACGTCGCAGAGTGAAACCACTTCGACCGGTGCGACCTGAATTAAGCGCAATAAATCACATTTCCCGTACCACCCGCTGCCGATCAGCCCCACACGCTTCTTCTGATCGGCGAATTCTGCGGCATACGCGCCCAAGGAGGATAACGCTAACCCGGCGGCACTCAGTTGGATGAATTTTCGGCGATTCATGCGTTTGTTTTAGTCAGCGCTTTTCGCAAACGCAAGCAATGACTAATACCGGCTCCAAGGCCTTTCCCTCATCCTCGTTCCCATCCTCCTCCTCGTCCTCGATTCGTTGTGATTTTCCAAAGCGGCGCAGCAGCCCTGCACTCCAAGATGCGCAGCGCGATCATCACCCTGATAATTCCGGCCATTTTGGGCAATTCACCTACTTCCATTTGCCGGCGAATCGGCGTGTAATCCGTGCCCGGTGGAACCGGTCGGTGAAACAAAACCGATAGGAACCAGTGGAACCTATGACCCGCATAAATTCTAGAATGCATGTTTCGCAGACCCCCGCCAGTAAGGAAAACAATGAAAATTAAGCTAATGTCCGTTTGCTGCGTAGCAGCCCTGGGTTTTGGGACCGCCTCGCCTGCCCTTGCCAACACCAACCCTGATGCGGCCTTCTTCGATGCCGTGCTCGGCCGGCCGGTGGGTTTTGCCGCCACCGTCATCGGCAGCGCGGCATTTGTGATCAGTTTGCCCTTCACGGCTCCGTCTGGCAGCATTAAGTCAACCGCCGATTCTTTAGTCGGTAAGCCAGGGCGATTTACCTTCACGCGGCCGTTGGGCGATTTCAGTTATCCCCATAACCACAATCATCAACACTATATGACGGGACCAGAAACTGCCCAAAAACCCGTCAAACGTGCCCAGACTGTCGATCATTCAAAGCCGCTCTGATTGGTAGCACGTCTGCTTCGCACCACGCGCTCTCATCGCGTAATTAGTCCGGTGCTGGAATCGCCAGTATTGATGGGTTAGTGTTAGATGGGAGGTGGCGAAGTGGAATCAGGGATAACCGAACCAACCAAGACGGCCAGAAACGCAATCGATCCGGAAGTCTTTGGTGAGGTCCAAATTATCCTCGCCGAAAAGCGGACCGCGCTCGCTGTGTTGCGGACCGGTATTGCAGTTTTCGCGCTGCCGCTGTCGGTCCTAAGCTTTCTGGTCGTTACCTCAAAGTACTACGAACCGGGTCGAGTGTTGCACTTCCTTGTGCCCTTGCTGGTTCTGAGTGCGGCACTGTCGCTCTTCGGTGGTTATCTGGTCGTCCATTCCTTGCTCCGCGCTCGGCACTACGACCGGTTAATCAATCGGCTCAAAAACCAGTACGGCGCAATTGCCGAATTTCTCAAATAATATTCTCGGTGGTACCGCGCTGGACCTCGATACGTAAGCAAGTCAATCGTGTACCTGCTTCGTCATCTCCATCCCCAGCTGCAGTAACTTCTTCACTCCTTGGTCCGTTGCGGCTTCGGCATAAATCCTCAGGATGGGCTCGGTTCCCGAGCCCCGCAGCATCAACCACGAGGAATCCTGTGCGGTATATTTCACCCCGTCGTACGCCTTTACTTCAGCCAATGGCGAACGCAGCAATTTCTGCGGTGGATTCTCCTGCAGGAATTCCATCAAGGCGCCACGTTTCTCCAAGGGGAACTGGGTATCGATCCGACCGTAGCGATGCGGACCAAACTGCTTCTCGAGACGGTCTATCAATCTATTTACCGAAACGCGTTCCGTCGCCAATAGCTCCAGCAAGAGCATGCCGGCCGCGATCCCGTCGCGCTCGGGGATGTGTCCGGCAAAGGCAATACCACCGCTTTCCTCCGCCCCCAAAAGCACTCCACCCTTGATGATTTCGGCGGCAATGTACTTAAAACCGACCCCTGTTTCTGTGAGCTCCAGTCCGTAAGCCCGTGCCATCTTATCCACCATCGAAGTGGTGGTCAGTGCTTTGACGACTCGTCCCCGGCCCTGGCGGTTTATGTAAAAGTGATGCAGGAGCAGGCAAATCAGCTGATGCGTCGATAGGCTCCTTCCGTGGCCGTCCATACCACCCACGCGATCGGCGTCGCCATCGGTTACCAGACAGATATCGTGCGGATGCTTCTTCAGGTAGGCAGCGCTGCGACCATAGTTCTTCTCGATCGGCTCCGGATTGATTCCACCAAACAGCGGATCGTGCGCCCCGTTCAAGGTCGTCACCTTGCACGTCGTGCCCGCAAGCAACTGGTCAAAACAGCCGGCGCCAACGCCAAACATCGCTTCGTGAGCAACGCGCAGCTTCGAGCGGGCAATCAACTTAAAGTCAACCAGTCGCTTTATCGCCGCGTAATGCGCCGGCCGCAGGTCGCGCACAACGATTCGACGTTCCTTCACAGCCTGATCAAATCCTTCAGATTTCACCGGCTGCCCATTCAACATCGCTTCGACCGCCTGGCACGTCGCCGGCTCCGCCGACCCGCCCCAATAAGCCTTAAGCTTAAAGCCGTTGAATTTTGGAGGATTGTGGCTAGCAGTGATCATTACGCCCCCAATAGCCCTGTTCTGCTTCACTGCCAGGGAGACCGCCGGCGTCGGGGTTGGTTCAGGCGTCAAAACCACCTCGAATTCGTTCGCGGCAAGAACTTCGGCGGCCCGACGCGCGAACTCATCTGATAGAAAGCGCCGGTCGTAACCGACAATAACTTTCGGTTCGGTACCTGCAGCCGGATTGGCGCGCCAATAGTCAGCGCTGGCCTGGGCGACTCGCTCAACATTGGCAAAGGTAAATCCGTCAGCAATTACCGCCCTCCAGCCATCGGTACCGAATTTAATTTGCATTGATGAAAAACCTTAACGCAAACGCGACCAGACACAACGCAGGTTAGTGCTCTATCGGAAGGACGAGTTCGACAAGTCCCCTATCAAGTTTCGGGTAAATGGGACTCGTAGAACTCGTTCTTCCGAAAGTCATGCTGTTTCAGGCAGCAGTGCTTTCGGTTTTGCCGCCTCAACCAGCTTTCTGATCTTGCGCACTGCTGCGCCCAAATTCTTCTGCCCGAAGAGCGCCGTGCCGCTGATGAACGTATCAGCCCCGGCTTGTGCGCATTCCGGTGCGGTCTTGAAATCAACCCCGCCGTCGACACCAATATCGTAGTTGAGATTTTTCTCTTGTCGCCACGCATAGGCCTGCTGGATTTTGGGCAACGTTTCGTAAATAAACGACTGCCCGCCAAACCCCGGGTTCACGGTCATAATCAGCAACGCATCGACCTGGTCGAGGTACGGCTGCACGTGTGCAATAGCTGTCGGTGGGTTGATCGCCAGGCCAACCCGTTTGCCTAGTGATTTGATCTTCCAAATCAGCGCGGTGACGTGCTCGCCCAACTCGACATGAATGTTCATCTGGTCAGCGCCTGCGCGTGCAAAGGCCTCCAACAGGATCTCCGGTTTGGTGCACATCAGGTGCACATCAAAAAACAGGCGCGTCAACGGACGCACTGTCTTTACCACGGCGGGTCCGAAGGAAATATTCGGCACGAAATGGCCGTCCATGATGTCGAGGTGCAACCGATCGGCTCCAGAGCGGTCCACCCGCTCCGTCTCTTTGGCCAGGCGCGCAAAATTGGCGGCGAGCAATGAGGGCGCAATAAACACCGCGATACGCTACGGAGCGACGCGCCGCTTGTCGATGGAGGAATTTGGACGCTTGTATTGCCTCAGGTATTGGTGGGGCCTCCTCGCCGAGGGGGCCGGGCCACGGTGGTTTCGGCGAAACCGCCTTACCTGAGTGAGGCTATACGCGGAATGGACGCTTTAGACCGCGGCGGGCGCTGGCGATGCCAGGCCGCCCGGTAATTTGGGCGGCGCAGGTTTCCCCGGAGCCTCGGGCAACGGTGTTCCGGCGGGCGCGCCGTGCGGCGGCTCGACTTGCGGGGTGGGCGGAGGTGGGGTGAAAACGCCGGTGCGAACGATCTGCTCGACCTGCTGGCCATCGAGGGTCTCGTATTCGAGCAAGGATTTGGCGATGAGCTCCAACTTGTCCAGATTGGTCGTAATAAGGTCTTTGGCGGCCTTATACGCCTCATCAATGATCTTCTTAACCTCGCCATCGATTTCCTGCGCGGTAAACTCGCTATATACTTTCGCCCGCGCCATTTCGCGACCGAGGAAGATGTATTCGTCGTCATCGCCGTATTGGACCATGCCGAGGCGATCACTCATGCCCCATTGCATCACCATCGCGCGAGCCATATTGGTCGCCTGCTGAATGTCTCCGGCAGCTCCGCTGGAGATATCGCCGGAAACGATCTCTTCCGCGATTCGGCCCGCCATCGTCACCGCAATCATATCCAGCATCTCTTTGCGGCGCCGGTTCAGCACGTCAGTCTTGGGCAGCGACATCGTCGAACCAAGCGACTGACCGCGTGGGATGATCGTTACCTTGTGCAGCGGATGCGTGTGCTGAAGCAAAACATTGACTAGCGCGTGCCCAGCCTCGTGCCAGGCGGTAAAGCGTTTCTCTTCATCCGTCATTGCCAGACTGCGCCGCTCGCGGCCCCAGCGCACCTTGTCGCGCGCCTCCTCGAGCTCTTCCATGTTGACCGCCTTTTTGTTCTCGCTCGCCGCAAGCAAAGCGGCCTCGTTCAGCAGGTTCGCCAACTCCGCGCCAGAATAACCCGGCGTGCCTCGGGCGATCACTGAAAGATCGACTGAAGGCGCCAGTTTCACGTTCTTGGCGTGCACTTTCAAAATGGCTTCGCGACCGCGCACATCGGGCAGGTTCACCGTGACCTGCCGGTCAAAGCGTCCCGGGCGAAGCAATGCGGGATCGAGAACATCAGGCCTATTTGTCGCCGCGATTATGATAATCCCTTCCTGGGTATCGAAACCATCCATCTCGACCAGCAACGCATTGAGCGTTTGCTCGCGCTCGTCGTTGCCACCACCTAGTCCGTGCCCACGGCTCCGCCCAACTGCATCAATCTCGTCGATGAAGATCAGGCACGGAGTGTTCTTGCGGGCCTGCTCGAACATATCGCGCACCCGGCTGGCACCAACACCAACGAACATCTCAACAAAATCTGACCCGCTGATGCTGAAAAACGCGGCATCCGCTTCTCCAGCGATAGCTTTGGCCAAAAGCGTCTTGCCCGTCCCCGGAGGACCTACCATTAAAATACCCTTCGGTATGCGGCCACCCAAACGCTGGAATTTCTTCGGGTCCTTCAGGAACTCCACAAGCTCGGAAACCTCTTCGATGGCTTCGTCTATGCCGGCAACGTCCTTAAACGTCGTCTTGTTGCGCTCCTTGGCCAATAGCCTCGCCTTACTCTTCCCAAAGCTCAACGCGCCTTTGCCCGCCATTTTAATCTGGCGAATGAAAAAGAACCAAATCAACGCCGCAATGATAATGAATGGCAGCACGCTAACCGCCACGCTCATCAGCATCGTATTCGGCTCGTGAGGCTCGAACTGGGGCTTCTGGTAAAGCTTCTCCTCCATGTTGGGCGTCAGACGCACCTTGGCGCGGAATGGCACCTCAGTTTTGGTCCCATCCCGGTAATACTTCCCGATCACTTCATGGAGCTCGGGGTTCTGGGGACTATAATTAATAGTCGCTGAAGCAATCTGGTTGGACTCAACGAGTTGCTGGAACTTGTATTGTGTCAGAACCTCGCCAGGGGCATCCATCCGCTCCTTAAAGAGCATCAAGAGAATTATTCCCCCGAAAATCGCAATCCAAACCAGCCAAGTGCGCGGCGGGACCTTGAATTCGCCCGTTTTTCTCGAGTTCTTGTCGTCGTCGTTATATCTATTGTCTTCTGGCATTTTTATGCAATTCGGCTGGGCAAAGCTACCACCATACCCCGGGGGCCGCAACCCGTGGAATTAAAGCCTTTGCCAGCGCCATTGCAAGCGGCGATTTGTGGCGTTTGTAAGCTTAAATCGTTCCGAAATGCGCATTCCTTCGATCCAAAACACCTCGCCTGTGGCCGAAACTCCCAAAACCAGCTCATGGCGGCGCCTACGCGGCACCTTCTGATTAACAAAGAAATCCTGCAACTTGACCTCCGATTTCATCCCAATCGGCTGAAACCGGTCACCGGCCTGCCAATGCCGAAGGAGAATGCGATTCCCCACTCGATCGGCATCAAACCACTCGGATCCCGCTTTGCCAGCACGAAACGGCCATTTCCGTCCATGTACGAGCTTCCAGCCAACCTGGATACCGTCAAAACTGGTTTCTCCAGATACGGCGTCCAGTTCGACGAGCTTTTGACCACCAGGTACAACGGAAGTTTGTCGCCGTTGTTCGGCGACTATCCCCTGGAGATCACGAATTACGAAAAAAGGGCGCGCGGCCTTAAGACCAGGGCGCTTGGCCGGACTGACACATACAGGCCGATTTGCGTTTAACCTCAATTGTTCGATCAACTCAAAATCCGGAACAATCCCGTGGGTAAGAAGTTCCAACTGCAACACACGACGCTGCACCGCAAGCGCCAGATCCTCAAATCCTTCCCTGCCACTCCGCACTCCGCATTTCACACGCGGCATTTGTGCGAGCCATCCGCGAGCAGCCTCGCCGACAAAATCCGCCTCGGCCGTCGTTATATCCAGAACACGGCTTACAACAGCCTCCAAGGCAGGCTGGTAATGCTCCCTTAAAAGCGGCAGCAACTCATGTCGTACCCGGTTGCGTTGAAATTCTATACACTCGTTGCTGGCGTCCTCACGAAAGCGCACTCTATTTTCGGCGGCATAGCCGGCCAGCGTAGCTCGCATCTCTCCCAACAATGGCCGCACCAGTTCGATTCGCTTGTCAAATGGCGATGGGCTTCGCCATTGCATTCCACGCAGGCCCTGGCTGCCGCTCCCCCGCAACAAGCGCAAGAAAAATAGCTCGAGCTGATCGTTTGCGTGATGGGCCAGGGCAATAGTGCGAACTTTTAACCGGGCCGCGGTCTGCGCCAAAAACTGGTGCCTTGCCTTCCGCGCCGCCATTTCGAGGGAGAGCTTCTCATGGCGAGCAACTTCAGCCACATCTTTATTACCGATGACGGCGGGCAGCCCAAAGGCCATCGCGGTTCGCCCTACCAAACGGGCGTCTGCTTCGCTGCTTCGGCCGCGAAGCCGGTGATTGAGGTGAGCGACCGTCAATTTCCAGCCGTTGCGCGGCGCGGCCGCATGCATCAGGTGCAGCAGCACCATTGAGTCCAGACCACCGGAGACGGCAACCAGGATCCGTTGTCGGGATTTAAAGAGGCGCCGTTCGGCGATCGTTCTGCAGAATTGCTGGGTCAACCCATTCACCAAGTCTAAATTTGGCGAAAACGAGCAGACATTAGAAGGTTTTTTGGCCTGACAACCCGGGGAATTTAAAACGTCAATCAACGTAAAGAACTCGATTTGAACCTGTTCCGCAGTCATCGCGAAAACTCATTTTGGCTGCACTTGGTTCTGAGCTTCACCTTCCTTCTCAAAACAGAAATTCCTCTTGACTAAGTTTTCGTGCGGGAGGAGTCTAGGCGCAGAATCACCCCTGACACTATGATCGGCAAATCGCTTTCCCATTATCGTATCCTGGCAAAACTTGGCGCCGGGGGTATGGGAGAGGTCTATGAGGCGGAAGACATTCAGCTCGGCCGCCGCGTGGCCATCAAGTTTTTGCCTGAGGCTTTGCGCGCCAGGCCGCAGACCCTGGAACGATTCCAGCGCGAAGCCCGTGCGCTCGCCGCGCTAAATCATCCCAACATTGTTACGATCTTCTCGGTGGAGCAAGCCAATGGATATGATTTTTTAACGATGGAAAAGGTGGAAGGCCGGCCATTGGACGACCTGATCCCCGAGCACGGTTTCGATCTGGATAGACTCTTCAGTTACGCCATCCCGCTGGCCGATGCTCTCGCAGCGGCTCACGAAAAGGGCTTCGGCCATCGCGACTTGAAACCCTCGAACGTCATGGTGACTGGTCGCGGGCAGATCAAAGTGATCGACTTTGGCTTGGCTAAATTGTTCGAGTCGGAAGAGTCCGCCGTGCATTCTGAGGCGCCCACGGCGCCGCAAGTCACACGCCAGGGACAAATTCTCGGTACCCCGGCTTACATGTCTCCCGAGCAGATCGAGGGCCGCAAGGTAGACCACCGCACAGATATTTTTTCCCTCGGCATTCTGCTGTTCGAACTGGCGACGGGCAAACGGCCTTTCCGGGGGGACAGCTCGATGGCCATCATGTCGTCGGTCCTCCGCGATTCGCCTCCCTCTTTAAACGAGTTGAAGGCGGGCCTGCCGGAACATTTGGGGCGGATTGTGCGGCATTGCTTACAGAAAAGCCCGGATGATCGCTATCAGTCGGCCCTGGATGTGCGCAATGAACTCAAGGATTTGCAAACCGAAACCCGGCTCACCCCACCACCGCCAGCGACTGTGGCGCATGGACCCCAATCGAGCTCAGCACGTCCAGGCTGGAAACCTTACGCCGTGCCGGCAGGTTTGATCATTGTGCTACTGCTGGTTCTAGTGAGTTGGCGGCCATGGGCCCGTAAGCAACCTAACACCACCGCAGCGTCGCAAAACTCGAGTGCCGAACCGACCACCTCCGCGAAGCGCCCCATTCTCATGCAGCTCCAACCGGCGCGTCAGTTAACCTATGACCCCGGGCTGGAGGATTGGCCGGCCTGGTCGCCCGACGGAGAACGGATCGTCTATGCGGCAGATGCAGACGGTTTCAAAAACCTGTTCGTCCGCTCGCTTAAGACCGATCAGGTCACCCGGCTAACCCACACGAACCGCGATGAAATCATGCCGGCCTGGAACCCGGCCAATCCCGACGAGATTGTGTTCGGGCGCAGTCAGCAGGATGGAGGCAAGCTCGAGCTAAGCGATGTCTACGCGGGACATTTTTCTGAAGGCGGCGACCTCTGGAAGCTTGATCTTAAGACTGGTCAACAGACGCTTTTGACACGCGGTGGCTACAACCCCACCTTTGCCACCAACGGCCTGCTGGCGTTCCATCGCAACGTCCCGGAAGTACCAGGGGTCAGAATTTGGACCTGTGATAGCGACGGTCGGCATTTGGAAATGCAGACCCGAGATGATTCGAGCGCCGTTTCCCATCTGGAGCCGAGCCTGGCGCCGGATGGCTCTAAAATCGTGTTCTGCCGCGAGGAAAAGAACATGACCAGCCTCTGGGTGATCGATTTGAAGACGCGTCAGCAATTCCCTCTGACTTCCAAT
Source organism: Candidatus Limnocylindrales bacterium (assembly GCA_035495315.1). Classification (GTDB taxonomy): domain Bacteria; phylum Verrucomicrobiota; class Verrucomicrobiia; order Limisphaerales; family UBA8199; genus DATJGF01. Next base: position 80,346 of record DATJGF010000242.1, read on the forward strand.
TGGCTATACCTCCAGCCAACGTGGTCGCCTTCCGGCCACCATATCTATTTCTCTTCTTACCTGGGCCGAAGCGGCATGAACATATGGCGCATTGCGGTCGGACCGGACGGCAAGGCGACCGCCGACCCAGAGCCGGTCACTTCTGGACAAGGCGCGGACGTGCATCCCGCGCTTTCGCCGGATGGCAGCAGAATGATATTCTCAATTATGCGGGCCAACTCGGACATTTGGAAGATGCCGGTGGACCCGGTCACTGGATTCAGCAATGGACCACCGCAGGTTGTGGTGAATACCAGCCGCGAGGACAGCCGCGCCGCCTGGTCTCCTGATGAACAATGGATCGCCTTCAACTCGGACCGGGACGACGGAAATATGAACTTGTGGCTGCATCCCATGGCCGGGGGCAGTGACGTCCAAATCACTCATGGTCCGGGCGGCGATTACCAGGCGGACTGGGCGCCAGATGCGAAGGCACTCGTCTTCTTTTCGCTGCGCTCCGGCAATGCCGACATCTGGACCGTCGAGCTCGACCAGCAAAAAAAAGCCGCCGCGCCGCCGCGCCAACTTACCACCGATTCTCACCAGGACATGAACCCCTTTGTTTCGCCCGACGGCAAATATATCGCGTTCATGTCCGACCGCGAGGGACGCGTAGAGGTCTTTGTCATGAACCGGGACGGCAGCGATCAACGCCGCCTGAGCCGGACGGGAACTGGCGGCCATTTTCTGCGCTGGCGAGGCGAGCAGGTTGCGTTCAACTCTTGGATCGACGAGAAATTTTGTATCGCGTTGGCGAGCCTCGACGGCCAGGTCACCAACTGGTTCCCCATCCCAAAGGATACCAAGGTCGGCGGTCATATGTCCTTTTCGCGAGATGGTTCCGCCTTCCTGGAAAACTGGAATCACGAAGGGATTTATGCTTTTCCTCCTGCCGGAGCCAAACCGCAATTCGTGTTGCACCTCGCCGAGGCGAATGCCCATATCGATTACCCCGTCTGGTCCCCAAGCGGCAAATGGGTTCTATTCGATCAAATGACCTCCCAGGGTGGCGACCTGTACCTGGTGGAAGGCTTGGAGTAAAAGCTGGAGCGCAGACCACCGCATTCACGCGCAGGCAATGGAAGGGGCCAAGGCGGCTGTGAGGACCAAGATAACAAACAATGTGTGTCAAGACTGCTGCGCAAGATCCAAAAGCAGCGCACATTGAGTCAAGAAGTTGGTTGATTTAGCATCGTTTTCGGTGTAGAAATGCTTATTAGTGCCTCCACGAGGCGCTGACACTTCTATTAGCCAACGCCCCGCGCGCAGATAAGGCTGGAAATGGCCATAAACTGCCGCTTACAAGGCCCGCGTGCTTTGGGTCAAAGGGTGGCCGCTTGTTCGAGTCGCCAACTCCTATGACTTTTATTCGCAATCTCATCCTTCCATTTCTGGTTCGCCTTAAGCATTGGGAAAGGCAAATAGCCATGAACTCTAACCCGCCCTTAAATCTCCCTCGATCATGCTGCCGACTGCAACGGCCGAATCGAAAGGCACCTCTGAAGACAATAATGCTCACGATAGGGCTGGGCGCGGCTTGTGCCTCTGCTTTGGCGCAGGGCACACTCAGCTTCGCCAACTTTGGCGGCGGAGCGAATGCTCCCATTTTCGACACCGATGGCACAACAAAACTAGGCAATATGTTTCAGGCCGACCTATACTGGGCGCCCGGCATCGTCCCCGATTCGAGCCTCCTCGCCCCGTTGCGCCAGCCAGCTACATTCCGTGGATCCGGATACTTTATTGGCGGTGTAAGGACCATTCCCGGGCAGGAAGGAGGCGCAACTATTACCGCGCAAGTGCGGGTATGGAACTCAGCTTATGGCAGTTCGTGGGAGCAGGCACGGTTTATCCCTGGCTCACCGACTGGTGAGTCATTATTGTTCCTGGTCGTTCTGACTTCCCTGCCTTATACGCCAGCGTCGCTGACGGGTCTCCAGTCCTTTAGCCTTCGCAACGACTGCTTGTCGTGTTCCCAACCATGGCCAGTCGCAGTGGCTGTTCAGTCCAGTGGAGCTAATGGTCTGCTCTTGTCCTGGCCAGCCTACATCAACGCCGGGCGGTACAAGGTGCAACAGAATCCCGACCTAAACCGCGCAAACTGGGTGACCCTCCCCGACCAGCCGGTGCTAGTCGCCCTGCCGCCAATCGGGACTCCTGAGTACCAAATCGCCCTCCCGAACCCGGCGGGCAATATGTTCTACCGCCTGGTGTGGCAGTAATCTTCGTTTGTACCGTATGAAAACTTCATTCTTCAGCCTCATCCTGGCAACTATTGGTACCACTCCTAGCTTTGCCCAGTGCACCGTCAACTTTGCTAATTTCGGGGCCGACGTTAATGCCCCTGTCACAGACTTTCAACGGCCCCTGAAACTAAATGGTCCTGGCTTCGTTGCAGGCCTCTTCTACGCCCCGGGCATCGTGATGGATTCAACACAGCTCATAGGCCCTTACAAAACCGCAACGTTCACCACCAACGGATACTTCTTCGGGGGGCAGCGGTGTTATATGGAATCCAGCCTGGAACTACCATCACTGCTCAGGTGCGCGTCTGGAATGGGGCAGAGTTTGGTTCCTGGCAGGAGGCATCGGGGACAGAAGCTGGATGGACCGGAGCGTCGCCACTGTTCCAGGTAACGCCAACTGCCCTGCCCTTACCGCCGGCCTTTATGATCGGTTTGCAGCCATTCAAAGCAGGACTCTTTCTAGACTGCATCTTTCCACCTCCAGGTCCAACCCCGCTCCGAATCAACGTTGACCAGAACAATCTTTCCCTGACGTGGCCAGCGCGCGTTTGTGATCGGTATATGGTACTGCAAAAGCCAAACCTGGGCGCCGGCAATTGGACATCGCTCCCCGATTCGCGAGTGCTTGTCGGCCGAACCAATGAAATTGAATTCCAAATGCAAGTCCCGATCCCCACCAATAACATGTTCTTCCATCTCAGATGGCAATAAGGGGAATCCTGCATTGGTTACTTGGCAGGTTTGCTCAAAACTACGGTCGTTGGCTCAGCCAGAAACTGCGGAAACCTTGTTGGCTTGGGTCTTTGTCCTTACAAGGTGTCCCATCCATAGTCATTGCCCCGTCATCGCTCAGAATCTGAATCTCCTGCAGACCTTTCTCCGGGTAGATGATAATAGCCTCGGGGTGATATTCCTTCAGATGCTTCACCTTAATCTCTCGTGGTTCTGCGGAGCTTCCGGCCCAACTGAACACCTCAAAGTGGCTTCCCCCGCCGGGTGGACCGGCAATAATTACGTATGTCCCCTCAAAGTAGGCCATATCCCGAATGCCTAGCCCGTCCAAATCCAATTGCATTGCCGCATCCAACTTAGCGCGCTGCCCTTGGACCACTTCATTCGGGTTCAGCATCGGAATAATCAAAGCCTTCCCTTTAGGAATCGGATTCCGAAATCCAATCAGCAGGTGGCCTTCCGGCGTCGCAGCCAAACCTTCAATGTTGAGACCCCACTCGTCTTTCGGAGCGTGGAGCGCAGCCTCCGCAAGATGAAACTGCGCAAATGTCGGATCATCAATCAAATCCTCCAGCAGCCGTTCATAAGGCTTGCCCACTGGTTCCAATTTTACATTGTCTCCATCCACTTCGATATCCGTTGCAAAGAATCGGTCGCGATTTTCCCGCACCTTGCCCACGTGGTTACGCCCATGAGACCCAATCCAAAAGACGCGATTGCCGATGCGCGCTGCCGCTTCCAGGTCGGCCTCCAACGACTTGCCACGCACGTCCAAAAACGTGTTGTAATCGTATTCCTTGACTGGCTGCCCAGGCTGCTCGCTCTTATACAGGCGCAGCACGTTATCCTCGTCACTGGCAACCACAAACAGATTCGAACTCACCGCCACGGCTCCGGAGGCATCGCACATTCCCGGATAACGCGCCGGCCGGACCAACTTGTATCGGGTAATCGACTGGGCCCCATTTTGTGCCGACGAAGCTGCGACCGCGCTGTCACCTACCCCTCGCTCGGCACCGCCGGCCAAAACCAACAAGCCCGCCAGTATTAAACGCGGCAATCGCATCAGGATCATTATTAGGGAATAATACGGACTCAGCAATTGGGTTTCCTTCGTTGACTTCTTATTTTGCTGTATCCAAACTGCTTATCATTAGCATTCAACTGAAATTTGCCAGCCTTGGAAGGGCGTGGGTTAATATCGTAAATCGGACTTTGCAGGGAGGAACTGCTATGGCCGCCGAAGGCCTGGAGTGTTTGGGCGTGGAGGTCGAGTTTCCGGCCGCGACCATTGACGATGCGATCCTTCAGCGATTCGGCGACGCGGAGATGGTTGCCAACATGGAGAAGGTCTTTTTTGGCGAAGGCCGGAATGCCCTCGGGCACAGCTACGCCAAACTGATTCGTGGGCCCGCGGGACGCAACGACCTGGAAGACGTCATTGACTTGCTCCGTCAGGAAACCTGGACCAAAAGAGCGGTCCTTACCCTTTGCGGCACAGGTGATGGAAAGGTCCCCTGCATCAATGTGATTCAGTTTCTGATCCGCGATAGAACAGTCCACACCATATATTTTGCGCGCGGCCAGGACGCCTTTCGCAAATTTTATGCAGATGGTCATTGCGTTGCTTCTATGGCTCGCAAAGTCGCTGATAGCTTGGGCCTGCCCTCCGGCACCGTCACTGGATTCATTGGCTCCTGTCATGTCTATCACCAGGATCTCCCTGAAATCAGGAAATTGCTGGAAGCAACTAAGGTCGAGCTGACGGTCCCCAACTTCATCGACAAGCCTGGAAACCGACCGCTTCAGTTTATCGATTCCCAACGTAATGTACGAACCCGGCCAGCCGGTGAGTCCGAAAAGGCTAGCCAGAAGCATTCAGAGAACGCGGTCTTAAGAAACCTGTCGCAAACTCATGGAGGCCCGAAGGCATGAAGGTGCTCTTCGCGGTACCGCGTTCCTACAACCCGAAGCAGATGTACCGGGAATACCCCTTGGGCGTCGGCTTTCTGGGAACGATTCTTAAACGAAACGGAGACGCGGTCCGCATTTTTGATCAAAATGCCGAGGGTCTATCCGATGCGTCGCTGCTCCGCGAGGTAGCCGAGTTTGAGCCTGATGTTGTTGGCTTTTCCATCATCACGCCAAATTACCCAGTCGCGCAGCAACAAATCCGCGAAATCCGGCGCCGCTATCCCCAAACGAGGATCATTGCGGGCGGTATTCATGCAACCCTGTTTCCGGAAGATGTGATTGCTGATGGCGCGGACCTGGTTGTGCTCGGTGAAGGCGAAGCGATCATTGAACAGGTCGTGGCCTGCCTGCAAAGCGGGGCAAATCCGGGGACTCTTCCTGGGGTCGTGTTTCGCGATGACACCGGAGCCGTCACGCGCACCGCCGGATGGTCACAGATCTCGGCGCTCGATGGCCTGCCCATCGTAGATCGCAGCTTATACAATTTACCGCGTTATACCCACCATTCGATGCTCGCCTCTCGCGGTTGCCCTCACCATTGCGCCTTCTGCTGCAATTACACGGGCACGGTCCGCAATGATGGCGTCGCAATCCGCTGGCATGAAAAAGTTCTCGATGAAATGCAGCACTTGCGCGACTCCTTCGGCGCGCGCGAGATATTTTTCGCCGACGATATTTTCCTGCTCCGCAAGCAGGACATCCGCCGGTTTTGTGAGGCCGGTGCGGCGCGCAACCTGGGCTTGCGATGGATTGGACAGATGCGCGCCGATCGGGTCGATAACGCAATCGCGGCCGCTTTGGCACAAGCCGGCTGCCAGCGGATCTATTTCGGCGTAGAGTCCGGCTCGGAGAAAATATTGCGGGACGCGAGAAAAGGCATGACGAAAGCGCAGATCCAGAAAGGGATTGCGGCGGCGCTGGAAGCAGGCCTGCGTGTCAAGACGGGCTGGATTTATGGTTTGCCGGGCTCACTCGGCGACCAATATGAATCGATTGAGTTCATGCTGCAGTTGCGTCCGCACGAAATCTCAATTCACCAGTTGATTCCTTTTCCCGGCACGATTTACTATACCCAGCCTGAACACTTTGGCATTCATATCGCCAACCGGAAATCATTCGAGAGTTTTTGTTACGGAGGCCTGGATGGGAATATTCGGTTCGACTATCTAAGCCATACCCAATTGGTGGACTTGCTGGAAGCGACTGGCCAGGCGCTTGAAGCCGCTGGATACGTCAACAGCGACGATGCGGAACCGGAATCAGAGTATATCTACACGACTCCTTTAAGCCGTAACTCGATGAATGTGTTCCGGTCTTCAGCGACAGTTCTCAGCGCTTGATGAATCTCGACCTTGAAGATTTTCGTCGGGCACTGGGATCTCTCACCTTGCCCCGATTCGCCGCGCGCAAACCCGGGCCGCCCTTAGTGGTAGCGGTCGAAGGGCCTAATGGCGCCGGCAAAACAACCCTTTGCCAGACCTTGGCCCGCGAATTGAGCGCACCCTATTGCCTCGGCACTGACGAAGCCTGGTTTACCGAGAGCTTCAAAGTTCGCATGATCCGGGACGCCGAATGGTTCGCCTCCGCGATGTTCTTTCTGAGCGGCTGCTTTGAACAGATGCGGTTGCTGCGCCAGCGAAGCGAGCCGCTCATCATCATGGATCGGTCCATTTGGTCGACTCTGGCCGTGCACGCCGCCCAAAACAGCGATCACCTTCAAGCGCTGCTGGCGATGCTCCGGCCAGTCGCGCATCTGATCCACATTCCACAATTGACTATCGTCTTGGAGGCCTCTTTCGAGACCTGCCGGGCTCGTATCGCCAAGAAATCAGGCCCGGACCGCGCTTTGGACGAACTAACCGCGCGTGCTGGCTTCCACGGGCGCGAACAAGCTTTTTACAATTGGCTGCTCGGCCAGGCCCCTAATCTGGTATTCCTGAATGTGGACGAAGCTGATCCCCAGGAAGTGGTTCGCAAAACGACGGCCCTGCTGCGCAAGCAACAATGCTGACGCTGGTCACCACAAACCCCTCCAAATACGCCCCTTTCCAAAGTGAGCTCGAACGGCTGCGGATTGAGTTGCGCCCGCCTCCACAACCCCTCTCAGAATTGCAGAGCTTCAGTTTCCCAGAAGCGCTTGCCGCCAAAGCCAAAGCCATGGCGGCTCTGTGCGGCCGTCCCGTTTTGGTCGATGACGCCGGACTCGTGCTGCATGGCTATAGACCTTTCCCAGGACCCCTAACGTCGGTCGTGATTCGCAGTCTCGGGGCCGCCGGACTCGACCGTTTATTGACGGGGGTGTCCAAGGCCGCCGTGATGGAGTGCCATATCGGCTGCTGGATCGATGGAGCACTGAAAAGCTGGAGCGGCTCGATTGAGGGGCACATTGACCCTTTGCGACAGCCGCGCGACCCACTCATGCCTTTGTCCGACTTGTTCGTACCCAACGCACCAATCGAGCAAGCGCATCTACTGCACCGGGCTCGCGCCCTGGCCGCGCTCGAAACTGATGCCCTAAATCTCCACTTAACACTAAACCCTGACGTCCCGGAGGAAGCTGGCAAATACGCCTTACACGCCCGATATCAGTGTCCTTTCTGCGCGGAATTGGAAGGTGAAGATGATACGGTCTTTCGAGACTGTCTGCAGGGTCGCCTTGCTTCACGTATAATCTATGAAGATGATGATTTCGTGCTGATGCCCCCGTTGGGTGAGTTTATCGAAGGAGGATTGTTGCTATTAACCCGAGCGCACACTCATTCGATGGCTTATCTGGGTCGCAGCAACTTCGCCCGCCTGGAGCAACTGCTGCGAGCCATCCAAAAGGCCCTGATCGAACATTGGGGTGTTGCTCCATTAATCTTCGAGCACGGCTCGGCTTTGGATCGCAGCAAGGGCCACTGCTGTGTGGATCACGCCCACTTTAATATTTTTCCTGCGAATGTCGCGGTTCATCCGCACCTCCAGTGCCGAATGAACCTTAGCATCGGCTCGCTGACTGAACTGGCGCGGTTGCGCCGGGCTGAATATGGCTACCTCTTTGTCCAGGAAAACGATGGCACTCGACACGTCTATGACGGGCATGACACGCCCACCCAGCTTGTGCGCCGGATCATCACAACGCAGATTGGTTTGCCGGATCGGTGGCATTGGCGCGATTATCCCGGCTGTGATGAACTCGTCGCCACTTACAAGGTGCTAAAGGGGCAGATCGTGTTGTGAACTCTCCTCGAACAATCCCGGCTGTAAAGCAGTCAGCCTCCGCTTCGCCTCAGCAACACGCCAACCAGATTTATACACGAAGACAATTAGATAAAATCGCCACGCGGTGGGACGCGCGTGCAGCGGGCTGGGACCAGGCGCTGCTCAATCCCGATTGTCATCTGAACGAGGACGAAGGTTATTCCCGGTTCCTCCGGGAAGCCCATCGCGTGATTGATGGACGTCGCCACAGCTGCGCCAAGGGTGGCGTTATCGACGTCGGCTGCGGGACCGGGCTGGTGTTGGCTGACGTCATCTCCCATTTCGCGTGGGGCGTCGGAATAGATATCAGCAAACAAATGATCTGTCGGGCTCATCGAAAGCGCATTAAAAACGCCCGCTTTCTGATCGCGGATTGCTTCAAAATTGCCGAGTTCTGTCCCCCGGCAAAAATGGTCTTATCCCGCGGCATTTTGCTGTCGCACTACGGACGCATCCAAGGCGAGCGCCTGCTAAACTCAGTGCGAACAGGGCTCCGGCCGCAGGGGATTGCCATCCTTGATTTCCTGAACCTTCATGCCCGCGCCCGACATCAACATAGCCCGGATAAGACTTATTTTAGCGGCAAAGAGGTGCGTCAAATGGCCCTGGCAGCAGGTTTTCGCTCAGCCGCGATTCTAGGTGAACTGGAACGACGTGTGCTGTTTCTTTTGGCGGAATCATAATATTTCTTAATGTCAACGAAGAACTTGACGCAGCCGTCATAGCACCGTTACATTGTTGTAACATTTGAGTGGAAACTGCGGCCCGCCAAGTGGATGTGACTTAACCAGTGAACCAGAAATCTGACGTCGAACAGCGGCAAGCCGCAAATTGGAAGGCCCCGGAGGTTATGGCAACGGTGGGCCCAACCTTGGAGACCTCCGAAGATTTACTGCGCGCCATAGAATCCGGTGCGGGCTGGTTCAGGTTGCCTTGTGGGTATCGACAACGTCCCCACATACAAAACGCTCAAAGCGTCATCAGCGCCGCCGCTCTGGCCGAGACCCAGGTTCAATTACTGCTGGATCTTCCCTCTTCACGTCCGCGAACCGGCTCCATGCAGGAACTGCGCCTGAACCCTGGCGACCGCGTGCTGTTTTGGGACCCGCAGAATTCGTCGGCCACCGCTAACCAAAATGGATTGCCTTCGGTGCCCTTGCCTGGCTTAGGGGAATTGCTCGAAAACCTCGTCACGCGCCAGCGCATGTGGTTTTGCGACGGTCGCCTTAATTTTGTTGTCGACGAACTGCGCGATGGTTGCGTTTTCGCCAGCATGGTCCAAGGCACGGTGCCACTAAAATCTTCTAACTCACTTTTTCTCCCCGACAGCCCGAGCGCCTTCAGGCCGATTACCGCCGCGGATTGCGCCCTCCTCAGCGGGTTAAGCGCGCAAAATCTGCACCCCGATTGGATTGCGCTCTCCCTGATTGCCTCTGCGCGCGACGTGCAGGACGCCCGCGCACGAATCAAGGAGTACTTGCCCGGCGAGGTGAAGATTATGGCCAAGTTTGAAACCCTTGCTGCAGTCGAATGCGCGGAAGAAATCCTCGCCGAGGCGGACGGTATCATGGTAGCCCGCGGTGACCTTGGATTGGCAGTCGGCTACATCCGCTTGCCCGAAACACAGGAGAAGCTTGTCGAAATGGGCAGACGAGCCGGAAAGACAACCGTTGTCGCCACCCAAATCATGGAAGGTTTTGCCGAAACCGGCCTGCCGCAGCGAGCTGAGCTTTCGGATTTGTCTCTCATCGCACGGCAACGAGCCGATGTCATCATGCTGGGCAAGGAAACTGTGTTTAGTCCGCGCCCTATCGAGTGCATCCGCTTTGCTCGTGAGGTACTCACGCATGAAACCCGCCGTTTTGAACAGGCTGCCTGTCGCCCAAAACGCCGTGTTCCTGTCCTGCAACCGGGTTCGGCCGCAACCTGAAGCCCGCCCATGGGCCATAGTGCGCGTTTCGAACTAAAGTACGTCATCGAAGAGCCTCGGGCGATCGCTATCGCGGATTTCGTCAGCAGTTTCTTGCGACCTTCCGAGCACAACGGCTCAGGCCCGATCCGGGGCCACCCGGTCATCAGTTTGTATCTGGATTCACCAGATTTTTTCTTTTACCGACAGTCGTATACGGGTCACAAAAATCGGATGAAACTGCGTATCCGGTTCTATGACGACAAATGGGAGCGCCCGGCGTTCCTGGAGATCAAACGACGAGTCGGTGAGGTCATCCGCAAGGATCGCGCCATGATCAGCCGCGAAGGTGTGCGGCAAATCCTCTCCGAAGGTTGGCCCGAACAGCCCTATTTCGCAGATTGTTCTCAGTTGCTTCACGGCAAGCGCCGGCAGGATGTCAACGAGGACTTCTGGCGCTTTGCCAACACCGTCCGGGCTCGTGGCGCGGTTTACGTCTCTTACTTCCGTGAGATTTGGGAAGCGCCCGACGACGAGGAACTGCGCGTTACTTTGGACCGCCGGGTCAGAGGCAGCAGTTACGACGGCAGCAGCCGATTGCAGGTTCCCAAGACCGGCTGGCGTCCTTATCTGCCACCGTATCTGGAACCGTTGCCTCCCAAGGCTGTCATCCTGGAGCTCAAATTCAACGACCGGGCGCCCGGTTGGATGTTCGATCTCGCCAGAATCTTCAACCTCAGGCAAATTCCGGTGTGCAAATATTCGGCTTGCGTTTATGCCCAGCAGCTCCAGTGGGGCCGGCGAGTTCTGCCCGAACAAGTGGAAAACTTGAAACTGCATTATGACTGATTTGATGAATGCGCTGGCGCGGCCGGACTGGCCCGGCGCGGCCGACGGCCGCACGGTCCTGTTCATGATCGTACTGGCCTTTACGATCGGCCTGCTGATCGGGTTCATTTACATGTGGACCCACGAGGCGCTTTCGTATTCGCGCACTTTCGTCGGCGCCCTCGCGATCCTGCCGGTCATCGTCGCAATGCTCATAGCCGCAATGTCCGGCAGCCTGCTCGTTATCTTCGGCTTGCTAGCGGTCTTTGGCGTCGTCCGCTTTCGGAATGTTCTAAAGGATACTCGCGATACAAGTTTCATCTTGTGGGTGGTTACCGAAGGCCTCGCGATCGGCACGAGCCGCTTCGCATTGGCGGTCATTGCTGCTTTGGGTATTGGTATCGCCTTTTTATTGCTGCGCTTCATGAGTTTCGGCGTGCGAAATCGCTATGATGCAGTCCTCAGCTTGCGCGTCACCGGCGATGTAGTCGCGCGCCTGCAAACGTTGCGCCGCGTGCTCAAGCGCCATGCGACCCGGCTCGACCTGGCCAGCGAACGTCGTGCTACCAACGAAGGCACTGACATCACTTATCGCCTTCTGTTGCGCGACACTTCCCGGTCCAGCGAACTCCAGGCGGAACTTAGCAGCACCGAAGGCTTCGCGAATGTCTCCGTTTATATGCACGAGGACGAAGCCGAGATTTGATCACTCAACGCCCGCGATTATCATCACCCGCGATGCGAGCTGCCGCCTCCCCGTCCTGCGACACCGTCCAGCCGCAACTTCCCGCCCGTTCGCTGCTCCTCGCAATTAAGCCCTGCGCGTTGATGGGCTTGCTCCTTCTGAACGGGAGTTTGTGCTCAGCCCAAACCACAAACACAGCCTCCGGCACCCGCCCCTTGTCGTTGCGCGAATGCGTCGATTTGGCCCTGAGTCGCAACCTCGATCTGCGGATCGTTCGACTCACTTCAGATATCGCTGCGTATGATCTCAGAGGCGCTTGGGGAGTTTACAGCCCCTTGCTCACTTTTCGCGCACAGCACGATTTTATCGATCAGCCCGGCAACTTCGACCCGAAGAAGAGCGGTCCCGACTTCCCCTACGAGCTCAACAATGACACCTTGAGCGCCGGCCTCACCGGTCAACTGCCCATCGGCCTCACCTACGATTTCAACACCTTCGCCAGCGAGCAACATGCGAAAACCGACTTCAGCCTCTCCCCCAGAGACGCTATCCTTTTTCCCGGCGGCGTTAGGGACACCAATAACACCTACGCCGATGCCCAAATCGCTCTGCGCCAGCACTTGCTTCGCGATTTCTGGATCGACGCCCAGCGCCAGCAGATCCTCATCCGGCGTAAGGATCTCAAGATCTCGCAGGAAGCCTTCCGGTTTCAATTGATGAGGACTACCCTGGCTGTCGAGTTGGCCTATGACGACCTTATCGCCGCGCGCGAAAGCGTGCGCGTGCAGGAAAAAGCCCTTGAACTGCGACAACAATTGGTCGCTGAAACTAAACGGCGCGTCCAGTTGGGAGACCTCCCGCCCTTGGACATTGACCAGGCTCAAACCCAACTGGAGAACTCCATCACTGCGCTGGCCGCTGCGCGTGAGGTGCTGCAGGCTCAACAGAACTTGCTGAAAAGCCTCCTCACCGACGACTTCAGGACCTGGATGGATGTCGAAGTTCAACCCAGCGATCCCTTGCTCGCTATCCCTCCGGCAGTCAGCCGTTCCGAAAGCTTTTACAACGCACTTAAGAACCGTCCGGATTTGATTGAAGCCCGCGTTGCTATCGAAAAGAGCGAGGTCATGATCCGTTTCCGTAAAAACCAACTCTTTCCAAATGTCGACCTTGTCGGAGGCTACGGTGGCGTCGGCATTGACCCTGATACCAGCACCGCCGTCAATCACACCTACAGCTTCTTAAATCCGAATTATTTTTACGGAGTCGTCATGACCGTTCCGTTGGCTAATCTCACCGAAAGGAATAGCTATCGCGCCAGTAAGGCATCCAAACAAATCGCTGAACTGCAGCTCAAGAAGGCCGAGCAGGACGTCCTCGTCCAGGTGGCCGACCTCGTGAACCGCGTCCAGTCGCGCTATATCCAAATCGGCTCAACTCACCAGGCACGCGTCTACGCCGAAGCGGCTCTCGCCGCCGAACAGAAAAAACTCCAGAACGGGCTGTCGACCGCTTTCATCGTCCTCCAGCTCCAGGAGACGCTTACCGCCGCTCGCACTGCCGAGTTCCAGGCCATGGCTGATTACAACAAAATGCTCGCTCAACTCGCCTTCGCCGAAGGCAGCATTCTTGAAAAACACCAGCTTAACCTGGAAGTGAAGTAAGGCAACGAGGGCCGAAAAGTTCCAGGCGGTTCTATTCGAAGATCGAAAAACGCGATTGGAGGCTAATCGCATCGCCTGGTTGTGCCTTCGCAGTTCTGTGCAATCGCCCAAAAACAAATCATTCTTACCTCTTGTCAATATGGATCTTACGCCAGGATTATCACCTCTCAATCCTGATGTTACTGGCACCAGACCTGCTCCTTTTCGAACCCGCGAATAGGGCGCAACGACAGTTTGCTCGTTCAGGAGCCAATACGAGGACGCTTGGCTGAATAAGCCCTAAGGTTACAAAATTGTATTGCTGCAGATTTGCTGATGAAGGTTTTTCCGAAACTTTCCCTCAAGCTCAAGCAGATGTGCGTGGTTTGGCTCTGCATGTGCGGCGCCGTGCTGTTGGGAGTTTTGGGCCTTGCCATGTTCCAGCTGATGATTGGCCCCATTCCCATCAGCCGCAGCAATGAACTCGAGGTTGAGCTGATTGGTGCAGGCATTGCACTGTTTATATTCGTCGCCTCCTTCCTCGGTGCGGCCGGCCTCTCCTCGTGGCTTCAACGGCTTATTGCGCGACCCATGCTCGATTTGATGCGAACCGCCGACACGGTCTCGCGTGATCAAAAAAACAGTCGAGCTGCCCGGTGCCGCGATAACGACGAATTGAGCGCCTTGATCGATGATTTTCACCAGTTGCTTGGTCAAATTCGCGCCCAGGACGCGGCGCTGTACGAGGCGCGATCCCAGCTCGAGGCCAGGGTCGCCGAGCGCACTCGAGAACTCAGCGCCCAGGTTCTGGACCGCCAGCGCGCGGAGGTTATGCTCCGGCAGCAGGTCGAACGCATGTCTCTCATCAACCAGATTACACGCGCCGTCGCCGAACGCGCCGATCTGGCGAGCGTCTTTCACGTCTTGTTAGGTCACCTCGAGGACCGTCTGGGGATCGATTTCGGCAGCGCCTGCACCTTTGACCCTGAACGCGGTGAATTTGCCATTATCGCCCACGGCCCAAACAGCGCTGCCGTCGGTTCATCCGCTGGACAGCGTATTGGGGAATCTCTGGCTATCTCCCCCGCATTCCTCGCCGCCTGCGAACAAGGCGATATTTTCCCAATCATCGGCAGCGGCTCCACTCAACCCTCTCCCCTTGCCCAGCAATTGACTCGGGCGGGCTTGCAATGTGCGCTGGCCGTTCCGTTGCAGGCGGAAGGCAAACTTCTCGGCGCCCTCCTGGTCGGCCGCCGCGCTGAAGTCGAATTCACCAGCGCCGATTCCAGTTTCCTGCAAACCCTGGGCGAACACGTTGCTCTGGCCGCGCGCCAAACCCAGCTTTATACGGAACTCCAAACTGCTTACTGCAGCCTGCACACCGCGCAGCAATCCGCCCTCCAGCAGGAACGATTGCGCGCTCTGGGTCAGATTGCCAGCGGCATCGCCCACGACATCAACAACGCCCTGGCGCCGGTGCTTGGCTTTGCCGACCTCCTCGCCCAAAGCGAACCGAATGTTTCGGCTCGCGGGTTGCGCTTCTTGCGGACCATCAAAACTGCCGCCCAGGATATCGCGACGATCGTCGGCCGTATGCGTGAGTTTTATCGGCAGCGCGAACCCGATGAGCCGTTGGTCGAACTGGACTTGAACGAGGCAGTCCAGGAAGCTATTCATCTCAGCCGGCCTCGTTGGCGCGATATCCCGCAACAACGCGGCGTGGTCATCAAACTCACAACTGAGCTGGATCCGGCGGTGCCTCCGATCCTTGCCAACGAAACCGAGATCCGCCAGGCGCTAGTCAATCTCATTATCAATGCCGTCGATGCGATGCCTCAGGGTGGGGAGCTTACTTTGCGTAGCCGGCAAATCGCCGTTCCCAATCCCAACCCAACCCTGCCCACGACTTCCGCAGTGCAGGTCGAAGTCACCGATACCGGCTGCGGTATGGATGATGAGACCCGCCGTCGCTGCCTGGAGCCATTCTTCACGACCAAGGGCAAGCGCGGAACCGGCCTCGGCCTGGCCATGGTCTATGGCGTTATGGAACGCCAGGGCGGCCGCATCGATATCAGTAGTGCTCCTGGAAAAGGCACGACGATGCGGCTGATATTTGCCCCGAACATCGCCACGAAACTGATCGCTCCGCCCCAACTGGAACAGCCCGTGGGAAGTCCTTCCCCCCTGCGCGTCCTCTGCATCGATGACGAGCCGCTCGTGCTGGAGGTGCTTCAGGAACTGCTCCAGCACCTCGGCCACCAACCCAGCACCGCACTGGGCGGCCAAGAAGGACTCACCCTATTCCGCGGATGCGCGGAACAACACCAGGATTTCGATGCCGTCATCACCGACCTTGGCATGCCGGGAATGGACGGCTATTCTTTCGCCCGTCAGCTTAAGAGCGAGTCGCCCTCGACCCCCGTCATCCTCCTGACCGGCTGGGGCATGTTCCTCGGCTCAGACGATCCCGTTTCTTCAACCGTCGATCTCATTCTGCCAAAACCACCCGCGGCCAACGACCTCCAACGCGGCCTTTGGACCGTGCTTCAGCGCCGAACCGGAACTCGGCCCGCCGCTCCCGCGGAAGAAGCCTCCTCGCCTCGGCACTCCTCGCCTTCGCCGCCGCTTATCCGCTGTCTCGACAACTAGCTGATAACCCTGACCGAGGCCGATCGGGTCACCACGCCTCGTGACTCTTTGCGGTTAAGCCTGTCCAAAGAGTTATGAAAGACATTAGCCCTGCTATGCACAACTTGATCGCTGTTTAATCGTTTCACCTCACTTCTTATGTCCAGCTATTGCTATATAGCCGTTGATCCTGGTGGCGGAGAAACCCGGGGCAAACTCGATGTTGCCGACCAGCACGAGGCGATCCGCCGCATCAAAGAAATGGGATTGTTTCCGACCAAAGTCTCCCGGCACTCGGCAGCCAAACCATTCTTCGCAGGCTTACGTGACCACCGCCGGTCAGGCAACAAGAGCTTGGACCTTTTCGGGTTCCGACCGAAGCTCAAGCCGGCACAGCTTGCTATTTTTACACGGCAATTGGCCACCCTGATTGACGCCGGCATGCCGTTGCTTCGCGGGCTCCGTGTCCTGGCCGAGCAGGCCGAACAAGCGGCCCTTACACGCATCCTCAACGATCTCGCGCGCGATATTGAGAGCGGCAGTTCGCTGGCTGAGGCGGTCTCGCAGCACCCCAGAACTTTCAATGCCCTCTACATTAATATGGTGAAGGCCGGCGAGGTCGGCGGAGCTTTGGAAATCACCCTGACTCGCCTGGCCGAGTTCATGGAGAAAGCCCAGAAAATCAGGGGCAAGATAACCGCCGCCATGTTTTATCCCTGCGCTGTGATGACGGTTGCTACAGCGATTGTGGCTGTGCTCATGACCTACGTCGTCCCCAGGTTCAAACAAGTCTTCGATGGCTTGATGAATGGCGCCCAATTGCCTGCCTTCACGCGGTTCGTATTCGAGCTCAGCACCGCTCTGACCCATCGGCTCCCGCTGCTTGCCTTGGCGGCGGTGGCACTTATTACACTCCTGGCCTTCGGCCTTAACACCTCTGCCGGGCGCTGGTCCTTCGACCGACTCAAGCTCGCGATGCCCATTCTGGGTCCGCTGTTTCGCAAGGCAGCAATTTCGCGCTTTGCCCGTACACTAGGTACCCTGGTCAGCAATGGGGTTCCTATCCTGCAAGCTTTGACGATCGTAAAAGACACCGCTGGCAATGTCATAGTCGGCAGGATAATTGCCAACGTGCATGAAAATGTTAAGCAAGGGGATCCCATCGCGCCGACCCTGAAGGCCTCAGGAATTTTTCCCGCGATGGTTGCGGGTATGGTTGATGTTGGCGAACAAACCGGCGCCTTGCCAGAGATGCTGATGAAGATTGCCGATAACTACGACGACGAAGTCGACAACGCTGCAAGTGCCCTTACCTCGCTGCTTGAGCCTATCATGATCGTTTTGCTGGCGATTGTCGTCGGCAGCATCGTGATTGCCATGTTCCTGCCGCTGGTCATTATTGTGGGCGCGGGACCGCCTACTTCGCACGGTCTGGATGATTGATCGGCTTGTGGCTCGCGCGAGGTGGCGTTGCACCACGAGCCTCACGCAAAGATCGCCAAGGCCGCAAAGAACGAGACAATAGACTCGGCGCAGAGGACTAACCCTACATCGGTTTTTTTATCTACGCTTGGCGACCTTTGCGCCCGTTGGTGGCTGCAACCGCACACTGCCCCCGAGCTGGCATCGTCTGAAGGATAGGAACGCCGAGTTCACGCGCCAGGCGGACAGTTTGCCACGTGACTGCCGCGTAAATGCAGCGTTCCGGGGGCAGTGTGCGGATGCGCCCCCCGTTCGTGAGCCCTGGTGATCAATCTTGACATTTTGTGTTGCAGTAGGTCACGCTATGCCCGACAAGATATAACTCAGAATGGCGTACCCAAAGGAGGAATAAGTGACTTATGAATAACCTTCCTCGAGCTTTAGCCTTCGTGCTGCTCGCTCCCTCGCTAATTCTTTCCGCCCGAGCCGAACCCTTTCAAATCATCTCTTCGTTGGAGCCAGCTCAGGCTCCGCCCGTCGGCGGCAGCGGTGACTCCTCTTCCGCTGTCATCAGCGCCAATGGCCGTTTTGTCCTCTTTGCCAGCACCGCCAATAACCTGGCGACAGGCACCAACACATCATTTTCCACACGTATCCCCGCCGCTCTCAATGTCTTTCTGCGCGATCGCACCAATAACACAACCGCACTCGTCAACGCCAACCTCTCCGGTACATCTGGTGGCAACGCCGATTCATTCCCGGTTGATATCTCACCCGATGGCCGCTATGCGCTGTTCGAAAGCAGCGCCAGCAATCTCACCCCGAATGATACCAATAATTCCAGCGATGTTTTCCTTCGCGATCTGCTCAGCGACACGACTGTCCTGGTCAGTACTAGCACCAATAACGCACCCGGCAATGGCGCTTCACGCAATTCAGCGATGACTCCTGACGCCCGCTATGTCACCTTTGTCAGTGCCGCCAATAACCTGGTTGCTGGCGATAACAACCGTATCCCGGATGTGTTCCTGCGCGACTTGCAGGCTGGAACAACTTTACTTGTCAGTGTCGGCGCAGTTTCTACTAACACCACCATTCCCGGCGGCAGTTCGGAAGCGCCAGCCATTACCCCCGACGGCCGCTTTGTCGTTTTCACCAGCACAGCAACCAACCTGGTGCCCGGAGTTCGAGCCATTGGCGACGTTTACCTCCGCGACCTGCTTGCCGGCACTACGACCTGGGCCAGTGCCGGCGCGCGTACCGCAGCTTTCACGAGCATTCAATCCTCTAACATAACCTGCTTTAGTCCCGTCATCAGCGACGATGGCCAATATGTCGCGTTCGCAGCCGGCAAGAATGCTTCTGCGGTTGGAGTCATTCTTCGCTACAACGTTAGTAGTGGCTCAACCGATGTTGTCCACACCAACGCCGCAGTCACCATGGGCCAGTTGGATGATGGCCGCAGTCTCGATATGACACCCGACGGCCGTTTCATTGCCTTTATTGCAAACACCAACGGTAACAACGGCACGACAACCTGCATCTGTGTCTGGGACGCCCAATCACGTTCCATCACACTTGCTAGCGCGGATCGGAATGGCCAAGCCTCCGCCAACACAGTCTGTGACTGGCCAACAATTACTTCCGACGGCCGCTATGTCGCTTTTCTCAGCAGCGCCAGTAATCTCACTGCAAATACAATTTTCAGTGGCTACCATCTCTATGTCCGCGACCTCCAAGCCGGCACGACCTCCCTAATTGATGCCGACACCAACGGCATCGGCTCGATCATCGGTCCTGCTACCGTCCCTCGCCTGAGTGCCGATGGTCGATTCGCTGCTTTCGATTCACCAGACGGCAACCTCGTACCCAATGACCGCAATGGGAACAGCGACGTCTTTGTCCGTGACCTCCTCGCCGCCTCAACTGAACTAGTCTCGGCTCATGCGCCAAGTCTTGCCTCCGGCACCCCGAACGGGCCCAGCAGCCTGGCCACCGCAGCCATCAATCCCGACGGCAGGTTCGTCGCATTTGGCAGTGAAGCGGATAACCTTTCGCTCAATGACACCAACGGCTGTCGCGACATTTTCCTCAGCGATTTCGCCTCGACTACCCCGCTTCTCGTCAGCGTCAATACCAACGGCTTCACGGGTGATGGTCCCTCCACGGATCCGGCCCTGAGTGCCGATGGGCGATTCGTCGCCTTCACCAGCGCCGCCGATGACCTTATCAGCGGAGATGCCAATCACCTTCAGGACGTCTTTATCCGCGATTTGCAAACAGGCGCCACTACTCTCGTTACCGTCAATTCGAACAATGCTGGGCCGGCCAACAAAGCTTCCTACTCCCCGTGCCTCAGCTCCGATGGCCGGTACGTTTTGTTCCGTAGCCTTGCCTCCAACCTGGCTCCAGGGACTTTCTCCGGAGAAAACCTGTTTCTACGCGATTTGGTCAGCAGTAACACCTATCCACTAACCTTCACTGGCGTAGCCCTTGCCACGATGAACCCTGATGCGAACTTGGTCGGGGTGATCGGCGCATTTAGTTCCGGCAGCGGCACGAATCTCTATGTTTGGGACACGAAGGCCGCTGGCTGGTCTAATACCAACTTGCTCACCTCCCTCTCTTCGTTTCGGAACCTTGTCGCCACAAGGGACGGAACCCGGTTTGCCTTCTCAGCGACGGGGGCCGCCGGCGTAGGTCGCCATCTTTATCTCGCAAATATCCAAACCGGCACGACTGTAGCGATTGACCCTGCAGTTGCCGGAACCTATCCCGGCCTGCGTTTCAGCCGCGATGGCCTGCTGCTTGTCTATACGAAAAACGTTGGGACTACTAACCAGTTATGTGCTTACGATTTACAAACCACTTTTCTTGCGGTGCTGAACGAAAGCTACAGCCCACCGGCAGCGCCCTTGGGAAGCGCCAATTCTCTCGATATCAGTCCTGATGCTCGTTTCATCGT
>DATJGF010000243.1:0-62700 GCA_035495315.1 Candidatus Limnocylindrales bacterium
AAAAGTTTTGCGTTCGAGGCATGCTGGCCCCGACCGCATCGCCCTGGGCGGGACACGGTCTTTCTGGCCACATCCCGAGAGGATCGACGGCAGTTTACCGGCCAGCCCGGCGGCGTCCGTCTCAACGTCTGAGAGAACAAAGGCCCTTGACGCCCCCTGTTATAACCGTGATTTCAGTTGCGACCCCTACAGTGTTTTCCCAAACTGGGAATTGTGATAGTGTCTGAGGCGCGAATAAAGCCGGCGATGAAACGTCCAAGCCAGTGTTGACCTATGAAACTGCGCCTATTTTCAGCGGCGGGCCGCGGGGCAACATCCCGCGCCAATAGCAATCCGCGCTACCGCCGAATCCAGCCGCCTACTGGCACGTCGATAACCTTCATCCACATTAACTAAGATTTCTGGCCTGAAGCCTGCTCCTCTCTCACAACGCAAACCACATCACTTTTATGAACCTATCCAAATATCAGACAGTATTGGCCGTCGTCGCGTTAGCCGGATTCGTCTCCGGTTGTGCGTCGACCGGGGTGAAAAATCCTTCCGGTGTGCCTGTAACCCAGATGCGGCCGGACGAACAGGGCTTCGTCGCCGGCACGGGCGTTGAATCCCAGGACCTGGTTGCCGTCACTGATAAGATGGCGCGCAGCATTTTGACGACGCCGCAGATCAACAATGCGCAGGGGACGCCACGCGTCGTTTTGGATCCCGTGATTAATGAGACCCGTTTTCCAATCAACAAAGATATTTTCCTTTCCCGAATTCGGGTCGAACTGAACACCAAAGCCCGTGGCAAGGTCATCTTCCTGGCGCGTGAGCGTATGGCTGCTCTTGAGCATGAGCGCCAGATGAAGCAATCGGGCCAGGTCACTTCGAGTTCCGACCCCAACGTGATGGAATTTAAAGGCGCCGATTTTTTCCTTACGGGCAAGTTGTCGGGGCTGAGCACGCGTACGGCGGCGGGCACGAGCGATTATATCCTGTACACGTTCCAACTCGTCGATGCGCGCACCAGCGACATTATCTGGGAGGATTCGGCTGAGATTAAGAAGCAGGGTTTGGAAGACGCTGCTTATCGCTAAGCGATTGTAAGCCGGGGGCCCTGTTATCATGAAACTACTCCGCTGGGCACCGCTTATGGCCGCCTCGCTGGTCCTGTTGGGCTGCGCGAGCACAACCTCAAAGCAGACGCTCAAGCTCACCGGGGACATCAACGTCGACGCGACAAACGCGATCGCCCATGGCCCTCCCCGCGACAAAGTCCTGTGGCAGTATCGCCTTGCCACTGCCGCGATGCGGGAAGGCAAATTCGATGTCGCCCGGCAAAATCTCGATGATGCGTTGACCACCTTGCGAGGTATCTACGGCCCCGATCCCAACGCCAAAAAGGCCCGCGGATACTTTCATGCCGAAGCAAAAAAGACCTTTATCGGCGAGCCTTACGAGCGGTCGATGGCTTACATTTATCGGGGTATCCTTTACTGGATGGATGGAGAACCAGACAACGCGCGCGCCTGTTTCCGCAGCGCAGAGTTGGAAGATAGCGACACAGAAAATCACGCCTATGCGGGCGATTGGGTCTTGCCCGACTACCTCGACGGCCTGGCGACAGCCAAACTCCGTGGCGATGGGTCAGACGCGTTCCAACGCGCCGAAAAGTCTGCCAAAGGGGTCAAGCTCCCTCCCTATAATCTCAAAGCGAACGTGCTGCTGTTCTTTGACTTCGGTCCAGGGCCCACCAAATTTGCGACCGGCGAATACGGCGAAGAATTGCGCTTCCATATCGCCCCGTCGCCGGTCAATTCAGCGGCTTTCAAAGTCGACGGACAACTCTACCCGGTAGCGCCGGCGGACGACGTCTGGTTTCAGGCCAGCACTCGCGGCGGTCGCGCGATGGACCATATCCTTGGCAACAAGGCCGTTTTCAAGAAAACCACTGATGTCGTCGGAAACGTTGCGCTCATCGGCGGCCTGAGCACCGCCGCTTTCAGCGATAACCGCACCGCTCAGCAGGTAGGTTTAGGTGTCGCGCTCGCCGGCTTGATCAGCAAAGGTATTTCCGCCGCAACCACCCCGGAAGCGGATACACGTTCCTGGGACAATCTGCCAAGGTATCTTAGCTTTGCGAATCTTGAGCTATCCCCCGGGCAACACGTGATCAATGTTGAGTTTCGCGACCCGGCCGGCGCTGTTAATCCGAACCTGACCAAAACATTGACCGTGCAAGTGCCGGCGGACGGGAAAGACAAAGTGATTTTTGTTAGCGATCGATCCGTCACACCACAAAACTTATGAAAAAGACATTCTCCTTACTGTTCGTTGCCGCTGCGGCGGCAGGCTTCCTCACCGCTTGTGCCAGTCACGATACCGGCGCCCAACGCCCAGTGAACACCACGGTCAATAACTTGGAGGACAGCGCGCAATTTGTGCTCTTCGACAAAGGCGCACAAGAGTCCGTCACTTGTGATGCAATCCAACAGCAGCGACTTCCAGATGGACGATTGCAGGTCGCCGCCAATATCCGCAACCGGGACAACCGCAGAATTCAGGTGCAGGTCAATTGCGTCTTCAAAGATGGCCAGGGGTTTGTGGTCGAAGATACGCCCTTCAAGAACCTGTTTCTGGATGAACACGCCCAGGAAGGTGTGCAGTTCGTCTCGCTCAATGATAAAGCGCAGCGATACACCATTCGCGTCCGCGAAGCCCGCTAAGACTTTAGACCCGTAGCGCAGGCTTTTAGCATGCCGTATCGCCGACTTTCAGTCCGCCGGTGCTCTTTACCCGGCCAGCGTTCTGTAGCGATTTAAGTTGAACTGTAGCCGAGCCTCTGCTCGGTCGCGGTCGTTTCTCCCCCTCCTCCTCTGGATGCTCTGAAGGAGAGGGGCCGGGGAGAGGAGCTACATTTTTTCTGAAACTGATCGAGCGTTGGCGACGACTGCCCCTCTAGTACCCCACGCGGGAAAAAGCTGGTCAAAGTCGTCGTTGGGGCAGAAGTGGCCATTGACATACTTAATGTTAAATGCTTTAATTAAAATATATGGGCCGCAAATTCATTGGCTGGAAGAACCTCTGGTCGCTGACCGTGCTCGTCTTTCTGCGCCTCAAACCGATGCACCCTTACGAGTTACAGTCCGTGATCAAATTCACCCATAAAGAGGATTTCCTGCAACTCAAGCCGGGCTCGGTCTATAACTCGATAGCGCGTTTATTGGAGGCCGGCTTGATCGAAGTCGCCGAGACAAACCGCGCTGGACGGCGGCCGGAACGAACGGTTTACCGAATCACCAGCGCCGGACAGGAGGAAATGTCGAAGTGGCTGCGGGAGCTGCTGGAGAAGCCGGGGCCGGATACCACCTGGTTTTATGCGGCGCTCAGTTTTCTGCCAGCGGTCGAGCCGGACGAAGCGGCGACACGACTGCAGCAGCGGTCAAAACATCTCCTGCAGGAAATGGATAATTACAAAGCGGTATTGGCCACCATGGTTCCGCGAATTGGTCGTTTACCTTTGATTGAGGTCGAATACGCGCTGGCGTTGCGAACCGCCGAACGCGAGTGGGTCGAGCAGATTGTTAAAGACCTCCGTAGCGGGAAGCTGAGCTGGAGCCTCGGCCTTATGAAGAAATACGCGGCGCGCCTTTTCGATTCGTGTTCTTTCGAAACGAGTAACATCCCAAAGAAAACAAGGCAGAAACAATTATGAATGAGACTTCGACTTTCGATCAGCCGGCCCCCGGAGAAAAAGCCAAAGCCCGATCGGAGATACCACGACTTCGATTGCCTTCGATGGCCGTGCTGTTGTACTGGATCGCGACGTTCGTCCTTGCAGCGATCGACAAGCCGTACTTCTTCGGGTTCATGTTTGGGCTTCTCACCGCAATCCTTCTCACGCTCGTGGTGCTGGGCTGGTGGTGGTTCAATCGCGCCGTCCGCCTCCGCGACAAGGCGCTCGGGTTCGCCTTTCTGCTGGCCGAAGCAATCCTCGTCGGCCGGCTGGCGGATCGTTCCATTAGTCCGTTTACGCTTTGGATGTCGGGGTTCCCGTTGGTCGCGACCTTGGTCATCGCCTGGCTTCTGATCGCCAAGTCCCGTCGCATAGCTGCGCCGCGACGCGGCCTCGCGATCGCTGTCACTGTAGCCTGGGCCTATTTCCTGGTGATTCGGATCGATGGCGCCGATTCGCGCCTGAAGTTCAAATCCCATTGGCGCTGGACACCAACGCCCGAACAGGAATTCTTGGCAAATGCCAAGACGGTCGGGAAAGGACGGCTGCTGACTCCGGCCAAAGAACAAGCCAAACTCGAACCCCTGCCCGGTGATTGGACCTGCTTCCGCGGGCCGGAGCGAGACGGAGTAATCCGCGGTTCGAACATCTCTACGAACTGGAGTGTCAACCCGCCGACTCTGGTTTGGAAACACAGCGTTGGTCCGGCCTGGTCGGCGCTCCTCGTCGTCGGACCCCGTTTGTACACGCAGGAACAGCGGGGAACGCAAGAGGCGATCGTTTGCTACGATGCAGAAACCGGCGAACAGATTTGGGTTCACGAGGACGTTGCTCGCTTTGACGAGCAAGTATCGGGACCTGGTCCGCGGGCCACGCCGACCTTTGCCGACGGCCGGCTTTATGTGGTCGGCGGGACCGGTTTGCTGAACTGTCTCGACGCCAGCACCGGGGCGTCTTTGTGGCAGCAAGACATCAAGGGGGCTTCAGACGCTAAGTTGCCGATGTGGGCCTTTTCCGGTTCACCGCTGGTCACTGGGGACTTGGTAATCGTTTACGCCGGCGGTGAAGCCGGTAAGGGATTGCTCGCGTATCGCGCGCAAACCGGCGAGCTCGCCTGGACCACTGCCGCCGGTAACAGCACTTACAGTTCACCGCAAATCACCACCATTGCAGGCGTCCCTCAATGCCTGATGCTTCACGATTCCGGACTCACCTCCGTGGACGTCGCCACCGGCAAAAAACTGTGGGCAACCGGAACCGCGATGAAAGGCGCGCCGCGGACCGGCCAGCCCCGGTTGATTGAGGGAAACAAACTGCTCGTTGCTGCCCTCGGCGGGCTCGGCTGTTCACTGATCGAAGTCACGAAAACTGGAGAGCAATGGTCTGCCGCCGACAAATGGGAATCCAAAGGCCTCAAACCTGAATTCCCGGATTTGGTTGTTCATAAAGGGTTCGCGTATGGATTTGATGTGGGGATATTCTGCTGTATCAATTTAGCGGACGGAAAGCGCTGTTGGAAAGACGGGCGGTATGGCCGCGGCCAGGTCGTGCTTCTGGCTGATCAACAGTTGCTTCTGGTTTCAACTGAATCCGGCCAATTGGTCCTATTGGCGCCCGATCCCACCGCCCACAAAGAGCTCGCCAGTTTCCAGGCAATTGAAGGCAAGACCTGGAATTATCCGCTCGTGCGGGGCAATCGCGTCTATCTTCGCAATGCACAAGAGATGGCCTGCTACAGTCTCTCCGGAAAATCGCCCCGCCTGGCGGGAGCTCACTAAGCGACTCGGAAGGCTGAGCTCCGAAAAACGTTTTGGCGAAATACCCTACGGATACTACAACCCTTAACCCGACCCTCCTCTGACTGGACCTTGCGGGTTTAAGGCCCTATTTTCCTGCCATGCCCTCATTCGACATTGTCTCACAGGTGAATTCGATGGAAATCGAGAACGCCGTCAACCAGGCGAAAAAGGAACTCGCCAATCGTTTTGATTTCAAGGGAACGCAGGCCGAAATCGTCCTGGAGAAGAATGAAATTAAGCTCTCGGCTGAAAGCGCGTTCAAAATACGCGCCCTGGGTGAGATCGTTTTGGGCAAGTTGGCCAAGCGGAATATTACTTCCAAAAGCCTCGACGTCGGAGAGCCGGAGGTATCGCCGCTCGGACATGCCCGACAGCTTATAAAAGTGAAGCAGGGCCTCGAACAGCCCGTCGCCAAGCAGATCTCCGGCTTTATCCGCGATCGCAAATTCAAGGTCACTACCCAGATCCAAGGCAATGAAGTGCGCGTCGCATCCAAGAGCAAAGACGAATTGCAGGCGGTGATTGCAGCCTTACGCGGCGGCGAGTTTCCCGCTGCCCTCCAATACGTCAATTTCAGAGATTAACAGGTTTAGGGAAGCCTCTTTTCTTGCCGGATTTACTCGACCTCGTCCTACTCCTCGTCGTCGTCCCTCGATTTTTCTGGATTGTCGAGGACGAGGACGATGGAGGCAGTTCATGGGTAGGAGGCTGTACTTTTCAGGTTGCCATTCACTGCCGACGTTGCCCAATCGCCGCAACGACCCCCGAAATCGCGCCGCAGAGATGCGCTTCCCACGAAATCGGGCCGTTCTGCGGGACCACCCCGTAAAAGATGCCGCCGTAGAATAGGAATACGAAGATGGCAACAAACGCAAAACGCCAGCTCTTCATCAAAAAACCGGCCAGGATTAAAAAGGCCGCCAGCCCGAAAATAACCGAGCTCGCCCCCATGTGTACGGCATTGCCGCGCCCGATCAGCCACGTGCCGATGCCGCTGCCGAACCAAATAAACGACAAGGTCGCATAAGGATGATACGCCGGATTGCTCAACAGCAGCACCAGCAACACAAAAAGTGGCAGTGCATTGGCCAGCAAATGCTGCAGGTTCGCATGCAGCAGCGGACCGAACAAAATTCCCAGGAGACCCGCTTCTGTGCGCGGCACAATTCCAAACCCTGCAAAACTGACGTGGAACACCACCTCTATTCCAAGGACCACGAACAAAAAACCCACCGCGATGAAACTGGTCAGGAATGCCTCGGCCAGGTTGGAACGTCGGTTGTCACCCATTCGGTTTCCCGCACTGGAACTTCGGATGTCGCCTGCACATTCGGTTCACCGCAAACAAATATTCCAGTTGCGCACCGCAAGCCACTTCAAAATGAGGGGACATCAAATCGTGTTTCAGCGAACGCGCTGGCTTGCCGTTTCAATCGATCTGGGGTCAAGACCCCAGTGCAAAAAGCGTTTTTTCAATGTGTCATGGAACAAGGATTGCTTTTTTCACTTCGGCGATCTTAAATACGCTGCCCTTGAGCCATGCTGAAAATTTTGTATCTTGAAGATAATGACCTTGACGTGCTGCTCCTGAAACGAGCCCTCGCGGAGGCCAAACTCGAAGCAGACGTCCATGCCGTCACTACTTGCAGCGAGTATCAGAAGGCCATCGGCCACGCACAATTCGATCTCATTCTGTCGGATGCGGGCCTTCCCGGTTTCAGCGCACTCGAAGCACTAGACATTGCCCGGCGCCAATGTCCAAAGACACCTTTCATTTTCCTCTCCGGCTGCACCCATGAGACGAAAATCCAATCCGCCCTGGCCGCCGGGGGAACTGACTACGTAGTCAAGGGCAACAATTCACACTTGGCTCAGGCCATCCTGCGAATTCAGGCCGGGAGCGCACGCCCTTCCAATCTCAAACCTCCCGAGAATCGACTAAGCTAAGGTCCGGCCCCTTCCTAACCCTCGCCGCCGTTGGGGTATTTACCCCATGTCGCACAACAATCAGTCCTCATTAATTATTCTGGATTAATGAAAGTGCAGGCGCCGATTCTGGTTGTGGAAGATGATTATAATGATGTCCTCCTCATCCGAAGGGCCTTCCGGCTCGCGCAGATCGGCAACCACATTCGGTTCGTAAGAAATGGCCGGTCTGCAATTGCTTATCTCTCAGGCATTGGCCGCTATGCCAATCGCGACAAATACCCTATGCCGAGTTTGGTCCTCCTGGACCTGAAAATGCCTGGCTTGGACGGTTTCGGCGTGCTCGAATGGATCCGGCAACAGTCCCGGTTCAACACCCTCCGCGTCGTCGTGCTCACTTCCTCCGACGAAATCAGGGACGTCAACGAGGCATACCAGCTTGGCGCCAATTCCTTTTTGGTTAAACCATTGGAATTTGAAAACATCGGCGCCCTGTTCTCCACACTAACAGCTCAGCGGATTCACGAACTAACCTCGCCGTGAATTCTAAATGTCGCGATCCGGATTGCCTCCCCCCACTGGCTTCCGGTGCCAGTGCAGCCTGAAAATTTCACCAACCGCTAAACAATTGTCGCATCCTCGGATTTCCTGGCCCCCCGATCTTTTTGAGCTTCTCCTACAGTTACAGGTCGCGTGCGCGGAGGGTTTCCCAACAGCGCGACCGCCGGCTCCTTGCTCCAGATCTGCGCCTCAATCATTTCGAAAAACGCCCGTATATTCTCAAACTCCAGCGGCTTCACCAAAAATGAGTTTGCCCCAAGCCGGTAAGCCTGTTGGGCGTCTCGGATTCTTTCTGAAGTCGTCAGCACCACCACACGCAGATTACTCAAATTCGGATTCGCCCGGATTCGCCGCAACACGTCAAACCCATCGATTCCGGGCAATTTCAGATCCAGCAGTACCAGCGCCGGCAACGGATGCTTCTTCGCATCGAGAAATCCCCCCACCGCCTCCAAATACGAAATGGCCGCTTCTCCGCTTTTTACAAAGCGACGCGGGTTAGTAATGCCCGACTTTGCCAAGGTCCTTCGAATGAGTAGTCGATCGTTCTCATCGTCTTCCACCACAAGTATGGCACGCTCTTTCATAAATCCTCGCTAAAGCGGCTAAATCTGGGACGTTTTTAGATATCTTGCCGCTACCGGATAGTTGTTGAAAACACGTCAACCCCGCTGGTTTCAAAACGCAGTACCAATTCCACGTTGGTCAGATCATGCTCCACACACGAGTGGATCGCTTCGATCTGATCACCGAATACCCTTGCTTGGTCCGCGTTCGTACTCCAATCGCATCCCGTAAAATAGGCATGCGAACCTTTATCGCGCAGCAGCCTTTTGAGGCCGTTGCTGCCTAAGTCGGTTTGTAAGTCAGAACTCATTAAACAAGTGCGCGACGGCCTGAAACGAGCCGTCTGCCTCTCCTTTATGTACCTGTACGCCGCTCGCGCGCGCTCCTCAATAGGGACCTTTGCGCCTGCCGCTATGGGGCTTCTGCCCCGTGCCTTTGCCAGCCAGCGCTTCAGCTCTTCCCCGTTTACCTGATCGCGGAGGTATAGGAGATGATCCGGCACCGCGCCGAGTGCAGAGCCGCTCTCCTATCGCCGTGCTTTGGGGCGGGGATCATCTTGGCAAACTCGTCGGCTTTGCTAACCTCTGCGCCAATAGCATCGCTATGCCACGACCACCTATCGACGACGAATTCAAAGATCTCTCCGTGTCCCGGCAGCGTAAATATCAACTCAGGAAGCAACGTGACAACCGTTGCACCGAATGCGGCCGGCCCGTCGAAGCCGAAGGCATGATCCGCTGCCTCCGCCACCTCGTCCGCGCCAGGGAACAATCGCGCAAAAAAAATAAACCCCGACGCCGTTACTACAACACTCTCAGCTACCGCCTGCAGGCCCAAAAACCCAAACGCTCAAAGCGCACGCGCCTGAGCGCTTAGGGCCCATCCGAATTTTCTCCCTTCCAAGCGGAACACGACCCTGCGGTTCGTCTCCTGGAACTCGTCATTTTTACCTTCGTGCCCTTAACGAGAGTCTTTAACGCAGAGACGCCGAGCCTCGCAGAGGGTCGCAGGGCCTTACCAAGCAATCACTCTTAAACCGCATCCTTTACCATTGCTCTGCCCTTCCTCTGAGCATCTCCGCGCCTCTGCCTTTTAGCGATTCCCGGATTACACCCTTTTCACTCGACCCTCGATTCTTCACCCGCTATTTTCTGCCCGCTTTCACCCGAGGTGAAATATGGATGAGCTATTGAGGATTTTGCGCAGCAACGCGCTCGAATCGCACGAAGCGATCGCGCGCATGCTCGGTGTGCCGGCCGCCGAGGTCGCCGAACGCATCGCCGATTATGAAAAACGCGGCGTCATTCGCGGCTACCAGGCCATCCTCAACGAGGACGAGCTCGAGTTGGACAAGGTCACGGCCGTCATCGAGGTCAAAGTCACCCCGCAGCGGGAAGGCGGTTTCGACACCATCGCCCACCGGATCAGCCGGTTCCCCGAGGTCAGCTCGGCCTACCTCATGAGCGGCACCTACGACCTCCTGCTCTTTGTCGAAGGACGCACCTTGCGCGAAGTCGCCGCCTTTGTCAGCGAGCGTCTCTCGCCCCTGGAAGGCGTCCTCTCCACTTCCACTCACTTCATGCTCAAAACCTACAAGCGTTTGGGCGTCTTAATGCACCAGGAAACCACCGATGAGCGGCTCAGTGTCACTCCGTGATCGTCTGAACGTCACCGTCCGCGATATCCCCCGCTCCGGGATCCGCGATTTCTTTGACATCGTTTCGACGATGAAGGACGTCATCAGCCTCGGCATCGGCGAGCCCGATTTCGACACCCCATGGCACGTCCGCGAATCCACCGTCTTTGCCCTCGAGCGCGGTGTAACCCATTACACCAGCAACCTCGGCTATCTCGAGCTGCGACGCGCCCTAACCAAGTATGTCCGCAAGGCATTTGGCCCCGAATATAATCCCGAAACCGAGGTGCTGATCACGGTCGGCGTTAGCGAAGCGCTGGACCTCGCCTTGCGCGCGCTGCTCAATCCCGGCGACGAGGTGCTCTATCACGAACCTTGTTACGTCTCGTACCGCGCCACCATTTTGTTCGCTCACGGAAAACCGCTCGCCGTCGAAACCCGCGCCGAAAATGGCTTCCGCCTCACCCGGGCGATGCTCGAGGCCAAAGTCACCCCGCGCACCAAGGTGCTGATGCTTAACTTCCCCAATAACCCCACCGGCGGCATCATGAGCCGGGCGGACCTCGAGGGCATCGCCGCCTTCGTCCGCGAGCGGGACCTGCTCGTCATCACCGACGAGATTTACGGCGAACTGACTTATGACGCGCCCCATATCAGCATTGCCAGCCTGCCGGGCTTGCGCGACCGAACCATATTCTTGCACGGATTTTCCAAGGCTTGGGCGATGACCGGTTTCCGGCTCGGCTATGCCTGCGGACCGGCCGAGTTGATCGAGGCCATGATGAAGGTCCACCAATACACGATGCTCTGCGCCTCCTCCCTGAGCCAAAAGGCGGCGCTCGAGGCCCTCGCCCGGCCCGAGACCGATATCGCCGAGATGCTCGAGGAATACCGCCGCCGCCGAAACTTCATCGCCGGCGCCTTCGCCGATATCGGCCTCGAATGCCATCGACCGCTCGGCGCCTTTTATGCCTTCCCCAGCATCGCCAAATGCGGTCTTTCCTCTCGTGATTTTGCCTTGCGCCTCTTGCAAGAGGAGCGCGTCGCTGTTGTCCCCGGCACCGCCTTCGGCGCCTGCGGCGAGGGCTTCGTCCGCTGCGCCTACGCCACCAGCATGGAAAACATCAAGGAAGCCATGACGCGGCTCGCGCGATTTGTTAAGTCGTTAAAACCTTAGAACCTTTACAGCGTTAAAAGTGTTGAAGTGTTAAAACGTAAACCGTGAATAAAAGCGGCTGCTTATGAGTCTCCCTGCTCCTGAACCAGGCCGTCCCCAGGAGCGGATCTTTTGGCGGCAGGTCTGGATCCTGTACCTGCGCGAGATGCGGGCGGCCTTTCGGGAAAAGACGATCGTCCTCAACAGCATCCTCATTCCCATCTTCCTCTACCCGTTTCTGATGTGGGCCGTCTTCACCGGCTTCACCTTCGTCATGGGTCAGACCCAGGGATTTGCCTCACGCGTCCTCGTTACCGATTGGCCTGCGAACCATCCCAAACTCCGCCTCAATTTCTTGCGCGACGACCAAATCCAATTGCTCGACACCCCCACCGCCCCGACTGCCATCACCGACAAAATCAAGCGCGGGCAGCTCGACGCCTGGCTCGAGTTCTTGCCTGCCGACCAAACCAACGCCGCCTTGCCCGGTAATTTCCAGGTTCGCATCTCTTACGATCAGTCCAAAGACCGAAGCGCCGAAGCCAGG
This sequence comes from Candidatus Limnocylindrales bacterium, assembly GCA_035495315.1. Lineage (GTDB taxonomy): Bacteria > Verrucomicrobiota > Verrucomicrobiia > Limisphaerales > UBA8199 > DATJGF01. The sequence goes on from DATJGF010000243.1 coordinate 11,911, forward strand.
GGCCGGCTCGCGGATGCCATCGACCAGTATCGCCGCGATTGGCTCAAACGCGACGCGCGCCGGCGCGGCATCGACGAAGCTCATTGGCAAGGCCTCGCCCTGTCGGCGCGAAACGTCGCCTCCAATAAAGAAATGGGCGCATTCATCATGGGCATGCTCGCACCGGTCATCTTTGTCGTCATGGTCGCGATCGGTTGTCTCAACCCGGCGGTCGACGCCACCGCCGGTGAACGCGAGCGCAGTACCTGGGAGACCCTCATGTCGACCGCGGCCTCGCGCCTAAGCGTCGCCACCGCCAAGTACCTCTATGTCGCCAGCCTGGGCAGCCTCGCCGGAATTCTCAACCTCTCCGCCGTCATTTTGACCGCTAAACCTATCTTCGGCCCGTTATTTGAAAAAGCCGGCCGCACCCTCGATTACACCATACCTCTCCCGGCCCTGCCCCTCGCCCTTGTCGCCGGATTGCTCCTCGCCGGTTTCGTCGCCGCGGGCATGATGATTTTTGCCGCATTCGCCCGCACCTTCAAAGAAGGCCAATCGATGATCACCCCGTTTTACATGTTGGTCCTTGTCCCGGTCATCTTCCTCCAGAGCCCGGGCCTCCAGTTCTCCCTGCCGCTCGCCCTCGTGCCGATCGTCAACCTCACCTTGATGATTCGCGAGGTGCTGACCGGCACCTTTCATTGGGCTCTCATCGCCGTCAGTTTCACTGTCTCCCTCGTCCTGATTGCCCTCTGCCTTCGATTCGCCGCGTACGTCCTCCAATTCGAGGATGTCCTCACTGGATCCTACGCCGGCAGCTTTACGACATTTCTGAAGGAGCGCGTTCTCCGGTCGCGCACGGACCACTTCCCGCGTGCGGCCAAGGGCTAATGGAATCAAAAGACCTCAACCTCGCAAGGCCCGACGCCAAACCGAAGGCGGCAACCACACCCACCATGCCCACCGTTGTCGTCAACAACTTGACCAAGATCTTTTACGACGAAAGCCGGGGCGCGCTGCGAGCCGTCGATGGGATCGATTTCGAGTGCCATCCCGGTCGCATCTTCGGGCTGCTCGGGGCCAATGGCGCCGGCAAGACCACTACCTTGCGAATGCTCGCGACCATCTTGAAACCAACCTCGGGCACCGCCCGCCTGATGGATCACGACGTCACGTCCGAGCCCGATGCCGTCCGCGCCAATCTCGGATTCAGCTCCTCCACCACGGCCCTTTATCCGCGCCTCACTGCCCGCGAAACCCTCGAGTTCTTTGCCCGCATCAACGGCGTGCCCGAAGCGAAGGTTCCGGGCCGAGTCCGGCAGCTCGTTGACCGCTTTGGACTTGGCGATTACGCCGATACGCGGGTCGATCGATTGTCCCAGGGCATGAAGCAAAAGGTCTCAATCGCCCGCACGGTCGCCCATGATCCTCCGGTTCTGATCTTTGACGAACCCACTGTTGGCCTCGATGTGCTCAACGCCCTCGAGATGCAAAAGGTCCTCGGCGAGTTCCGGGCCGAGGGCAAAACGATTATCTTCTCCACCCACATCATGAGTGAAGCGGAGCGGCTGTGCGATCGCATCGCGATCATTCACAAGGGAAAGATCCACGCCTCCGAATCTCTCGCTAACCTGCGCGCCGCTACGAGTCTTCATTATCTCGAGGACATCTTCGTGCATTATGTCCAGCACAGTTCCGTAGCGTCAGGCGTCTCGCCTGCCGTAGAGCCGGGCATCCTGCCCGGCGGAACCAGTCCGTGAACATTCGCTGCTTCAACATCCCCTGCTTCAGCCTCCTGCTCCAATCGGGCGGCGGGACGCCGTCCTCTACGTCAGGCGAGACGCCAGACGCTACCCCGGCCCCATGATCAAGACCCTGTTTTTGGCCGAACTAAAGATGGTCTTGCGTGACCGCCGGATCTTGATCACCTCGATTATCCTGCCGCTCCTCGTCACACCTCTGATGTTCCTCGGCTCCAGTTGGAATCTCAAGCGCAGAGAAAAAGTCCTACAGACAATGGCCTATCGTTACGCCGTCACCGGGTCCCAGGCCGATGTCGTTCGCTCGATGGTGATACTCGCCAAAGAACTCCGCTCCACCAACCGCGAACCGGTGCAGCTCCCCGAATCCAAACTGGAAAAGCGACGCCGACGCCCAACCGCTGCAGCCCCGTCGACCTTGCGATTCGATGAGCGCTCCTGCACCAACGCCACCGCGGCTTTGGCCGCTGGACAAATCCATCTCATCATTGAAGGCCTCGCTGAAGGCGAACAACGATCCTCTGGGACGAATACCGGCGGCGTGACCGCGTCAACCCGAGGCACAACCTCTGATGATGAAAGTGAGCCCACGGTGCGCGGGGTCCCACTAATCCGGTTGGTGTATCGCGCCGATCGCGATGACTCCGCCGCCGCAATGGCCCAAATACAGGCCGCTCTGCGCGAAGCCCGGGCCCTTCTGCGCGAAAAACTTTTGCATGCGCATGGATTCCCTGTCCGCTTTAAGCAAGTCGCCGTAATCGGTGAGACCGATCTTGCGTCTCAAAGGCAAATCGCCGGCTTGGCGATCGGCCGCGGCCTCACCTTGCTCCTGCTGTTATTCATCTTAACCAGTGGCGCGGTCGTCGCCACCGACTCATTGGCCGGTGAAAAAGAGCGCGGGACACTCGAGACCCTACTCACGACCGCCGTCGGACGGCGCGACATCCTTGCCGCCAAAAGCCTGGTCATCGTCGCCATCGCCCTCGTCATAACCCTGATTCAAACCTTAAACCTCCTGGTTTATGTCGGGTTAAAGTTGCTTCCGGTTCCGCCCGGCCTGGCCGCCGCCATTACACCGTCAATAGCGATTTTGCTGTTCGCCCTCTTCCTGCCGATCGCCGCCCTCGCCGCGAACGTGCTGCTCCTGATCTCGGGTTATGCCCGCAGCTATAAAGAGGCCCAGATGTACTTCCTGCCGATGCTGCTCGTCGGGTTGCTGCCTGCCCTGGCGCCGTTCCTGCCAGGAGTATCCTTGCGTTCCGTCATCGCCCTCGTTCCCGTCGCCAATCTCGCCTTGGCAGCCAAGGAAATTCTGATCGGCTCGTTTGACTGGCCCATGATTGCTTTGTCCTGGATTGTAACCGCAGTCGCCGCCTGGTGGACAACCCGCTTAGGTCTGCGGGTCTTGGCAGCCGAGCGATTGATCATCGCCGCGCAGAGCGATGCCGCTGAGTTTGCTGGTGGATTCGCGTTGTTCGAGCGCCAGGTATGGATTTGGTTTGGCGTCATCTGGGCCGCGCTTTTGATCGTCAGCAATTACATAGAGAAAACCGATTTGCGCCTCCAGATTATCATCAACCTCCTGGTCCTGTTCTTTGGCAGCTGCTTGCTCATGCTTCGCCGCTACCCTTTGGATCCGCGATCAGCGCTCGCCTTGAGGGCCCCACGCCCCGCGGTTTGGCTCGGTGTGCTGGTCGCCGTCCCGGGCGGGTTCCTTACCGCGGTCGGGCTTTTTCACCTCGCCAATCTGATACTCCCGGTCTCGACCAAAATGACCGAGAGCTTCAACGAAGCGGTGTTCCCGCGCGGGATCTCCACCGTGCAGTTGGTGTTCTTCTTGACCGTGCTGCCAGGCATCTTTGAGGAAATCGCCTTCCGCGGCTTGCTCTTGCATGGCTTGCATCGGCGGCTCCGCCCACCGGCTCTCGTGCTGGTCGTCGGAATTGCCTTCGGGATCTTTCACGTAACGCTCTTTCGGTTCGTGCCGACCGCTTGCCTGGGCGCGATGTTTGCCGCCGTCACACTGCTCACCGGCTCCATTTTTCCGGCGATGCTCTGGCATGCCTTGAGCAACGCCCTGGGCATCCTCGCCTTTAAATTGCAACTGCCAGAAAACGAGCTGAACGCGGTTTGCTACCTATGTGGGGCAGGGTTGCTGGCGATTGCGTTCTGGATTTTCTGGCGCCACCGAACTCCTTATCCCGGATTGCGTTTGAGCAAAGGGTCCCCGTACCGTAACGATTCAGTTCAACCACGGATAGACGCGGATGCACACGGATAGGAACGCTTTCAATAATCACATTCCTCGGAGCTAAAACCAAGCAAGCAACTGAACGGTGCATTCGCCTTTGCTTCTGCACCAAAATCCGTCTCCATCGCTGTTCATCGGTGGTTACTTACTCGGCCTTACTGGCTGTTCAAAATATCGACTAATTGACGCAGCCGGCCGTAGTCGCGGCGGTTAAACCCAAACGCTATGCGCGGCAGTTCAACACAATCATTGTCGGCAATTTCTTCTGGGGTCGCCTCGATGCGCTGCAGCTTCGGACCGAGGATTATATCCGCAAAATCCTCGTTCATGGCGGCCAGCGCCGAGTCGGAAGGCGGATGCTTGAGCCGGATGACGAACAGTTCTTTGACAAAGCGAGTGGACTGGAAGTTACGATAAAAGCGCGTAATCAATTTGACCGCCTGATCCGTGTCGTCAGTGATTTGATACAGATTCAGGTCATCCGGGGAAATCAATTGATCGCGCAAAAGGTGTTCGCGCACATTCCGGTCCCAGGTTTTCCAGAAAGTGCCGCCCGGCCGATCGATCAGCACCAGGGGCATCAACTGGCTTTTGCCGGTCTGCATCAGGGTGAGGGCTTCGTAACCCTCATCCATGGTGCCATAACCGCCGGGGAACAGGACGATCGCGTCCGAGTGCCGAATGAAAATCAGTTTGCGCGTGAAGAAATATTTGAACGTGACGAGCTTTTTGTCTTCGCGAATGACCGGGTTCGCGGTTTGCTCCCACGGCAATCGGATATTAACACCAAAACTATTCTCCGGGCCCGCGCCTTCGTGGCCGGCGTGCATGATGCCGCCACCGGCGCCTGTGATGACCATATATCCTGCCTGGACAATCTTGCGGCTGAACTCAACCGCTTGTTGATATTCCAGGCGCGCCGGCAGCGTTCGAGCCGATCCAAATATGCTGACTTTGCGCACCGTGGAGAAAGGGGCAAAAAGCTTGAAGGCGTAGCGGAGCTCGCGCAGCGCCGTCTGGATAACCCGGACATCGCCGGTATCCTCCACATCGGTCAGCAGCTTGAGCGCATTCTCGATGATGTCTGCTACATTCTCACGATTATACCCACCGCCTTTATACGAGATGATTTCGTCAATCCGCCTCCTCAATTCGGGATCGGCCGGCGGGCGCTCAGCTCTCGTCATGGATTAAAATGGGGGCCCTTAGAAATAGCGCAGGAGATCTGCCCGCTCCATCTTGGTCAGGTCTGCCGGAACATTCTTGGCTACCTTGGCGCGTACCTGAGGTTCGAGCGCTTCCAGCAGCGGATGATTGATTTCCCGGCTCGCGGCCAGGAAACAACGCTCGATCTCTTCGCTCCGCGCCAGCGTGTTCAGGCGTTGAGCCAATTGGCGCACCAGACGTTTGCGCGTTTCCAATTCTATGTTGTGCCGCTCGCCATCCGACATCGCGCCGCCCGCCTTGAGACCTGTCCCGCGTGGAAAGCGACCCGCCAGGTCCGACACCCGGTTCACCAGGCGCTCATGGGCATCGTAGTTTTTGAATTCCTCCACAAATTCGAGGCGCGGCGAGCGATGGACCTGATTATTTTCGACTTTGAATGCTTTGAATCCTCCCAGATCGGCAACCACCAGCAACGTATTCTTCATATTCGTTCAGCGTTAGCTCTGACGTCCCGCGACGGGATCCTACCTCAAATTAACACAGATCCGCCAGATGCAAAAGATGACGCTGCCGCTTGCCGCCCGGACCGTCCGTAGCATGGCCCTCCTCGTCCGCGAATCTGGGAGCTGCAGGAGAGTAAGGAGACTCTGATCAGACGGGCACGAAACAATCAGAATTTCATGCCGCTCTAACCGGGTTTGAAGTCTCCTTACGTCGTCTCCTACAATGAGAGTTTCGTTGCATCGAACTCACGCCGGCGGGTGCCGACCGAGGCTTCGTTGACACCGTGGGAGGTCACTGATAAATTTTGCCTTCTTTGAGTCGCATCATGGATTATAAGCACACATTGAATCTGCCGCAGACGGATTTCCCCATGAAAGCCGACCTGGTGAGCCGGGAACCGGAGCGGTTGAACCAATGGGCGAGCACTGGACTTTACGAGCGGATCCTGCGCCAGCGCGCGGGCGCCGGCAAGTTCGTGCTGCACGACGGGCCGCCATTTGCCAATGGGGACGTACACATCGGGACGGCGCTGAATAAAATCCTCAAAGACATGGTGGTGAAATACAAGAGCCTGCGCGGGTTCAGGGCGCCCTATGTTCCGGGTTGGGATTGTCATGGTTTGCCGATTGAGTTCAAGGTGACGCAGGACATGCGCAAGGCTGGGAACACAGCTAGCGACGCAGCGACGATCCGCAAGTTGTGCGCGGACTATGCGTACAAGTACATCGATATCCAGCGGACCCAATTCAAGCGGCTGGGGATTCTGGGCGATTGGGATAACCCTTACTTGACCCTTAAGAAAGAGTACGAGGCAGATGAATTGCGCCTGTTTGCCGATATCGTGGAGCAAGGGTTTGTTTATCGCGGCAAAAAGCCGGTTTATTGGAGTATTCCTTGCCGGACTGCGCTAGCTGAGGCCGAAGTCGAATATAAAGATCACCTCAGCCAAAGCGTGTACGTTAAATTTCCGCTGGTCGGTCATCCGGGAACATCGGTGGTGATCTGGACGACGACCCCATGGACGCTGCCCGCCAATCTCGCCGTCGCATACAACTCGACGTTCAGTTATTCGCTCGTGCAAGTCGGCGAAGAACAACTGATCGTTTCGGCGTTGCTGTTGCCGACCGTCGCCGAGAAATGCGCATGGGAAGGCTACCAAATCGTCCGCAGCCTGGATGGGGGACACCTGCGGCAACTGGAGTATCAACACCCGTTTTGCATGCGCACCGGAAAGTTCTTTGCCGGAGACAGCTTCGTTGATAACACGACTGGCACTGGTTTCGTGCATATCGCCCCGGGACACGGTTTGGAGGATTATCAGCTCGGCCTCGACCACGGGCTGCCTATCTACTCACCGGTCAACGACGATGGGCGTTTCACTCATACTGACGATTTACCGGTCGAGCAGCAGATGCCGGCCGAGATGATCGGCAAGGCAATCCTGGAGAAGCACGGCAAGAGCGAAGCCAACGAAGCGGTGCTGCACGAGTTGCGGTTGCGCAAGGCGTTGTTGCATCAAGAGAATTATCACCACAGTTATCCGCACTGCTGGCGCAGCAAAACTCCGGTTATCTTCCGGGCGATGGATCAGTGGTTTATCGAAATAGACCATAAGAGCCCACGCACCGCTCCGCAGACATTCCGGGAACGCGCGCTGACCGAGATCAACCGAGTGAAGTGGGTGCCCGATTGGGGAAAGAACCGAATCGAGGCAGCGGTTGCAGGCCGCCCGGACTGGTGTATCTCCCGCCAACGCACCTGGGGCGTGCCCATCCCGGCATTTTATGATGCCGCCGGCAAACCGATTTTGGATCCGCGGATCGTGCGCAAGACCGCGGACCTCATCGAACATCATGGCTCAAACATCTGGTTTGAAAAATCGGCGGAAGAACTCTGGAGCGCGCTGAAGCCCTCAGGCTGGGAGGGTTCGGCCGGGGTAACCAAATCGGCAGATACGCTGGATGTCTGGATCGACTCCGGTTCCTCTTCCCGCGCGGTGATTGCGCGGCGCGAAGAGTTGCGTGGAGCAGACCAGCCATTCCAATGCGACATGTATCTGGAGGGGAGCGACCAGCACCGGGGCTGGTTCCAATCTTCGCTGTTGTTGTCCCTCGCCGGCAACGGCGCGCCGCCCTACCGCTCGGTCCTGACTCATGGCTTCATGGTGGATGAGGATCGAGAAAAGATCTCAAAAAGCAAACAAGCGCAGGCCGGTTACGAGAAGCCGCAGACCTCAGAAGCGTACATCCAGAAGTACGGCGCCGACGTAGTCCGGCTTTGGGTCGCGTCACAAGATTATCGCAATGATGTGATCGTCAGCGAGAAGCGCCTGGATAAGGTGGGCGAGACTTACCGCATGATCCGAAACGGGTTGCGCTATCAGATTTCCAATCTCTATGACTTCGATCCGGTGCAACATAGGGTGTCCGATGACAAGCTGACCGGCCTGGACCGTTGGATCCTGGATGAATTTTCCCGGCTCGAACAAGAAGTCCTTGAGGCGTACGACGCTTTTGAATTTCACGTGGTTTATCAAAAGGTAAGCCAATTCATCGCGGTCGAGCTTTCGGCGATTTATCACGATGTGGTGAAAGACCGGCTCTACACCGACGCGCCACACTCGGCGCGACGGCGCTCGACGCAAACAACGCTGCACCGTTTGTGCGGCACGTTATGCAAGATGTTGGCCCCGATGCTCGCCTTCACTGCCGATGAGGCCTGGGAATTCATGCCGGGCAAAACTGTCGAGTCGGCGCATGAACTGGTCTGGCAGCCCGAGACTTTTCAGCGCCCGGAAGCGGAACGCGCCGCCTGGGCTCGTCTTTTCCACCTTCGAGACCTGGCGCTTCCGGCATTGGAGAAAGCCAGGCAAGCGAAACAGATTGGCAAGGCGCTCGACGCCCGATTGACCTTTGCAGGAGCCGCGGCGGGACTTGCCCGAGCCCTGGACCATACCGAAGAGTTGCGTGAACTCCTCAATGTCTCGCAACTTGATTTGCAGGCCAACCAGGACCAGGAGATTTCAGTAACCGTCGCCAAGGCGGCCGGCCAAAAGTGCGAACGTTGCTGGCATTGGGAGACCGATGTCGGTTCCTATCCGGAACATCCCACTATTTGTGCCCGCTGTGTGCGTTCGGTTGAAGAGATCGCTAAGGCGACAAGCTAAGCGCGCCGGTGCCCAAATGGTTCAAGACCATCGTCGCGCTGGTGCTCCTGCCGGTCTGTGTGGGGGCAGGGTGGGCGTTAGAGCGCGTAGTGCGCACCAGCGGTAGCGCTGAGACCATCTGGGTGGCCGGGCTTTCGGGAGCTGCCTGTTGGCTGGTCATCTACCTTCTTTTGCCAAAGCCAATGTGGGTCTACGTGGTCGGGCACGAGTTCACGCACGCGCTCTGGACGTGGCTTTTCGGCGGCCGCGTCAAAAGGTTCAAAGCATCGGCTAAAGGTGGGCATGTCGTGGTGACCAAGAACAACTTTTTGATCGCTTTAGCGCCCTACTTCTTTCCCCTTTACGCGGTGCTGGTCGTAGCCATTTTCCTGACCGGTCAATTTGTTTGGGACTGGCACAAATACTTCGTCTGGTTTCACCTGCTGCTTGGGGCGGCCTATTCGTTCCACGTGACGCTCACCGGGCACGTACTCAAGACGAACCAATCTGATATCAGGGATCAGGGGTACCTATTTTCGGCCGTGGTGATTTTTCTGGGAAACGTGTTGGTTCTCCTCATTGGCATCCCTCTGCTGACGGGTCAACCGCAAGTGAGCCGCGCCCTCGGTTGGTGGTGGGAATGCACCCTATCGGTCTTGCAATTTGGGGCAAGCTTCAAGTAGAAATCGCCCAGGGGGTCTGCCCGGAATGAGCCTCAACCTCGGCGCGGCGCGCGCCGCAAACTCGCCGGCTGCGCGCCTCGCGCTACGGATGCACTTTCTGTCTTGAATTACCAATGAGGTTCAGGCGAAATTCGCTGGTGCTGCGTTTCCCAGGTTATGGATTTAGGCGACATTTTGACTAAAGAGCAGATCATTACCGACCTGCGGGCGACCAACCGCTGGGAGGCGATTGATGAGCTCATCAATAATCTGGTCGCGACAGGCAAGATCAAACCAGAGCACCACGACGCCATTGCCGCCGTCGTAAAAAAACGCGAGTCCTCGATGAGCACCGGGATTGGCTTTGGCATCGGTATTCCCCACGCGTCGACGGATTTGATTTATGAAGTGGTGGGAGCGTTAGGCCGGTCGAAAACCGGCGTGAATTTCGACGCGCTGGATAACCAACCGGTGAATTTGGTGATGCTTTTCCTGGTGCCTCAAGGCCAGTTCCAGAAGCACCTGCACACGCTGGCCAACATTGCCAAGCTGCTGCACAAAGCCGAATTCCGCCAGGCGCTCGAACAGGCCCCGGATGCCGAAGCGATGCTGCGAATTATCCGTGATCAGGGAAGACGCTAGGGCGTCTTCGGGTCTTTCATCCGCGAGCCGGACACCCTTCAATTCGTGATTCTTGTGATTAATCTTTATCAGCGTAAAATTGGCGCTTTTGACCGGTGTTAGTGCATAAAGTCATAGAAGAACGGCTACAAACTGCCGTGACGGCCGTCTTGCCCGATGCAGCTACGGCGGCAGTCCTGGTGCGCCCCTGCCCAGACCCGAAATTCGGGGACTACCAAACGAATGCGCTGATGGGTTTGGCCAAGGAGCGCAAGATGAATCCTCGACAATTGGCCAGCGCGGTATCGGAACAGCTCTCTGTCGCTGACATTTGTGAGCCGGTCGAGCTTGCCGGCGCCGGTTTCTTGAACTTTCGGTTAAAGACCTCGGCGATCGAGCAGGCTTTAGTGGCGGCGGCCCGCGGAGAACATTTATTTTTCGAGAAGGCCGATAAGCCTCGAACGGTGGTGATCGATTTCAGTTCCCCGAACGTCGCTAAGCCGATGCACGTCGGACATATCCGTTCCACGATTCTGGGGGACTCCCTGGCTCGGACTCTGCTGTTGCTGGGCCACCAGGTGATTACCGACAACCATATTGGCGACTGGGGAACTCAATTTGGCAAATTGCTGGTAGGATGGAAGCGGCACCTCGACCAGAAAGCGCTGGAGACGGATCCGATCGGCGAAATGGAGCGTTTATACAAAATGGTAAACGCCGCTGGGGAAGCTGATCCTAAAGTCTTGGAAGAAGCGCGCCAGGAGTTAGTGAAGCTGCAACATGGGGATGCCGAAAATCTGGCTCTTTGGCGACAAATGATTGCCCTTTCGCAGGTCCAGTTCGACAGCGTCTACACCAGACTTGGCGTGCGTTTCAACTACACCCTGGGCGAAAGTTTTTATAATCCCCGCCTGGAGGGACTTGTTCAGGAGCTCTTGAAGAAAGGTTTGGCTCGGGAAAGCGAGGGCGCCATAGCTGTCTTCTTCGAAGATATTCCCCAGCTGAGCAAGCAGCCGGCGCTGATTCAAAAGAGCGACGGGGCCTTCAATTACACCACAACCGATTTGGCGACCTTGCAGCATCGGCTGGAGACCTGGCATCCGCAGGAGATTATTTATGTCACCGGGGCACCTCAGCAGCTCCATTTCCAGCAGCTCTTTGCTATCTTCCGTCGGTGGTATCCGAACAGCGGGATCAAGCTGGCCCATGTGTGGTTCGGCTCAATCCTGGGAGAGGATGGGAAGCCGTTTCGGACGAGAACTGGCGAAACGATCAAGCTGGCGGACCTGCTGGATGAGGCAGAAGCACGGGCCTTTGCGGTGGTTTCGGAGATAAGCCGAGACCTACCGGAGGCGCAACGGAGAGACATCGCACGGGTGGTAGGCTTGGGAGCCATTAAATATGCGGACCTCTTGCCGAACCGCCAAAGCGATTACGTTTTTAGTTGGGATAAAATGCTGGCGTTGAATGGCAATTCGGCTCCGTACCTGCAATACGCCTATGCCCGGACGCGAAGCGTGTTTCGCAAAGCTGCTGAATCGGGAGTCGTGCCCAGTGGCACAAGCTTGGAAAAGCTGCAATTGGAGGCCCCTGAAGAATTGGCGCTCGCCAAGCTGCTTTTAAACTTCGGTTTCGCTCTGGAACGGTCCGCCGAAGAGTATCGGCCTAATTTTATTTGTAACTACCTCTACGAGCTGGCGGGAAGTTTTGCGCGATTCTGGGAAAACTGCCCGGTATTGAAGTCGGAATCAGCCCAACGCGAGAGCCGGCTGACTCTTTGCGATTTGACCGGGAAAGTCCTGCAGCAAGGCCTTGCGGTTCTAGGAATTGAGACTCTCGAACAGATGTAGTTCTGCTTTGCTCTCAACTCAGGTGAGGCGCATCGGCATGACTACATACAGGAACGGGCCGTTTATTTTTAAAACGCCCGGACTCAATTCGTCTATCAATTCGAGGAATACTTCGTCGTTGGGCAACGCATTGAGCGGGTCGATCATGTATTTCGGATTAAAAGCAATCGCCAAGTCGGGCCCCTTATAATTCACAGCCAGAGATTCCTTCGCTTCGCCGACCTCGGGCGAGTTGGCGGTAATCTCAAGCTTATTTTTCCCAAAACTGAGCTTTACCGAGTTCGATTTCTCACTGGTCATGATCTCGGCGCGTCGCAAGGCATGCAGAAACTCCTCCCGCACCAAAGGAACCCGCTCCTTTGTTTCTGAGGGAATGACCTGCCGATAATTAGGATAGTTTCCTTCGATCAGTTTAGTGACAATGAGTATCGAAGACCCTTTTTCATCTTTCAGGGTAAACGAAGCCTGATTTTCCGCGTAGCGCAGTTCGACTTCTCCCTTTTCCTGCAGCAGTCGATTCAATTCATTGACCGTTTTAGCCGGTACGATAAATTCGCCCTGGCTTTTCTCAGAAACATCTACCTCTTCATCCACCAGTGCCAAGCGCCGCCCATCGGTAGCGACCATCGTCATCTTGTGGTCCTTCAAACTAATGAAGATGCCGTTTAATACATACCTCGATTCGTCTGTCGAAATCGCAAACGATGTCTTTTTCATCATTCCCCTGACGGTTTCCTGCGGGAGAATGACCTTTTTATCGTCTTTGAACTTAGGAATGGGCGGAAACTCATCCGCCCCCAAACCATTGATCTTATAAAAGGAAGGCCCCGAACGGATGCTGCACACATTTTTGTCGTCAACTTCGAGGTCGATTTCGGAATTGTTCAACTCTCGAACAATGCCAAAGAGCCGTTTTACCGGAACAGTGGAAGCGCCGGGTCTCCTTACTTTTGCTTCGACGGCACAGGAAATCGTGACGTCCAGATCGGTAGCGGTCAGCTCAAGTTTGTCTCCTTCGGCACGCAAGAGCACATTAGAAAGAATCGGCAGTGTCGTTCGGTTGCTGACCACATTTTGAACAGATTGCAGCCCATTAATGATTTGCTCCTTGGCAATGGTCAGATTCATTTAGTGGTTAATATGTTTCTCTTTTGATCTGAATCTCTATTATTATTAAGGGGTGTGAATAAGGCAAACAACGCGGCATGTCAAGGGTGTGACAACGACTTACGAAACCGTAAAAGTTCAAGGTAGGTGTTAACCCCATACGGCGAAGCTTAAAAACTCCGGGTTATTCGCAGTGTTGAATTTTTATTCGCAAGAAATCGAGAAGTTATTGGCCATGTTGTGAGCGGCCAATTATTTTCGGCAAAATGTTTTCGACTCGTTTAATCTCAGACAGGGTTGTCTCCCGGCCCAAGGAAAAGCGGACGAGGGAATTGGCCAGCACGGGTTCTAGACCAAGAGCGGTGATGACATGCGACGGTTCCAAGGAACCAGCCGAGCAGGCAGATCCGCTCGACGCGCAAATGCCTTCGAGATCCAGATTAGCCAGTAATGCGATGCTGTCTGTGCTTGTGGTGACGAATGAAACGGTGTTGCACAACCGCTCGGTCTTTGAACCGACAAATTTTGTATCCGGTAAGCTGTCGATCGTCCTTGAGAGGTGCTCCGAAAGAGGGGCTAGGCGGTCGCGAGCAAAGACGGGAACCTGAACGAAGCGTTCGAGCGCCTCGACTAACCCAACAATAGCGGCCAGATTCTCAGTACCCGCCCGACGTTCATTCTCATGGGAACCACCTAACAAAATAGGGTCGGGATGCAGTGGCGATTTGCTGAACAAGGCCCCGACCCCTTTAGGCCCGTAAATTTTGTGGCCGCAAATAGAGACCAGGTCCGCATTGAACTGGTGAATATTTGTGAAGGGTTCCTTTCCAAGCGATTGAACCGCGTCGGTATGGAAGAGAACACCCTTTTCGCGGCAAATGAGGCCAAGTTCGGAGACTGGCTGAAGGGTTCCTATTTCATTGTTCGCGGCCATGATGGACACGAGAGTGGTGTCCGGCCGAACGGCGCGTGAAAGGTCTTGAGGCGAAACCCGTCCTTCGGACGAGACCGGAAGCAGGGTTACTTCGAAACCTTCATTTCGAGAGAGGTATCGGCAGGCATGCAGGACCGCATGATGTTCGATAGCGGAAGTAATGAGATGCCTGCCCTTTGACCTGAGCAACCGGGCGGTTCCCAGGATTGCCAGATTAACGCTCTCGGTACCGCCGCTGGTGAAAATGATTTCGGCTGGCTTGCACCCGAGCACGTGGGCGGCTCGCTCGCGAGCAGCATCCAGGTGTGAGCGGGCGTGCCGCCCAAGCCGATGGACACTGGAAGGGTTTCCCCAGATTTCGCCCAGAAAGGGGAGCATCGCTTCCCGAACCGCCGGATCCAGGGGAGTCGTTGCATTATAGTCGAGGTAAATCGTCTCCACGGGGCCTAACTACGGGAATCCAGGCGGCGGCTGATTTGGTTGTGCAAAACGGTCTTCGGTCCACGGGTCGGCTGTGTTGGAATAGCCTCGGAGTTCCCAGAAACCCAACACGTCGCGGTCGAGGAAAGTGATCTCGCGAATGAACTTGGCGCCCTTCCAGGCGTAGCGTTTTGGGATAATGACGCGGGCGGGTCCGCCGTGCTCGACTGAAAGGGGCGCACCGTTCCATTTGTGAGCGATGAGGACGTCATCATCCAGACAGGCCTCCAGCGGGTTGTTTGTCGAATAGCCGTCGTAGCTCTTGAAGAAGACGTGAGTCGCCTCCGGCTTCGGTTTTACCAGGTCAGCCAACGTGAAAAAAGCGACCCCTTCCCACGCCATATCGAATTGGCTCCAGGTGGTCACACAATGGAAATCGCTGACGTCTTTGAACTGCGGCAAGGCAAGAAATTGCTCCCAAGTCAGCGTGACCGGATTTTCGACGTGCCCGTGGATCTTCAAGCGCCAATCGGCTAGCGCTACCTGGGGGCGTACGCCGAGATCGAGCACGGGAAAATTGTGGACCTGGTGTTGACCCGGAGGCAACCGGTCGCTCGAACGCACAGCGGGCCGCTCACGGCCGGCCATTTTGCGGGCCCAACGCTCTTTGGCAGCAATATAGGACTCTTTCATGCCTGACCGGGTGACCTTAGCTCAGGAGGGGGAGAGTCGCTAGCCCAGAGATTTTGCAGGAAACGGGAGAAATTCCCGGAGAGTCCCGCCCGTGACCATTCGGTTAAAAAGTGGTTTGCCTGGAGGTTGGTTTGGCCTAAGTTCCTCGCCATGTTTAAGCCGGCGGATTTGTTTGATCTGGCCCAGAGCGAGCACGCGGAAATCTTTGAAGGTTGTGATTATGCGTGGTCAGCGTTGAGCAAGATTCAGGGATATCTCACGCGGCACCTGCGGCCCGGACTGCATAATCATTGCGAAGGAGTCGCTTATATCGGAGATCAGGTATTCATCGGCGCAGGTACGGTTGTTGAGGATGGCGCAATGATTAAGGGCCCGGCGATCATCGGCCGCAATTGTGAGATCCGCCACAATGCCTATATTCGAGAAAACGTCATCTTGGGTGACGACTGCGTCATCGGCAACTCCTGCGAGCTGAAAAATGCGCTTCTGTTCAACAATGCCGTCGCTCCCCACTTCAATTACATCGGCGATTCGATTCTTGGCTTTAAGGCGCACCTCGGCGCAGGCGTGAAGATTTCCAATTTCAAATTAGTTCCCGGCAATATCCTCGTGATGATGGAAGGATCAATGCAGGACACTGGCTTGCGCAAATTCGGGGCCTTGCTGGGTGACTACGCGGAGGTCGGTTGTAATGCGGTTTTGAATCCCGGCAGCATTATCGGGCGCAAGTCGGTGGTTTATCCCAATACGAATTGGAGGGGCGTGCTGGGCCCGAACATGATTGCCAAGAACCGGTCGAGCCAGGAAGTGGTGGAGCGCAGGGGAGAGTAGTCGAAAGCAGAAGTTCGAAATCCGAGATCCCAATGGCCGGCGCTTAACCGCCGATGCAGCTCATCGAACGGTTCGGCGGGATGAAATCAGGCTCACCGATGTGGTGGCGCGCTTCTTTTTGGAGCACGACGCCTCGCAACCATTCCAGAATATTTGCATCGGAATCCCCTTGCCGCAGGCGTGACCGGAGATCGTGTTCGGTGACACTGAAAAGACAGGTACGGATCTTGCCATCTGCGGTAAGGCGCAGCCGATTACAGTGGCCGCAGAAAGGCTCACTGACCGGTGCGATGACGCCAATTTCGCCGCGGCCATCCGCGAAAGCCCAGCGCCGGGAGGTTGAAGAAGGGTTTTCCAGCGGCAGGGGCTGAAGTGTGAACCGAGCTTGGAGGCGGGCCAGGATTTCGCGGCCTGGAACTACCAATTCCTTTAACCAGGCACGCGCGGAATCCAAGGGCATAAACTCGATATACCGGATACTCAGGTCTTGCTCTCGAGCAAACTCAGCCAGGTCTTCAATTTCGTGTTCGTTGAGGTCGCGAATGATTACCGCGTTTACCTTTATCGGGTGAAAACCGAGATCGCGCGCCAGTTTGATACTGGCGAGGACCTCGCGCAGGCCGTCGCGGCCGGTGATTTTTTTGAAATTAGCCTGGTCCAGTGAATCGAGGCTAAAGCTGACCCGCTGCAGCCCCGCCTGGCGGAGGGACTGGGCTTTCTTGGGGAAAAGAAACCCGTTCGTGGTCATCGCGAGGTCCACAATTCCAGCCAAGGCGGCAAGGCGCTGAACGAGCAACTCGACTCCATTGCGCAACAGAGGTTCTCCACCTGTCAGGCGGATCTTTTGGATCCCCGAATCGACCGCCAGTCGAACCACACGTTCGATCTCCTCAAAGGAGAGGATATCCTGTTTGGGGACCCACTGCTGGAGGATGGGCGCCGAGTTGGGCAGATGAGCCCAGCGTCCACGATAGAAGTTTTGCGCTGCCTCGGTTTCTGGCAGGCAATAAAGACAACGAAAGTTACAGCGGTCCGTCAAACTCACCCGCAAGTCACGCAAGATGCGTCCGTGCGAATCGGTGAGGAGCCCGGCAGAAGTCATTTCGGCGGGGGCGAATTGGTGGTCGCCGGAAGGTTGGAAAAGGGCGGAATGACCTTGACTGAGCCGTCGGCATTGACCTCGACATTCAGATCATAGGCAGGCTTCGGTGCTTTGGCCGCAGCCGGGGCAGTGCCAGCACCTTGCATCAACTGTTGAGCCCCTTTTTGTTCAGCCTTGGCGAATAGACCCTGGCGGATCCATTCCAGCCGGCGCGCAATATTCATTTCCTGTTTCAGTTTCGCCACTTGGGCCCGCAGCACCGTCAAATCGTTAAACTGGCGTTCGAGTTCGGTCTTTTCAGCGATCAACCGCTTGAGCTCTTTCTCCAGGTAAACCTTATCGCCTTCTGATGCGGCGAGCTTGCGCTGGGTATCGGCGATTTGGGTGGTGAGATTGGTGAGCTGGTTGCTGAGGTCGGTCGCTTGTTTATTGAGGTCCTGTGTTTGAGTCTCCAATTCGGTAATTCTGGCCTCGCGTTTGGTCAGCTCCTGCTGGTTGGCCTGGAGGGTGGCTTCAGTCGTCGCTAGCTTGGCAGAGGTTTGGGACAAATCGGTAGAAACTCGGGTGAAGTTATTGGTCAGCTCGCCGAAGGCCTTCTTTTGGGCGTCGATGTCTTTTTCGTACATCGCGGCGACCTGTTTTTGCTCTTCAAGGTCGCTGCTGGTCTTGACCCACTTGTTGGAGAGGGTCTCGATGCGCTCAGAACTCTCGTGTTGTTGATCTGAGGCCTGCTTGCGGCTGGCGATTAGGCCGATACCCAGCCCCAGGCAAAGCACAACCAGAACAATGGCGCCGATGCGATTTTTCATAACGCGGACCAACATGCCGGGAGCGCTGACATTTGGCAAGTTCGCGGGGCTTGTGAACCCCTGGGGAATACCTTGGGCGCCCCCGGCACCCGACGGGTAGTTTCATTGACTGAAGCAGATTAATTTTTTGACGGGATCCTTGCCAATCCACGCGGCGGTCCTACATTAACCCCATGAAAATACCGCAGGCAGTGCCGGTAATGACCCTACCGAACGCGACGCTCTTTCCGGCCGCGTTACTGCCGCTCTACATTTTCGAGCCACGGTATCGGCAGATGCTCGCTGAGGTGCTGGCGACCCATCGCATGTTTTCGGTGGCCATGCAACGCTCAAGCACTACACGTGAGTCCCCCTCACCAATTGCCGGCTTAGGATTAATTCGAGTTTCGGTCAGGCACAAGGATGGCACCTCGCATTTGATTCTGCAAGGGCTTGCCCGCGTTGAGCTTGAGCAGGTCACCCAGTATAGGCCGTATCGGATTCAACACATCCGACCATTGGAGTCGCCACCGCCCAACACCGTCAAAGTAGATGCGCTTTTGTCTCAACTGCGCGGATTATTGCAGCAGCGCATCAAATTGCGTTTGCCCTTCCCGGGCGAAGAGAAGAGCGGGTTAGGAACATCCCCGTTTTCCCCAAAACAGATCCTGGGCTACCTGGATTCGATAGCAGACCCCGAACAAACGGCGGATTTGGTCTCCTGTGCAGTGCTTTCCGGGGCCGCCGAACGACAAGCTATTTTGGAGACCCTCGATGTGGAGCTGAGGTTGAAGCGGTTGATTTCATTTTTAGTAACCGAGATGCAAAGCAAGCGTAAACGGGTTGAGCCATGAGCGACGGACAAACTTCAGCGACCCAATCGGGTATCGGTGGCCAGGAAGAGATATTATCAGCCTTATTCGCCCAATTGGTGATGCAGCAAGCGAATATGGCGATGATGCTGCTGGGCAAGGTTCCGCACCCCGAGACGGGGCAGGTAGTCAAAGACATCGACGCAGCTCGCTTATTTATTGATCAGCTGGAGATGTTGGAGGCCAAAACTAAGGGCAATTTAACCAAAGAGGAGTCGGCGTTGCTCAAGCAAAGCCTGATGAACTTACGGCTGGGATTTGTTGAGGCCGTCGAATCTCCTAAATCGTCAGGTGCGCCAGACAAACAGGAGCTTAAACGCCCCCCCGAGCAAGCCGCTTCTTCCACGCCTCCGGAAGAGGACGAACACCGTAAGAAGTTCACTAAAAAGTACTGACCGACCTATTTACCGGTGGGTTTAGTCTCAGCGGCACCGGCAGCGGACGGAGAGGCCACGCTCGTTTCCTTTGGTTTGAACTGGTCGTCCAGAATCTTTACGTCGGCATCCTTTTGGAGCTTACTCATGTACTGTTTGATCTCAGGCTCCTTTTTCTGCATCTGCTGCTGCTTCAAATACTCCTTCACATCCGGAGCCACCTTCGCCAGTTCCACTTTTTTAGCGGGGATTTTTTCGCTTAATTTAATGATGTGGTAGCCAAACTGAGTCGTAATGATGTTGCTGACTTCATTGGTTTTTAGCGAGAAAGCGGCAGATTCAAACTCGGGAACCATCTGTCCACGAGGAAACTGGTATTCTCCTCCCTTGTCCTTAGAGCCCGGATCTTCGGAATACTGCTTGGCCAGCTTCGCAAAGTCCTCTCCCGCGCGCGCCCGTTTCAACAGATCCTCGGCTAATTTGTGTTTGGCGGCTTTTTGGTCGTCCGACAGCTCTTTATTGGTCTCCGGGTCGCGTATGCTCAGCAGGATATGGCTGGCGCGCACCATCTCGGGTTGCTCGAATTTCGCCGGATTATCGTCGTAGAACTTTTTCACTTCATCATCCGTGGCGACGACATTGAGTTCGCGCTCAAGGACGGCCTGGGCGGTGGATTCCTCGATCATTTTTGTGCGAAGCTCTTCCTGGGTGGTCCCGGCGGCCTTCAATTGGCGATCGAGATTGTCTTCATTGCCATAGCGCGACTTGATGGCATCAATTCGTTTGGTGGTATTTTCGCGCGCTTCGCTTTTATCGGCGTCCGTGGCTTTGGCCAGAAGTAATTGGACCTGAATGAGCCGTTCGAGGACCTGGGGCTGAGCCCTGACAACCTCCTCGGTAGAGAGGGCTTGCCCACGGGCGGCGAGATTAGATTTCAACCCCGCAAGTGCATCTTCAACCTGGCTGCGTTTGACTTCGACCCCTTTGCCCTTGGCGATAACCGGATCGTCAAACAGATTCTGTATTTTTGCTGCCGGTTTGACCGGTTCGGTATCGGCCGGCTTCGGAGGCTCCGCCGCCGCATACGAAAGAGTCTGCCCACCGGCGAGCAGCAGGGCTGCTAATGTCAACGTAATTTTCATAAATAGATTCGAACACTGTAGCACCCAATCACAATTTGACTACATTAACATTTCGGATATCAGGGTCTTTTTGCAGCTCATCCAAGACCTCCGCCGAAGGGACACTGTCGAGGTTTAAAACGGTCAGAGCATGGCCGCCGACGGAATCGCGCGTTAAGCTCATGCTTGCAATATTGACATGGTGGCGACCCAGAAGGGTGCCGAGGTAACCGACAATGCCGGGTCGATCCTTGTTTTCCAGCAGCAATACCACTCCGGAGGGGACAATTTCTGTCGGCTGACTAAACAGTCGGACAATCCGAGGGTTATCCGGCGAGCCGAAAAACGTGCCCCCCGCGGAGATCACCTTTTCCTCCTCACGAAAGACCTGAACATGGAGCCACTCATTGAAGGTAACGGGCTCGTTCGAACGTTTTTCCTCGACCGTTAAGCCCAAAGTGGAAGCAATGCTGCGGACATTGACATTATTGAGGTCTTTGACCGAGGCGCGTGACAGAAAACCCAGAAGGATGGCTCGGGTAACGGGATCGATATTGGGCAGTTCCTGAGCCTTGCCGCCATAGGTAATGTGCAAGCGGTCCACTTGTGGCGGGGCCAACTGCGCCAATAATTTACCCAACTTCTCACCGAGGGTGAGGTACGGTTTAACCTGCTCGTACGTTTTGGCATCGAGATAGGGCAAATTGACAGCGTTCCTAACCTCGCCGGTCAGCAGATAGCCGGCAATCACTTCAGCGACTTCGACCCCGCATTTTTCCTGAGCTTCATGTGTGCTGGCTCCGAGGTGGGGTGTGAGGGTAATCGCCGCGTGTTTGCGGAACGGATGGTCGGCTGGAAGCGGTTCGCTGGCAAATACGTCCATCGCCGCGGCGGCTACTTTGCCGGAATCCAAAGCAGCAATCAGGTCGTTTTCGACGACGATCTCTCCGCGCGCACAATTCACAATACAAACCTTGGGCTTCATTTTGGCGAAAGCCGCCGCATTCAACATCCCGCGAGTTTGATCGGTAACCGGCATGTGGACGGTGATGAAATCTGCGTCGCGATAGACATTATCGAGGTCGGGGGCGAGTTGAATGCCCAGCGCGCGAGCGCGAGCGTCCGTTAAAAAGGGATCATAAGCCAGCACCTTCATGCCAAAAACCAGCGCGCGCTTGGCGACTTCGCTGCCAATCCGTCCGAGCCCGAGCACGCCAAGAGTTTTGCCCGAGAGCTCCGTGCCCTGGAATTGCTTGCGATCCCATTTTCCGGCGGTCATCGAGGCAAAGGCCTGGGGTACTTTCCGGGCAAGGTTCAGGATCATCGCAAAGGAAAGCTCCGCGGTGGAAACAGTGTTTCCGCCAGGTGTATTCATCACCACCACGCCATGTTGGGTAGCGGCCTCAACATCGACATTATCGACGCCGACGCCGGCGCGGCCAACGACGCGTAATTGAGGTGCAGCCTCAATCACTTTAGCGGTTACCTTCGTTTCGGACCGGACGACCATCGCAACGACATCTTTGACCACCGGCAGCAGTTCCGTTTCGGAAAGGCGTTTGGGCAAAACGATGACTTCAAACTCCGGACGTTGCTGCAACAAAGCAATGCCTTTGGCCGAAACCGGGTCACAAACCAGGATTTTCATAAAAATAAAAAGAGGCGGGAGTCTAGGAGATGAAAAGACTCAGGTCAAATGCCGGAATTCCATTGAGCGATATTGACACGGAATCAGGCACGCTGCAATGGGCGGGGGAATCATGGCATCGAGGACGCGAAAAGGATGAAACGTTTGGGTCAGCGCCCTTTCTCCTATTTGCGTAGCTGGATCTTGTAGGTGCCATTACCATGAAAAGTCTTCCCGCTTAAGTCTTGCTTAGGTGTCAAAGAGATTGTCGCTTTGTGGGATTTCTCCTCGATCGTGATTACTCCGTCTTCCAGCGGGATCGGACGATAGTCCCCGTCCTTAAGCTCAATGTCATCTTTGCGGTAGTTTGGCCCCGCGCCTTTCATTTCAATTTGGTACTCCCATTGGAGCGAGCGCGTTGAGGGACCGCACGAGCCGAAGAACCAGCCGCGCTTGTAGCTGGCAAGATGGAACACGACGTGCGTTTGGCCGGACGGATTGTGAATGTAAGAGTGGGAGGTCAGTTGGACCTCAGCCCGGATGGTTACCGGGGCCAAACACAAAGCAAATATCAATAGAGCCTTCAGCATTAGCGATTGAGGCCCGAATCTCCACTCGAAATGCGAGCAAATCAATACAGATGTGAATGGCGCACGACTGCTCAGCGGGTTTCCGGCTATAATTGGGCCCGGTTTTCAGGGTTTACGGTCGTCGCGCGTTGCGTTATAAATCGGCCGGAAGCGGGCAGCCCTATGAAATGTTCTATCGGACCAGGCTCAGCTCTTCTGAAAATGTTCGCTTCGGCTCTTTTCTTTTACCCAAGAGCGAAGTTCTTCCGGTTAATCGCGCCGTGATCCGAATCGCCAAAATCACTGGCACGCTGGCTGGAAGCTCGAATTTGCTGGTGTTCGTATTTGTTGGAGGTTTTTTCGCTTGCTGTAAGGCATCGACGAATCTGCCCTCCTACTACGCCCACCCTGCGGTCCTCGACCGCTACGGCGTTATCGCGCCCTGGTACCAAGGTTTGAATGGGCAACTCGATGAGCGACTGAACATCGCCGTCAATGTTTACAAACGGTATCCGTGGGTCGACAAAGCCAAGGCCGTTATGGCCGCGCCCGATTTCATCTATAATTCGCATTGGAGCATCAAGCCGGACGGAACGATTCTCATCCCGCCGACAACGGACTGGATGTGCGGCGATTTATGTCAGCGCGCCTGGAGTATTGTGAAAGGTCTGACGGCGTACTACCAGTATAGCGGTGATCCCATCGCGTTTATCTACGTGCCGCTGGTCGTGGATTATATCCTCGATTATGGTCTGACAGATGAAAAGGCTGACTGGCCGCTCTTTCCGATCAGCACGCCGACACGGGGGAAGGCGTATGGCAAATGCGATCCGACGGGGCGCAACCAACTTGATTTGTGCGCGATCACTGGGATTGAAGTGTTGCGGGCGCACCAATTGACAGGCAACGCGCGCTACGTGGCGATGGCGAAACATTGGGGAGACTTATTTGCGGCCAAGGCGCAGTTCAACGACCCCGAGGTATCACCTTGGAATCGTTACGTCGATCCGTCCGTGGTCGGTTGGTCGGACGTGCTGACCGGGACGACTGCGATCATTGTTGATTTTCTGGATGACTTGATCCGGATCGGTTACAGCGGCAAGGAGCACGAGATAATAAAAGCAAGGGACGCTGGCCGGCGTTTTTTGAACGAGCGGATGTTGCCGGCGTGGTGGGTGAACGACACATGGGGGCGCACCTACTGGGATTGGGACAACCCGATGATGTGCGGCATGGTTTCGATGTGCGCGGATCATTTAATGAAAAATCCGCAAGCCTACCCCAATTGGAGGAACGACCTGCGCAACATGCTTTCGCTGGTTTGGAACCGGAATGGCGCAGACGCGGCATCACACGGCGACGTTTACAGCGGGGCGTGGGCGTTTCCCGAATCATCGGTTTGCTGCGGCACGTCCCTGTCGTATAACCAATACACCGCCGGGCCGACACTGATTCGTTTTGGCGTGTTATCCGGGAGCGTATGGGCGCGTGAAATCGGCCGCCGCATGATGATCCTGGCGACCTATGACAGCCTGCCCAATGGGGTCGTTAAGGATGGATTGTTCGGTGACCAGGTGGCGACCGGTGAGTGGTCGAACTTGGCGCACCCTTGGCCGTTATGCCAGGTGATGGAAGCGATTGCATGGTTGCCGCGCGAATTCGGCCCGAATCGGGAAAATCATATCGTGCGCTCGACTTCAGTAGTCAATGACGTGCTGTACCAAAAAGGGCGCGTGAGCTACTCGACCTATGCGGCGCCCGCAGGCGTGCAGGAAGTATTGCGGCTAGCGTTTGTTCCATCATCTGTTCGCGCCGATGGCAAGCATCTGGCCCGAATACCGAATCTCAACGCAATCGGCTACGTCTTGGTGCAGTTACCGAACGGTGATTGCCTGGTGACTGTGAGGCACGACGGTCGGAAGCGCGTGATTATCGAAGGGCCGGACCCGCAAGAAGTCGCGGATGACTCGGGCTTTGCCTGCTCGAGCCAGTGGACCGAGAAGAAGAATGCGAACGCGCACGGTGGCTCTTTCAGGGTCGCCAGCGAGGCGGGCGCCGAGATCACCTTCCGTTTCAAAGGCAACCAGGTGCGATTGTTGGGAGTCGTTGGCCCGGAGGGTGGATGGGCTGATGCAGATGTCGATGGCGAACGAGAGCCGACAATTGTCGAGTGCTGGAATCCAACCACTCGGTTCCAGCAGCCGCTTTTCATCAAAAAAGGTTTGACCAATGGCTGGCACCACCTGCGGGTGATCGCGCGCGGGGAGAAGAACCCGTTGTCGCGCGGAACGCATGTTCCCCTTGATGCGGTTCAGTTTTCCGCCGCGACCGGTGAGGCGGGTTTTGGCTCAGGGGAAGGGCCGACGGAGCCGCAACGAGTCATCTTTGGCTACACCGGGCGAAAGGATTACAGGGATTCCAAAGGAAAGGCGTGGCGACCGGGGACGGAATTTGTGACCCGACAAGGTTTTGGAGTCGATACGGTGGCTAAGTGTTGGTGGCGGACTCGCCGCAGTATGTATATCGGCGGCACCGCTGATCCGGAGATCTACCGCTATGGCGTGCATGCGGCGGAGTTTTGGGCGAACTTTACGGTGGCTCCGGGCACTTACCTGGTGCGACTACATTGGGCCGACACGCCGGAGACGCCCTGGGTGGAACGCGAAGGGAACTGGGAGCCGCTCTCGCGGCCCACTACGGTGCTGCTCAACGGCGAGACGGTGATCGAAAATCTAAATGTGCGAAAGGAAGTCGGAACTTTTAAGGCTTACACACGGGAATTTGCGGGAGTTCAACCAAAGAACGGGAGCATCGAATTACGTTTCAAGTCGACGCCGAATCATGAAGCGATGATTCAAGCGGTCGAAGTGATTCGGGAATAAAGGCGTGCGTTTGAACTGTAGGAGCCGACGGAAGGAGACTCTGAACAGTCCGTTGTTTCACCAACCTGCGCTTGATCAGAGTCTCCTGACGTCGTCTCTTACAGGATTCAGGGCGGCCCGGGTGATAACGTGAGTCGCAAACCCCAATCTGTATCGTCCGGGAAGTCCGGCAATGAAATGATCCCAATGACACTCGAGCGCAGCGTGCCAGGACCGACGTCTTGCCAAGTGCCGGTGCGTGGGTTGAACCATTCAGCACGGTAAACCCTGTTGAGGTTGGCGCCGCGGACCTGACTTTTGGGGCAGCCCTTTTCGAAATAAAGCAGGAAAAGCTCTTTGTCAGGCGTCCGGGCGCAGTATGCCCAACCCTCATACGAGCGCAGCATGGGAGTCTTGTTAGGCGAGACCAGGTCCGCGTTAGGGACGAGCTCCTGATACCGTTTCCCGATTGAGAATGCGAAAGTCCGCAAGTGCTGCATTTGCCGCGCAGAATTCCATTGGAAAGCATCCCACATTTTGACCGGTGCCTCGGCCTCAATATCGCCGCCCCAGATTCCTTCCGCGCCATAAACATGGCCGGCCAGGCCGCCCGACAGAAAAGAACCGTACATCGCCGAGCGGACGAACTGGTCGTCTTTTTCAGTACCGCCCGGCGCACCGTATTTGTAAGCGACGGAGCGAGTGTCGGCATAACCGGAGTAGTATGGTTCGCCATTGAGCGCTGGCTGGGGATGAGGTGAATTGAAAATTTCTGTCAGATACCAATAGTTATTGTGTTCGCGCATGTTCCCGATCTGGTGCAGTGTCACCCAGGAATCTTCACCCCAATTCTCGAGGGTTGATGGATTGGCATTGGCCGAGAGCAGGGTCCCAAAAGGCGGCGGCCCGAACTTTTCCAGCACAATGCGGATCGCCTCCAGATAATCGCTAGGCCCCACCGACTCGCTGATGATGTCGAGGTGAACCGGACTGAGCACCGTGTTATTGGCCTGATAACGGGACCAGATGTACTGAATGAACCGAGCGTAAGATTCCGGCCAGGCATAATATTTTTTCCAACAGAGGCTCGCGTCACGGCGTGAAACCTCAATGAAAGGAATGAATCCGTGCTCGTTCAAATAATCCACCTTCCGATCCACATACCGGAAGTACTCAGGATTGATGCGGTTGATATCGGGAAACATATTTTCATAGCCGGGCACCTTTCCGGGGAAGAAAAACGGGCGGCCGCCTTCGTTGTCCATGTTCTTGGCGCTATTGGCGCCGAATTCGAGCCACGCGGAGCGGACAGTGGTATGGTCCGCGTCGTTCATGACGACGTGCCAGGGTTGTCCATCCGTCATCCAATTGGGAAAGGCAGCGATCGTGTTGACCCAGTTGAAACCCTGCCCTTGGCGAAACCGAACATAATCCTTGAAGCCTGCCGTCGGTCCAATAGGCCGCTCCTGGTCGTCGTCATACCAGTGGAAGCGACTGGCCCCGAGCGGCCACCAGGTGTCACCGATCGCGAAGAACGGAGTGCCGTCGGCGTGCTCGAGTGCGTGGTGATTTGTCGTCGAACGCAGAAAACCGTGTCGCAAGGGGTTTGCTTCTTTTTCTGAATCGTTCCAGGGTGTGGTTTCGAAAGAGCCGCTCTTGCCGGCGAGACCATCATCGGCCGGACTGGAGCCGCTTTTCCAACTCCAGGTACCGGGCTCGGTTGTCACGAGCCTCACGCGAAACGTCTGGCCCCCATCCCAAAATCCATACACCCGCTTATTGAAGTTGGGGCCGGTTAAATCGACCCAGATTACAGCCTGCGTGTAAGGATTGGTAAAAACCTGCGCCGCGGTGAATGTCAGCTCCTGTTTTTCCCATACGTGAGCGCCCATCGCGCTGCAGACCATTGAAATCGTTACCGTGAAGCGTAGGAGACGACGTAAGGAAACTCTGATCACTCCGATGTTATGCCGTGCCCGCTTAAGCCGAGTCTCCTTACGTCCTCTCCTACAAGATTTATGGAAAATCTCGAACATTCTGAGCTACCCACTTTAGTCTACTCTCCGATGATCTTGACCAAAACCCGCTTGCGGCGGCGTCCATCAAACTCGCCATAAAATATCTGCTCCCAGGGACCGAAATCGAGTTTGCCTTTGGTGATAGCAACGACGACTTCGCGGCCCATGATTTGTCGTTTCATGTGGGCATCGGCGTTATCCTCGCCGGTGCGATTGTGTTCGTATTGCGAGGTGGGGTCATGGGGCGCCAATTTCTCAAGCCAGACGTCGTAATCATGATGCAGGCCGCTCTCATCGTCATTGATGAAGACGGAGGCGGTGATGTGCATCGCATTGACCAGGCAGAGGCCTTCCTGGACACCGCTTTTGCGTACTAAGCCTTCGATCGTCGGCGTGATATTCACGAACCCGCGGCGGTTGGGTACTTCGAACCAGAGCTGTTCGGTGAGACTCTTCATGCGCCGCTTTATGCCAAGAGCACGGGCGGTCGGCAACCACTCAGTTGGAGCCTGCTCACGCGGTTGGTTCGCGCGACTGCTGCAGCGCAGCTTATCTGCTTCCGATCATCAGGCGCAGGTTGAAATGCGGATGGCCGATTTTTGAGTAGAGCCGGAGCCAGAGGGGCATCCACATTTCCATGCCGCGGGAAGCGGTAATGTCGCCGAGATCGATGATATTGTCGCTTTTCCAGCCGAACCAATCACAGAGCCAGCCAGTGACCTTTGTCTTGGCGGGGCCGTC
The DNA here is from genome assembly GCA_035495315.1 of Candidatus Limnocylindrales bacterium. GTDB lineage: Bacteria > Verrucomicrobiota > Verrucomicrobiia > Limisphaerales > UBA8199 > DATJGF01. The sequence continues at coordinate 39,911 of DATJGF010000243.1, forward strand.
GTTTCCGCAGAGGAACAGGTCATGATCGCCTGGCACGACGGAGGGCTGCACCATCACTTCACAATTGACGGTATTAAGGACCTTGACGACGAGGGCTTCGAGAAACTCGCGCTGAACCTGTTCGCCGAGCGAGTCGGTGTTGCAGACGGTCAAGGTTGGCGGCATGCCATTGGAAAAATCAAGCGGGTTGCCGACCTGGAGGAGCACTTTTCGGCGCAGGTTACCAGCGCCGGCGGCGCGAAGCGCGGCGATGGAGTTGGCGCCGTTGGTGCAGTCGAAGATGACTTCGCCGAAGGCTGCCGCATCAGCGAAGGTGCCGATCTGGCCTTTGCCGGCAACGGAACGAAGCCAATTCTGGCCGGCTTCGCTGTTGGCGCTGCGCGAGCCCATCCGGACCTGGTGGCCGATCTGGACGAGTTTAGTCGCGAGGGCATTGCCGACCATTCCAGTGCCGAGAACTGCAATTTTCATAAATGAACGCCTCAGCGTTCCGATTTCCGGTTTGCCGGCTGATCGTGCCAAACCAGTCCGCACAAGACGATGAACGCTGTCGTAGTAACAATTGCTGTAAACATAATCTTTGTTTGTAAAATTCAAGTGACAAAAGAAGCAAGCGGATCACCCAAGTTGGAATGCGCCTTCCCTGGCGCTGCAATCGGTGCGCATGTCTCGCTGTCCGGCGATCTCTTGCCTTTTCTCACTCTGAGTAGCGGATAGATACGGGGTGGGATGGAAGGTTACAATGGGACGAACGGTCCAGCGGCCGACCGGCCAAGCCAGAACCGAAGATGCAGGATAAAGGAGTGAGCCTGGCAAGAAGCCGCTTGCACCCGGAGTCATCCGAAGCTTCCGCAACGGCTTGCACGGATTAAAAGACTCTTTGCTGACACAGGTCCCGCCCCAATGCAACGGAAACGTAACACTCGGCAGCGAGCTGGGTTAGAAGTCAGGGACTAGAGAGGATGCGCAGGTTTGGATCCAGGCCGTGAGCGGCCAACCAATCCGGGTTGAAGATCCTGGACATGTAGCGGTGGCCGGAGTCACAGAGCAGCGTGACGATCAGTTGCCCCGGACCGCTTTCCCTGGCCAAGCGAAGGGCGCCGGCGACGTTGATCCCGGATGAAAGGCCAACGAAAATGCCTTCCTCGCGCAGCAGTTGGTAAATAATACTGAGCGCGCTTTGGTCGGTGATGCGGTACGCGTCATCGATCGCGATGTCCTTGAGGTTTTCAGTGACCCGCATTTGACCGATGCCTTCGGCAAAAGAGTCGCCGTCCTTCGTGTTCAAATCGCCATTTTTGAACCAGGAATACATCGCAGCTCCATAAGGATCGGCGCAAACGGCTTTGATCTTTGGGTTCTGCTGCTTGAGAAAAAGAGATGTCCCCGCCAGAGTGCCTCCGGTGCCCACAGAGGCAACAAAGCCGGTCACCTCGCCCGACGTCTGTTCCCAGATCTCCGGGCCGGTGCTTCTGAAATGCGCTTGGCGATTGGCGACGTTGTCGAACTGATTTGCCCAGAACCACCCTTTTTCTTCCGCGAGCCGTTGCGCCTGCCGGTTATAATTGCCCGGATCACTGTAGGGCTTTTCCGGCACCGTAATAACCTCCGCCCCCAAGGTCCGCAGCAAGGTAATTTTTTCTATCGATTGAGTTTCAGGGATAACAATTACCGTGCGATACCCCTTAGCCTGACCAACGATCGTCAGACCAATTCCGGTGTTACCAGCAGTCCCTTCGACGATGGTTGCGCCGGGTTTGAGCACGCCGCGAGTTTCGGCGTCCTCAATAATCCCCAAAGCAGCACGGTCTTTCACTGAACCTCCGGGGTTCATAAACTCTGCTTTGCCCAGAATTTCGCAGCCGGTGAGTTCGGACACGCGCCGCAGGCGCAGCAGAGGCGTTCGGCCGATGTGGCCTTCTACACCAAAAAACTTTTGAGAGTTCAGGATTTTTAGACACTAACGGCTGCGGCCCGAAGCGTCCAGTGAAACGCGCCCGAGGTGCTCAAGGTTGTAGGAGACGACGTAAGGAAACTCTGAGCGAGAGGTTGGCATGCATCGGACAGATCAAAGTCTCCTTACGTAGTCTCCTACACAATTAGCCACCCCTCATTCTTTTACTCCGCCATGACAGACCACGCAGGCGCCTGTCAGGCCGTCGCGATCAAGTTGCTCCTCGGTTAAGGCGAGCGGCGAGGTTTCGTGATGGCAGCGCGCGCAGTCATAGCCCCGCTCCAGCACCACCGCATGCGCTTTTTCGAAGTGGAGATAGCCCCGACGCGGCTGAGCAATCAATTGCTGCAGCACCTCGCGCCAGGAACGCAGCGTTTCCGGGTCGGTGCCGCGCGACTCAGCCAAAATCGAACCTCCGGTTGCGGGTTTGGGGTGCGGAGGACTTAAAGGGTGGTCCACTTTACTGACGATGTCCTGGGCTGCGATGCGTCCCATCAAAATAGAGGGCCCGAGCATCGTGCCTTCGAGCGCCGCTTTGCCATTGATTCCGCCGACACCGGCAAGTTCACCAACGGCATATAAGCCGGGGATCGGTTTCCCCCGCCGCGCGAGCACTCGGCAGGATAGGTCCACGTCCACTCCGCCCAGGCTCTTGCGAGCAAGCGGGAAGAATTGCACCGCATAAAAAGGTGGCGTTGTGACTTTTGACGGACGCTCCTGGCTCGATTTATCAAAGCGATCAAAATCGGTGTCGATCCCGCTATCGACCATCGCATTCCAGCGCCCGACGGTTTTTGCCAGCGCTGTGGCCGGCAAACCTGCCTCCTGGGCCAATGCCTCGATCGTGTCAGCATGGTGTACCCAGCTTGCCAGCCTTGGATTGGTAAAGATTTCCTGCTCCACGACGTTCTTGTCGTTCCAGTCCGATCCGGAGACGAAGAATTCGGGGCGCGAGTTGGAATCGAACATAGCCCAGTAGGTCGCGGGAGTTTGCTTCAGGACGGCGGGCATTTGGTTTTTGGGATCCGGCGCGCCGTCCCGCACAAAGCGTTTGCCTTGCGCATTGACCCAAATCGCGGCGCGGTTAAAGGCGTGCAGGCCGCGCACGCCGGATGGGTCGCGCGGATCGACCAGGCCGGTGGAATAAAACAACTGGTGATCAAGCCGAGCAAGAGTCCCGCCCGCGCTGCTGGCGAGCTCGAGTCCGCTGCCCAGCGAATGGATTCCCGAACCCAACAGGATTCGTGTTCCGTCAGCTAATCCCGGGAAATAGTGAGGCCAGTAGGCGCGCACCAACTGCAGATTGCTTTCGAAGCCACCGGTTGCCAGAACTACCGAACCGGCTCGGAATTCATTCGTTTGACCGGTTCGTTGATGAACGCCTCGCACCCCGACGACTCTTCCGGTCTCAATGGTCAGGCCAACGACCTTCGTGTTCCAGACGAAGCGAATATTCACGTAACGAAGGCACTCCCGGTAAATCGGCGTCACCAGGCCGATGCCGCGCCCTTTGGCGACGTGCTGGCGGCGCACGCTATTGCCGGGGATTATCTGCGGGTACAATTCCCAATCCGCCACGTCGAGGTCGAGGAGCCAATCGTATACTGCGCGCCGTGAATTCTGGGCATAAAGGTGCGCCCATTTGGAATTGACGTCCTGCCCCAAGCGTAGAAAGTCCTGGGTTGCCAATTCCACTGAATCAACGACGTGATTCGTCTGTTGTTCGGGCGTGCCGACCAGGCAGACCATGCCGGTGGACATAACGGCGTGGCCGCCGAAAATCGATCCCATGTCGATGACCGTGACGATGACTCCAGATCGGGCGCCCTCGAGAGCCGCGCACAAACCAGAGATGCCTGCGCCAACCACGATCATATCTGTTTTTGGCTGGTCAAGCCCCGGGTCTCCACTAAAGACGAGCCGCTCAGAAGCGAGTAAAACAAACAAGATCGTCGCCTTCCTATTCATTGGACTCGCGTCACTTCAAGTGCTGCAGAAACGCGAGCAGGTCGCGAATTTCTTCAGGCTGCAGATTCTTGAGCAGGCCTTCGGGCATCAGCGATACTTTAGAACGGTCGATGCGTTCAATTTGATTTGGATGGAGGACAATTTCCGTGCCGCTCGCAAGGCGCAGGCGTAAGGGGTTGTCGGTACTTCCGGCGCGTACGCCGGTATAGGTGTCGGCGTCTGTGGTGGTGACATTGAGCGTGTCATAACCCTGAGCAATCGTCGCGCTCGGGATCAGCACGGATTCGAGAATGTCACGCCCGGATCGAATTGCGCCGACACGACTCAAGTCCGGGCCGACCCGTCCGCCATTCTCCCAAATCCGGTGGCAGGTCAGGCATTGGCCTTTTTCGAAGAAGATTTTTTCGCCGCGCACGTAATCGCCGCCTTTCAGCAAGGGCGCAAGGTCGGTGAGCTGCTGCCGTTGGCGTGCGGCGGCATCATCGAGGCGGGCGATGAGGGCGTCGGCTGCGGCGCGTTGAGAGTCTGGGATGGCGCCCTGGAGCTTGGCGAGTTGCTCTGCAGAAAAGGTCCAACCCGCATCGAGGCTGGCAGCAACATAATCCAGCAGGGCGACGGCGCAGTCCGGCTGCAGACCAGTGCGCTGGACTGCCTCGAGAATAGAACCTGGTGCAATTATCGGGTCAGCACGCACCGCTTTAAGGAGCGTGAGGGTTTGCTCCGAGTTGAGTTTGGCGCTGGTAAGGACCTCGGCAGCGGCAAGACGCGCCGTAGGGACGTTCGTTCCTGAGATTTGGCCCAGCAAGAACTCCATTTGGCCTGGCTCAAGCGAGGGGCGGCGACGGACGAGTTCGCGAATGGTTTCGAGCCTAAGCGCGGTACTTTGCGCCGGGTCGCGACCGATCCTGGCGAGTGCCTCTTCCGCACCGGCAACGCGCAACGCGGCCGCGGCGCGCACGGCGGGCAGCGCAATGGAGGCAGTCGGCTTCTGCAGCAGTTCAACGATTGCCCCCGCAACCGGTGTCGGTAGCGGACGCAAATCCAAAGCCGCGATGGCTTCGAGCAAACGTGCCCGTCGATCATCGTTGCTTATCTGATTGGCGGGACTGAGTACCTCGGCGATGGCGCCCGTCACTGGCGGATTGGTTGCGAACAGGGGCAAAAGCTCTGATAAGGCGTGACGATCGGAATCACTTGGGTTCGGTAACTGGATGAGTTGGCGAAGAAAACCCGCGCCTGCGTCGCCCCAATCGCGGTGGCGCAGCAGGACCCAGCGTGCGGTGTCTCGGAGGGAGAGGTCGGTTGCGTTGAGTCGCGCGATGACAGCGGAAGCGGGTGCAGCTTGGAACGGAGGCTGTTCGAGGAGCAGGAGCGCGGCGCGTTGGAGTTTCGGATTCGGATTGTCCAATGCAGAAAGCAGGTTCGAAGCCGAAGCGAGCCGGTAGAGGGCTAATGTGAGGGCATGCTCGAGAAAAACGTCCGTATCGCCCGCCAAAGCGGCGAGGACATTAGACACTGAAGCGCCGCTGCCGCAGTGCGAGATAGCCTCGGCGGCGGCGAGCCTTAGTGCCGAGTCGGGTGAGCCGAGCAGTGTGTTGAGGGTTGGCGCGGCATTTGTGTCGGCCTGGCGGCCCAGCATCCGAGCCGCGGCGGCGACTATTGTGGAATTTGTGCTTTTTAAATCGGCGAACCAATTTGTGCTGCTGCGAGGCGGGGTGATCTCAACAGCTGGAGGGTTCGAGGAACGTTCGAAAGAAACGCGGTAAATTCCTCCGCGAGCCGGCGCCTGGCGGATGCGACCCGTCGGGCAGTGCTGCACATACCAACTGCCGGTGTCGACGATTAGCAAGCTGCCATCGGTATCCTGCAGCACATCGGAAAAATGGACGTCGGGGTCTTCGGTCGTGATAAAATCGAATGTTTCAGCCGTGTAGGAAGAACCTTTAGGCGCGAGTTGATGGCGCACAATTTTGCGCGCGTTGTGCTGGGCCGAAAACAGATTCCCGCGCATTTCGATTGGAAAGGTTGTCCCGTGGTAAATCTCGAGGCCGCTGTGCGCAACAGCGGGGAAAAGCGCGACGGGGGGCAACACAGCATTGAATTGCAGGTGTGTTACGGTGTGGTCAACCGCGTGGATCGGGTATTGACCTTCCTCCAAAAGGTGAACGAGAGCATCGCGCACGCCGCTTTCGGGCAGTTGATACCAGGTGTCCGTACCGATGATGCTGCCGTCAGGGAGGAACACAATCTCGACTAGATTCTCAAAGCCGCGTGAAATGGTTTCGACGCCTGAGCCGTCGGATCGGCAGCGTAGCAGCGCACCGACCTGGCCGCGGGTATGTGAGCCATCGGGACCGTGCAGGTCGTAACCGTCGGGATTGCCTGTGGTGAAGTAAAGCCAGCCATCGGGTCCGAAGGTGAGGCCATGCAGACTCCCGTTATCTGTGTGCCCGAAGCCGGTCAGAATGACGGTTCGTTTGTCGGCATGACCGTCACCGTCGGTGTCTTCGAGCGTTACTAGGTCTGGCGGGTCGGCCACATAAAGTTTGCCGTCTCGCCAAACCAGGCCCATGGACGGCGTTAGCCTTTCGGCGAACACGGTGACGGTTTCGTAGACACCATCATGGTCAGTATCTGTTAGCAGGCTGACTTGGCATTTCCGGACCTGTTCCTTCAGTTCGGCATAGAGGTCATTGCCGGACGATTCAGTGACGTAAAGCCGACGGTTGTCATCCAACGACGCGAACATCGGGAAATTAATCGCAGGCGGGCCGGCAACCGCGCGGAGCTTAAAACCCGGAGGAACCTGGAAAACGGGCTGACTGAGGGCGTTGCCGCAAATGGAGGTTAAGAGGAGGAGTAAGTAGCCCGCTCGAAAAGGTTTCGGTTCGGCACTGTGGGGCATTCCCTTACGACCCTGTGCAACACGGCAAAAAAGTCAAGACTTGTGATTGCCGCGCGGAGGTCCTCTCCTGCGAGCCCGTATCCTGTTCGCCGGAAATGCGCCAGTCAATCGCCTGGCAAATATCGTTCTGACATCGTTGCTCAAAATCGGCGTTGAAATCAAAGCCGGCGGCGAAGATTTGGGGACACCGAGCAGCCGTCGAATTTGGGCTGGCTATGACTCGGATCTTCAACCGCCGGCAAATTGCGTCGCGTCGCGAATGACTACAGTTGGCTCTGCGTCGGGCGGCGACGTACCCGTGCTTCGCGCGAATCCCCAAATCGCGTGGCTTGAGTTGCGAAGCTCGGGTTCGAAATATCATAAACCCAATTTTGCCGTCAGGTGGCGAGTCCTGCCAGAGGGAGGAATCCTGAAACGAATGAAAGGATTGGCGGAACTAAACTGTCAGGTATTTACCTTACAAGGAGGTACTCAGCAGCCGCGGCGTCTGCGTTTAAATCACTCTCGCGCTAACGCGAGGAGGGCGTTTACCGATTTCCAATTTCGGGTGGTTGCTTCGAACCCGAGCTTTTTCTCGATCGCATTGTTGGAAAGTTTGGTGCGGCCATACCCATTCGGGCAGTAGAGATAAATCTCCCGATCCTTGAGGTGAAACTGTTCCAAGTCCGCAGCCAATGGTGCCAGCTCTCTTGCTGCCGCCTTGGGAGCAGGCCCAGACAAGAAGGTAATGTGGAGTTTGGAGGTATCGATGCCGCGTTGTTTCACGAACGGGTTTCCGCGAACGACTTGTTCCATCTCTTGCGCGCTTCGAACTACAGTGGAAACCGGAAAACCGAACTCGCTCAGAATGCATTTGCCGATTTTTTCCGATAGGCGCGTGGTGAGTTCTTTCTGGGCCTCAAAAACCACGTTGCCACTCTGCACATAGGTCCTCACCTTGCGAAAGCCGAGGCCTTCAAAGCAGGCACGCAGCTGTTCCATTCGGATGGTTTTGTGCCCGCCAAGATTGATGCCGCGCAATAAAGCAATGAAAACGTCAACAGTCTGGTGAGGGTTGCGCATTCCTCATTCTGCCCCCTGAAGGATCATTGTAAAAGGTCAGATTGTAGCGTCAGCGTCCCGCCTGACGTATAGCCGGGCATCTTGCCCGGTGGAAAAACGTCTTAATACGCCCAGAGCTCTTATTCTTCAAAGCCGGTCGGCCGGACGCCCTCCTCTACTTCAGGCCAGACGCTGACGCTACCTTACTGGATCAGCAAGCGAAAGAAGCGTTGCGGTGCGGAGCCACTGGAAGCAAACGCCGAACGCACGGAACCGTTTCCGAGGATTGGGTTGCCGACATTAGTTCACGTTTGGAGATCGAATGATTCCTGACGTTGGTAAGATACGCCAGCATCGGAAGTCCAATAGAGAGTGAGCCCATTGTTTCCTATGTTCTGCACGAAATAGCGCACTTAAAAATGAGCGGGAGCGAAATCGACAACCCTCCCCCTCCTCCTTGGCGTCGGCTTATAATAAGAGTCGGGGGCACCAGAAAAGGTTCCCAACAGATGTTATGGCTCGTGACAGCCTGTCACCAGTACTGGTGACTGGCGGGGTACAGGGGAACGGGTAGAGTGATGGCGTGTTGACGATGCAAAAGCGCAGTAATGAGACCGTGTGTGGCTCATAGGCGTAAATCTGCGGCGCCGCATTGGATAACGATTTAGTTCTGTTCTGTTTGTAGAATGTGCTTTAAGGCCGGGTTAAAACCCGGCCTTTTTGTTTCTCCACAGAGCATATCGGTTGCTTCCTTTACAGCAGTGTAACTGTCTGCACGGGGACCGGGGCCCCACCGGTTTCTAACTAACTCTGGGCAAGCGCTTCCAGCAAATAGCGCATTTCTTCTTGAACGGCCACGGACTTATCCACCGTTCCAGCGATCTCTTGTTTGACGAATTCCCGGAAACTCTTCCGCAAACGATGAATCGCCACTTTGACCGCACCTTCGCTGAGACTCAGCTCGTGCGCGGCTTCACTCTGCGACAGCGAACTGGCCTCGCCGATCAACCAAGGTTTTAGAGTCTCAAAATACCGGCCTTTGCCGGCCGTTTCGAATTCCGCAGCTACGGCTTTCAAGGCACGGTCGATCACATTCAAGGCCCACTGCCGATCAAAAAATGCATCTGGCGCTGGAGAAGCCGAATCGGGGATAGTCAGCGAGGCAGTTGTATGGGTCTCCGTGCTCAAATCGAGCGGTACTAATTGCTGGCCGCCGCCGCGTTTGGCGGCATTGACACGGTCCAATTGGTCGCTGAGGAAATGTTTGACGGCACCCAGCAAATAAGAGCGGAAACGTCCTTTACCCTGCTGCACTTGGTCCAAGCCATGATGTGCCAAGAGTTGCGCAAAGAATTCCTGGGTGAGGTCCCGAGCACAGTCGTCGGCATAATGGCTGCGCCGAATGAAGCGGAAGACCGGCATCCAGTAGGCCTCAGATAATTCTGCCAACGCCATCTGCGCTTCGGGCGATTCGCCGCGCGCACTCAATACCTGCGTCCATCGGGTAGTGACGAAGGTTGGCCTCGCGGCGGCTTCAGAAGCGGGCTCGCTCATTGTTCGATTTCCGGCGGTTGACTGGGCGCTTGAGCGGCCTCGGCCGAAAAGTCGTCGAGGCGTGCGACGCTATTGCTGTAGAACGTAACGACAGGAGTTTTTAGATCTCGGAGGACATTTTCCGGGATGGGGTCTAAACGGGTCTCGATCCCTACCGCCCATTCGGCCGGAGGTCCACCGTCTGCAGCTGCCTTTGACGAAACGCCTTTGACGAGCAGGAATTTTGTGTGCCCATTTTGGGGCGGCCAAACTCGGGTTGGCTCTCCGATCCAATCGACGCTGACCGGCTCGGGTGTTGCGATATGGAAAGATCTATCACCCGGCTCGGGGCCGAGAAGACCGAGGGAAAGCTGGAGCGGGGCGCCATCGGCCAAAGTGGAATTAGCGAGCAAGCGCCAGGTGAGTTGTCCCTGGAGCGGCTGTCCTTGCGGCGCCATCAGGGTGGCAGCGGTGTTGTGTAAATTCGGCTTAAGCACGACTTGGTTGCTGCATAACACGGTCGACACCGTCAGCGCATAACCAGCAGGAATGCTCAACCCCGAACGATAGATGCGATCGTTGCCAGGGCCTTCACCCGGCGCGACTTCAAATCCGGCGGGCGCCTCGGGCGGTTGCACCATGGCGACCGGCGCAGGACGATCCATTCTTCGAATGTGAAAATGGCTCGTGAACAATAACAGCAGCACGAGCGCCATGGCAGAACCCGAAAACCAAAGCGCGCGACGCGGCAGCTGGGCGAGAAACGTTTGCAGCTCAACGTGGGGTAATGTCTGGTTAGACGTCCAGCCCCTGAGGACGTGCCGCAGGATTAGCACATTCACCAGGATAATTGATGCCCCGACAACAATCCCCACAACCGGCATCATACCGGGGCCCTGCACGTGCAGCACATTCCATTGCAGGCTCTCAACAAACAATAAGGGGAACAAGAGCGCCACCAGGTCGAGCAACAAAATCGGCCAGGCAATCAGCGACAAAAGAGCGATCCTGCCACCCCGCCGTGGAGTCGAGCCGCTCCGGAGCTCGCGCAGAACCCCCCGCGCAAGGAAAATGCCGGCGAATGCCGGTGGAGCTAGCAGCAAGGCCAGGATGGCAAATTCTCGAAACCCCACCTCACCTGGATTGAGTATTGCAAGCACGAAGCCCACCAAACTGGCACCCACCAGCACGGCAGCGCCGAGCGCGCGAATCGACCAGGGTTGGTTCGATCTTTTGAGCTCCGCGATTTCCTGTTGTGACCCTGCTTTCCGTTCGCTTCCTGCCGGTAGCCTGACCGTGCCCGCCGGACCGGTCTGGCCGGCATCCGGCGACGCGGTGATCTTCTCAACGTGCGTTTTTACATCGCCGGCACTTTGATAGCGCCGTTCCCGCTCTTTTTCCAAAGTGCGTAAGACGACCTCGTCAACGCGCGGATCCATTGCGGTCTTCTCAGAAGGTGGCGCGAAACGTCCGATGGGAAGCTCGCCGGTGAGCATTTCGTAAAATACGACCCCCAACGAATAAACATCGGCGCGTTGATCGACGTCCTGAGGCCGCTCTAGCTGTTCCGGAGCCATATAGTGCGGAGTCCCAATGGCCGAACCGCTGGCCGTAAGCGTGATGTCTTTGGCATCACCCAGCATTTTGGCGATGCCAAAATCGGCGATCTTGATGCGACCGCGCGTATCCAGAAGCAGGTTTTCGGGCTTGATGTCACGGTGCAACACGCCCTCTTCGTGGGCATATTGGAGCGCGTCACAGATCTTGGGCACCAGGGCCAAAGCCTGCGCCGGAGTGAACCGGCCCGCCCGCATCGCCTGGCGCAGATTGACTCCGTCGACATATTCCATCAGCAAATAAAAGAAAGGGCCGGCCTCGCCGAAATCGTGGACGGCAACGATGTTCGGGTGGCTGAGCCGTGCCAATACGCGGGCCTCGCGATGAAATCGTTCACAAAAAGCGGGATCGGCTCCCGGTTTCTGGGGCAACAACTTTAGCGCAACAAAGCGATCGAGTTTCTTTTGGCGTGCCTTGAACACCATGCCCATGCCGCCCTGCCCAATAAATTCGACGATTTCTAATTGCGGAAATCCAGCCGCGATGCTTTCAAGCGACGGCGGCGCGGGGACCCTGGCTTCGGGCGATTGGCCCGTTTCGGTCCCAATCGAGGCAGCAGCCAGCACACACTTTGGGCATAAGCCCTGCGGCGCCTCGGCCGGGATCGGCGCGTTGCATTTGGGACAGCTTTTGACGGCTTCGGTGTTCATCGTAACTGTTCCTGAGGAAAACCAGAGCACAGGTTACAATAAATCCGTCGCGCAAGGAGACTAAATACGAACACCATTTGGGGCGGTAAAGGTTGGGTCGGTGATATTGCCGGTATTCCGGGTCGCCGCCGGCTCGAAGATCAAAACCTCCACTTCAGTCTCCGCCAGCGTCCGGTGCTCAATTCCACGCGGCACCACGCAGAACTCGCCCGGCCGCAGCTTTACGCGGCGATCCCGAAATTCAATAGTCATTTCGCCGCGCCAGACCAGGAACAGCTCGTCCTCGTGCTCGTGACTGTGCCAGGGAAATACTCCCGCAAATTTAACCAGCTTGAGCTCCTGCCCATTCAGCTCTGCGACGACTTTTGGACGCCAGTGCTCGTGAATGAGGGCGAATTTTTCAACGAGAGATACTTCGTTCATACGCTTTCCTTTCGGGCGAAGATCTGGCGAATGACTTCTTCAATGGGAACTTCCTCGATATCGATGTCGGTGACGGGGAGTTGATCGAGCAGGGCTTTGCAGACTGGGATCACGCGCTCCCGCTTTACCTTGAATTGGATTCTGCCGGGGTCCTGCTCCACCACCTCACCGAACTTACGTAAATCGGCTGCCGAAAAGCTCGCTGAACCCTCACATTGGATGGTGACGAGTTTGGAATCGGCGAAGCGATCGACGACATCACTGAGCCGGCCGTCAAAGAAAATGGAGCCTTTATCGATTATAATGACGCGCTCACAAAGTTCCTGGATATCGGCCATGTAATGGCTGGTGAGCAGGATCGTTGTTTTTTTGGTCGTATTATGCTCGCGCAGAAACTCGCGGACCGTCTTTTGCGAGACAACATCGAGGCCAATAGTCGGTTCATCCAGAAACAACACTCTGGGCTCGTGCAGCAGAGAGGCGATCAGCTCCATTTTCATGCGTTCGCCCAACGAAAGTTCGCGGACGCTAACATTGAGTTTGTCTCGGACGGAGAGCAGTTCGCTCATGGAGGCGACACGCCGCTCCATAACCGGCATTGGGATGCCGTAGATCTGAGCATTGAGTTCGAACGATTCGCGGGCCGGCAGATCCCACCAGAGCTGATTCTTTTGGCCCAGCAACAGTGCAAACTGGCGGCGATAACCGTCATCCCGCTCCCAAGGTACATAACCAAGCACGTGTGCCGAGCCGCTAGTCGGGTAAAGCAAGCCCGCCAGCATTTTTAATGTCGTCGTTTTACCGGCGCCGTTCGGGCCGAGGAAACCGACCAACTCCCCAGGTGCGATGCTGAAACTGACATCCTTGACTGCGACGGTTTGTTCGTAGGTGCGGCGAAACAGCCCTTTCAATGCGCCCGAGAACCCCGGTTGCTTTTTGTAAGTCCGGAAGGCTTTCGTCAGCCCGGTGACCTCAATCGCGCGCGTCGACATGGTGGAGTGCGGAATGCAGAGTTCGGAGTGCGACGCGCGTCACTCGAACCCAGGCATGGCAAAAACCGTAATTGTTCATTTTGCTCAGACTGTAGCACAGCAACTGATTACCCTCGCCGGAATTTGAACTGGTCGATTGCCTCGCGAACAATCGCGAGCGGCTGAGTGGCGTCGAATTGACGAGTTAACCAAACACCCGTCTGCAAATCGCAATCGACGCGACGACGCCGACAAAATCTGCCGTCAGTCCTGCCAAAACGGCGTAGCGCGTTCTCTTCACCGCGACCGATCCGAAATAGACGGCCAGCACATAAAAAGTAGTTTCGGTGCTGCCATAGATGGTCCCGCCCATGCGTGCGACAAGGCTGTCGGGCCCGGAGTGCTTGACGAGTTCGCTGAAAATACCGAGCGTGCCGCTGCCGCTGAGTGGGCGCATCAGCACGAGTGGCAACAAGTCGGGCGGAAAGCCCACCGCCGCCATTATTGGGTGAAGCAGGCTGGCGATCAAATCGAGACCGCCTGCCGCTCGGAACATCCCGATCGCAACCAGAATCGCCACCAGATACGGAATGATCCGAATCGCGACTTCGAAGCCCTCTTTGGCACCATCGACAAACTCCTCGTAAACCTTAACCCGGCGGAGCGTTGCATACAGTGGAAAGGCGGAGAGGAGAAACGGAATCGATAGTTTCGAAATGGCATCGACGATTCTGACAAAGAGCGGCCCACGGGTGGCTTCGGCCGGGATTGGCAGCCCCAGCCAATCTGGAAAGGCGAGCCGTAGAAAAAAATAAACAAACAACAAGACAAAGGCGGCCATCAGGAGCAAGCCCCACCAGGCCAGTGGCTGTAGGGTTGTCGCTTCTTTGATCGGTTCCCGATCAACCGGGTCACCCTTGGGGATCGCGCGCGGTTCGGTCGAAACCGGATTCCACAAAGGCACGGCGGGTTTCAAATAAAACATCGGCAAATGTTGAAGCAGTTTGGCGGAGCCAACTCCGGCGATAGCAGCGCAAGTGGTTGCCATGATCGAAGTACCGACGATCGCGGTGGGATTGTTCGAGCCATTGGCAGCAAGGATCGCAATGGCAGTTGCCGGTATTAGCTGTATCGAACTGGTGTTAATGGCTAGGAACGTGCACATCGCGTTGGTGGCGGTCCCGGGGTACGGGTTGAGGGTCTCGAGATCTTTCATCGCGCGAAGTCCGAGTGGGGTTCCGGCATTGCCCAGGCCGAGAATGCCGGCGGCAATATTTAGCAGCATCGAGCCCATCGCTGGATGATCGGGAGGGACATCCGGAAACAGGCGCGTCATCAGCGGACGCAAGATGCGAGCGAGCAGCGCCACCAGGCCGGCGCGCTCCGCCAGGCGCATCATGCCGAGCCAAAGCGCCATGATCCCCACCAGCGGCAGCGCCGTCTTCATTACCGCAAACTCGGCCATCTCGAAGCTCTTATCGGCAACCGTCTTCAGATTATCGGTGAACCCGCCGATGAGGACCGCCAGGACCATCAGCCCAAGCCAAATGTAGTTGAGCATTGATCTGAAGTTAAAAAACCATTGGAAACTGCACGAGCAAAATCAGGACGGCGTAACGGAATTCTCGTTCCCTGCCTGTTCTTCTACGCGAAAGGCTGCGGCAGCTAGATGCCAATCGGGTAAGCGAGCGCGCCAGCGTCTTGGAGTGCGGCTGTCCTCTGCCGCTTTGGGTTCCCAGCCAGCTCAATCGATAAAGCCCAGGGACTGGCGTACTCCAAAACCTGGTGCAGCATTCGGAACACTATTTCTACTTAGAATTATTCCAAATATTGACAGGGCGCGTGGGTGCGCTAGATTGACATTGCATGGGTATGGCCAACAAGAACAGCTTTAATGCGCGGTTAAACGAGCGTCTTATGACGCGTGGTTTTCGTTTTACGCCGCAGCGGGAACATGTCTATTCTGTGCTCCTGCGCAAGCGGGATCATCCGACGGCTGAGGAAGTCTTTATGCGGGCCAAACGCGAGAGCCCGGAGATTTCAATGGCGACGGTGTATAACTGCCTGGATGCGCTGGTAAAATGCAGGCTCGTCCGGCAACTCACGCTGGAACGGGGCGCCGCGCGGTTTTGTCCGAACATGGAAGAACATTGCCATTTTTACTGCGACAGTTGCGAAAGTGTGTTCGATATTGATTTGCCGGCCAAGACCGGGGTTCCGTTGCCGCGCGGGTTTCGGGCGGAGCGGTTGGACATGACCGTCCATGGCCGCTGCCCGAATTGCTCAAACGGGACGAAATAACGCTCTGAGCCAGGGGCGATTTTACCAGTGTGAGTTAAACGATTTTGCATCTTTTTCGACATGAGTACCGCCACCGAGACAATTGAAGGCCTGGTTAAACAGGAATATAAGTACGGTTTCTACACGGATGTGGAAGCCGACGCTGCGCCGCCGGGGTTGAACGAAGACATCGTTCGGCTGATTTCCAAGAAGAAAAACGAACCGGAATTCATGCTCGAATGGCGGCTCAAGGCATATCGGCATTGGTTGACAATGAAGGAGCCGACCTGGCCGCATGTGCATTACCCGCCGATCGATTATCAGAAATCAGTTTACTATTCGGCGCCGAAGAAAAAAGGTGACGGTCCGAAAAGCCTCGAGGAAGTCGATCCCAAGTTGCTGGAGACCTACGAAAAACTCGGCATACCCTTGAAGGAGCGCGAGCGCCTGGCGGGTGTGGCGGTCGACGCCGTGTTTGATAGCGTTTCCGTCGGCACCACTTTCAAAGAGAAACTGGCCGAGCGCGGGATAATTTTCTGCTCGTTCACTGATGCGATCCACGATCACCCTGACCTGGTAAAAAAATATCTCGGGATGGTCGTGCCCTACACGGATAACTATTTCGCGGCGTTGAATTCGGCTGTATTCAGCGATGGCTCATTCTGCTTTATTCCGAAAGGCGTGCGCTGTCCGATGGAGTTGTCCACCTATTTTCGAATCAATGCGGCGAACACGGGACAGTTTGAGCGAACGCTGATTATCGCTGAAGAAGGCGCCTCAGTCAGTTACCTGGAAGGTTGTACCGCTCCGATGCGCGACGAGCATCAACTGCACGCGGCCGTCGTGGAGTTGATTGCACTGGACAATGCGCAGATCAAGTATTCAACGGTGCAAAACTGGTATCCCGGAGACGAGCAAGGTCGCGGCGGCATCTATAATTTCGTCACCAAGCGCGGGCTCTGCAAAGGCAAGAACTCGAAGATTTCATGGACTCAGGTCGAGACTGGTTCCGCGATCACCTGGAAATATCCCAGCTGCATTCTGCAGGGAGAAAATTCAATCGGCGAGTTCTACTCTGTCGCGGTAACCAATAATTACCAGCAGGCTGACACCGGCACGAAGATGGTCCACATCGGCAGGAATACGCGCAGCACGATTGTGTCGAAGGGCATTTCGGCCGGGCACGGTCAGAACAGCTATCGGGGCCTGGTGAAAATTCAAAAAGGCGCGACCAATGCCCGCAATTTTTCGCAATGTGATTCGTTATTGTTGGGAGATAAATGCGGCGCTCATACTTTCCCTTACATCGAGGTGAAAAATACCTCGTCGCGAGTTGAGCACGAAGCCTCGACTTCGAAGATTGGGGAGGACCAAATCTTCTATTGCAACCAGCGCGGCCTGGCAACCCAAGATGCCGTCAACATGATCGTTAATGGCTTTTGCAAAGAGGTTTTCCGCGAGCTACCGATGGAATTTGCCGTCGAAGCGCAGAAGCTGCTCGGGGTCAGCCTCGAGGGAAGCGTCGGCTGAGCGAATCAACCGAGCGCAGAAGAACAGAAACCCTACTTAATGGGTCTGAGTGTGGGAAGAGAATGATTCAGAACACATGAAACAACCGCTACTCGAAATCAAAGATTTGAATGCCGGAGTTGAGGGGAAGCAAATCCTCAAGGGGATCAATTTGACGATCAATCAAGGCGAGGTTCATGCGATCATGGGCCCTAACGGCAGTGGAAAAAGCACGCTGGCTGCCATTCTTGCCGGGCGCGATGGGTATGACGTGACCTCCGGCCAGGTGTTCTACGAAGGAAAAGATTTGCTCGACTTGGATCCCGAGGAACGCGCCCGCGAAGGATTGTTTCTGGCGTTTCAATACCCGGTTGAGATCCCCGGAGTGAACAGCACCTATTTCTTGAAATCTGCTCTCAATGAAATCCGTAAGCACAATGGACAAAGCGAACTCGACGCGATGGAGTTTCTCACGTTGGTCAAAGACAAGATGAAACTGCTGGAACTGAACGACGATTTGTTGCGACGATCGGTCAATGAAGGGTTCTCCGGCGGCGAAAAAAAGCGGAATGAAATTTTTCAAATGGCGGTGCTCGAACCAAGGCTCGCCGTGTTAGACGAAACCGATTCCGGCCTCGACATTGACGCTTTGAAAATTGTTTCCAATGGCGTCAACAAATTGCGCCGCCCCGACAATGCGCAATTGGTGATCACGCATTATCAGCGCTTGCTGAATTATATCGTTCCGGATTTTGTGCACGTTCTCGTCGATGGCCGAATTGTCCGCACCGGCGGAAAACAACTCGCGCTGGACCTTGAGGAAAAAGGTTACGACTGGATCACTCGCGAAGAGGCCGTGACCGCCTGAACGGGCAGAGTCCTCCTTCCCTTAATCTAAGTTGATGTTTCGGTAGCCACCCCCCGGCCGCGCGAAACCCTGTCTTCACGTCCGCAACTTTCCGCGCTTGCGGTTGTTCAATCCTGTGGCGGTTGGCAGCGGCAATTCGTGAACGAAATCTGTCATTGTTATAACCCGCCGTCTGCCTCGTTCACATCGCCAACAAGAAAGGCAAATATGAAACACAGGACCATCACGCAGCTAGGATTCACTTTGATCGAAATCATGATCGTCGTCGCGATCATCGGCATGCTCGCGACCCTCGCAATTCCCAACTTCGTGAAAGCACGCGGAGAAGCTCAGAAAACAGGATGCATTAATAACCTGGAAAAGATTGACGGTGCCATACAAGTCTGGGCTCTGGAACAAAAGAAGGATTCCGATCAACCGGTGACCTACACGGATATCAGCGGTTACTTGAAAAATTCAGTGTCATGTCCGTCGGGCGGCACGACTTTCGCCGACAGTTATACGATTACAACCGTCGACGCCAAGCCGAGGTGTCAACGCCGTCCGGATACGCACAAGTTGCCGCTCTGAAGTTAATTCGCGACAGCGTTTTGGAGTGCGGCGTTGCTGCGTCGCTTTGAGGCTTAGAAAAGAACTGGAGCCTAACCGAAAAGCGCCAGGGCACTGGCGCACTCCAAAACCTGGCGGACCGTGGGACAGGTGCCGCTTCGTCTCGTGGCTTTTTGATGCCTTTTTAGGCTAAGTCCGTTACGCTGCGACGGAATGCGGCTTTTAGACCGTTATTTACTGCGCGAGTTGCTGATTCCGCTGGGCTACTGTCTCAGCGGCTTTTTAATTTTGTGGGTCGCCCAGGACATGATTGGCGAACTGAGTGGCTTTCAGAGCCGCAAACTTCTCTTAAGCGATATCGCGGAATATTATCTGGTCAAAGCGCCCGAGTTCATCGTCCTGATTTTGCCGATGGGGCTGCTCCTCGCGCTGCTGTATACGCTTACCAATCATTCCCGACATAACGAGATCACTGCGATTCGCTCCGCGGGCATTAGTGTTTGGCGTCTGTGCGTGCCCTATTTGGCCGTCGGGCTGCTCGCGACAGCAGCCTCGTTCGCTTTGAATGAGCTGTGTGTGCCCAACAGCGGCGATATCGCAGAACAAATCCGCACGCGACGTTTGCCGCTTTCCCAGAACACTGGCGGCCGGAACCAAATCATTAATCAAGGATTTGATAACAAACGCGACGATCGGCTGTGGCACTTTGGGAGCTATCATCTAAAGACGACCGAAATGCTAGTGCCCGTCGTTATCTCGAAGCGCGGAGACGGTTCTCGCCGCTGGTTGAAAGCGGATCGCGCCGTTCGCACCAACGGGGTTTGGAGTTTTTTCAACGCTCGCCTGTATGATGAAACCGGATCCAATTCGCCACCTGTGCTGGTACTGAAAACAAACCTGCTTGCGATGCCTCAGTTCACCGAAACCCCGGACGAGATTCGGAGTGAACTGCGAATAAGCGCGATGCTGAATACCCTCTTGTTGAAGGGGGTGAAGCGGGCGGACATTCCCGTTACGCAGCTGTTGACCTATTTGAAACTGCACCCACACCCAAATCAGGCGGCGGCGCTTTACACAAAACTCCAGGGGCGACTGGCAACGCCTTGGACCTGCCTCGTAGTGGTGTTAATTGCGACGCCGTTTGGGGCGGCATCTGGACGCAGAAACGTCTTCGTAGGGGTTGCCAGCAGCATTTTGATTTTCTTCGTCTATTACGTTCTGCAGCAACTGTGCTTAGCGCTTGGAGCTGGCGGCACTCTGCCCGCGTGGCTTGCCGGCTGGGGTCCTAATCTCGCATTCGCACTGGTCGGTCTATGGTTGATGGCGCGCATCCGGTGATCAGCCCGTCTTTTGGGCGCTAGACCAATCTTCTCGCCCTTTTCGCTTGTGGTCTTTGCCAGAACGCCAGGCGCGGGTGCTTGCTAGGCGGCCGGCTCCGACCTAGAGTGAGCCACCATTTGCCGATGAACAACGAGTTGGACGATCTAAAGGCGCGCTACGATCGCCTTCATCTTTTGTACCAAGTCGGCAATGTTATTCATTCGACCCTCGAACCGCAGGAGGCATTGCAGTTGATATTACGCGAGGCAGTTCGCGTCATGCGCGCCTCGAGCGGTTCCGCCGTGCTGATCAATCCGACCGATGGGTTTCTTGAGATCCATGCCTCGCATGGGTTGACTGCCGAGGCAGCGCAGCTCAAGCTCCGAGTCGGTGAAGGTATAACCGGGTGGGTAGCCCGCAGCGGCAAACCCGCACGCGTTGGGGACGTCTGCAAGGATCGCCGCTATGTGATGCTCCGGCCCGAAGTTCGGTCCGAGTTGGCTGTCCCCCTGGAAGTCAACGGTGAAGTCAGGGGTGTGCTTAATGTCGATGCTGATCGACTGAACGCCTTCAGTGCCGACGATCAGAATCTTCTGGAGGCCCTTGCTGCTCAGGCCGCCCGCGTCATTCATAACACCTGGCTTTATGAGCAGCTGCGGCTCAAAGCACGTCTTTTTGAATCACTCGCCAGCGTCAGCCAAACCATCAATTCCACGTTAAACCTCGATGACGCGCTCAATGTCATTACCAGGGAGGCTTGCGTGCTGATGAAGGCCAAAATGTGCTCGCTAATGCTGTTGGACGAATCGCGCGAATGGCTGGATTTGCGCGCAAGCTTTGGCGCCAGCGAGCCTTATCTCCGCAAGCCAAGACTCTCGGTCGAGGAAAGTTTGCTCGGGATCATCATTCGCCGCAAAAAGCCTTTACAATTACCAAATGTTCAAACCTCAACGCGTTATCAACACGCGGAGGTAGCTCGAGGCCAAGGGTTAGTGGCATTGTTAAGCGTCCCACTGCTCTACGGAGGGCAAGCGATCGGAACTTTAAGTGTTTACAGTGGAGCGCCTTACAGTTTTTCTAACGAGGAAGTCAGAATACTTTCCGCTCTCGCTGAATTGTCCGCCATCGCAATTGAAAAGGCCCGTTTGTACGAGCGCGTAGTTGATGTCGAGGAACAACTTCGCCAGAACGAGAAGCTCTCAGCCCTCGGTTTGCTTGCCGCCGAAGTAGCACACGAAATTCGTAACCCGTTGACAGTCTTGAAGATGCTTTACCATTCTTTAGATCTTAATTTCGCACCAGGCGACCCGCGAGCCAAAGATGCCCGGATCATCGACGAGAAAATCACGCATCTAAACAAGATCGTCGAACAGATTCTCGATTTTGCTCGCACCACGGAGCCACAAATGGCTGCCGTTAACCTGAACAACCTCATCCAGGAGCTCGCGCTGCTCGTCCGACACAAATTCAAACATCAGAGTATTCGCCTTAATCTGCATCTTGATCCAAATCTGCCTCTCGTCATGGGAGAGGCTGGCCAGTTGGAACAGGCGTTCCTCAATCTGATTCTGAACGCGGCAGAGGCTATGCCCGACGGCGGGAGTCTATCAATTAGTTCAAGACCAGTTCGTGGAAACGGAGACGATCCTGGGCCGGAACGAGTCGCTGTGGAATTCAAAGATACTGGCCCCGGTATGTCAGAGACGCAACGCCGCCGAGCGTTTACTTCCCTGTTAACCAGTACCAAACCCAAAGGAACGGGTTTAGGTCTCGCTATCGTTGGCCGTATTATTGAAACACACCAGGGTGATGTGGAGATTGACTCTGCGATCGGTCGCGGAACAACAATTACTGTTTTGCTCCCCACGGGTTGAAGCCCACAGGCCAATGGATGCTTTTCGACTTGTGCTTCTCTCGATCCTGAGGTGTTGTGCCGCTCGCGATTGTGGTATTGTGGCCACCTCATGAGCAGGTTCGCTGCAGAGATGTGGCTTAAGATGTCACTAGTCACTATCATGGGTAATGTGATTAAAGACAATTGGTTGTCACATATTCTGAAGTCCGACAATCTGTTGTCATTTGTTGTTTTGATCAGAGCATCTTAGTTGTTAGCAAGCGATGTTTGTTTATCCAAAACATTATGATGTCATCGTCGTTGGTGCCGGCCATGCCGGCATCGAGGCAGCACTCGCCGCCGCGCGCATGGGATGCCAGACTCTTCTGCTGACAATGAATGCCGACACAGTGGGTCAGATGTCGTGCAACCCGGCCATTGGCGGATTGGCGAAAGGCCATTTGGCACGAGAGGTTGATGCCTTGGGTGGAGAAATGGGGAAGGCAACCGACATGACTGGACTGCAGTTCAGGATGCTCAACTTGAAGAAGGGTCCTGCCGTTTGGGCACCCCGAGCGCAATGTGACAAGAAGGCGTATCAGTTCCGGTTGAAATGGATTTGCGAGCGGGAAACGAATTTGGACCTGCGGCAGGGGCAGTGTCTAAGGCTGCTGCACAATAACAGACAGGTCAGCGGGATTGAAACTACGTTAGGCATTCAATACTCAGGCAAGACAGTTGTGGTGACTACTGGTACGTTCTTGAAGGGTCTGATGCACATAGGTCTTAGCCAGCACTCGGGAGGCCGATTGGGAGACTCAGCCGCTCTAGGTGTATCGGCATCGTTGATGGAGTTGGGACTAGAGTTAGGCCGTCTCAAGACGGGCACCCCTCCTCGTCTGTTAAAGCGTTCGATTGATTTCAGCAGGACGGAGGTTCAGCCCGGTGACGAGCCCGTTCCTCATTTTACCTTTTGGCGGGACGATTTGTTCCACGTGGAACAAATCTCAAGAAGGCCAGTAGATCACTCCCGCACTGAGGAAATGTTCCACGTGGAACATTCTAGCAGCGCAGTCCAAGATCGCAGATACCCGCCGGGTTCGATTTTGGAAAGAATCGGAGGACAGCTTCCCTGTTACATTACCTATACGACTAAGGCTACTGCCGAAGTTATCCGCGCTAACCTCCACAAATCTCCGCTCTATTCCGGCGCAATCGAGGGCATCGGGCCTCGGTACTGTCCTTCCATCGAAGATAAGATCGTCAAGTTCCCGGAAAAGGAGCGACAGCAGATTTTCCTGGAGCCCGAGGGCATCGCCACGGATGAGATTTATGTGAACGGCTTCTCCACCTGCCTGCCTTACGAGG
>DATJGF010000244.1:0-14808 GCA_035495315.1 Candidatus Limnocylindrales bacterium
GTATCTTCGACGGCTTGATGGATCAGCGTTGTGAACGCGTTCCAATCGATGCGGCCTTTGATGATTGAATCATAAGCGCCTAGCTTCATGGCCTCGATCGTGGTCTGCGTGGTGGGTTTTGCCGTCATCAAAATCACAGCCAGGAAAGGTTTGGCGGCTTGCAATTGAGTAATGATATGAAGTCCTTCTTTGCGGCTTTCGTCTGATCCCGACAAATGGAGACCGGTCAAGACCACATCAAAGTTTTCCCGTTTGCAGAGCGCGAGACCGGCGTCGGCGGTCTCGGCAGTCTCGACCTTGTATCCTTCCGCCCTAAGGACTCGCTCGAATTCCTCGGCGTCAGATTTCTGATCATCGATAATGAGGATGTTGCCCAGTTCGTTCATAATGAACTCTCGCGGATCAAGATTAATCGAGGTCGCACTTGCAGCGGTTCATTTCCGACATTTCGGCATAGATAAACATGGCGCCTTCCGTCAACCGGACCAGGAAGGGCGTTCTTCCATCTGGTGATCTTCGCCGCCGTAGGTTGTTCGCAACCGTCTGGCAGAACCTGCGTGAAAATAGTGCGCCGGTTTTCAAGATATACCCTCTTGGCCTAGCTAACGGAGGACCAAACCCACCCCGGCTCTCTAAAGTCTTAAACCAATGCCTCTTAGGATTCTTGAGGCCAGGTTTTATGCGGAGTGAGGAACGATAAAGTCGGGCAACTTGCACTGCCGCCCCCGCCGCGCCATGCAACATGCAAAGTGGACAAACCACTTGGATTGTCTCCCAAAACTCTTTTTGACGGATCATTTTCTCACCTACGCCAGGCGAATTGCAGAGGCCGTTTGTTGCTGGCAAGGCGGTTGCGGGTTCGTTGGGGCCGACTTCATCGAGTTGAATCCACGGTCCCAGGGATGCCAGGACGCCGATGGCACACCTCACGCTAAAGGTACTGTGCGGATCTGAGCACAATCCGAATTAAAAGCGGAGCGGGCGGTCCGTCCACCAGAAGTCAAGTCAAGCGATTAAGCGGTGAAAGTGCAAACACTATGACCAATAGCGACGCAAACAATTATGAAGCATAAAAACTTAATCATCACTCTCCTCGCTGTCTCCGCTTTCGCGGTGGGCTGCGATAAAGAGCAGACCACCTCTCAACAGTTCGACAAGGTCCAAACCGAAACTAAAGAGGCTGCGCAAGATATGAAGGACTATACCTACGCGCAGAAGACGGAGTTCGTCGAAAAAATGCAGGCCCAGTTGGCCGCACTCAATCAGGACTTGGACCAATTGTCGGCCAAAGTCGACAAATCCAACGACGCCGCGAAAGCCGAAGCGAAACCCAAACTTCAAGCGCTGCGCGACCAGGCAGATAAACTGAACCAGCAGCTCGACAAAGCCAAGAATGCCACCGAGTCCACCTGGGACGACGTAAAGGCCGAAACCAGGAAGGCCTACAACGAATTAAAGAACGGCTTCCAGCAGGGAAGACAATGGGTGAGCGATAAAATCGCGCCTTAAGGCGCTGAGGAAAATTCTATGAACAATAGCAGACGTTTGGCGACCAGCGAATTCGGATTTGTATTATGCACTGCGCTCATTGGGGCACTGACAGGATGTGTCGGCTATGTTGAGGAGCCGCGTCATGCGAGAGCCGTATGCGCCGCCGCCACCGGCGTACGTGGAAAGCGTGGTGGAGGTGCAGGACGACTACGTGTATTACCCCAGCTACCAGGTCTATTACCGCGGCAGGACACGCCAGTACGTATAGTGGAAGGGAGCACTTGGGTAACGCGACCCGCGCCGCCGCATGTCTCAGCAGACGTGCTGTTTGCCTCCCCATCGGTAAGGCTCAATTTCCACGACGCCCCCGCGATTCATCACGCGGCAGTTGTTCAGACCTATCCGAGAAATTGGGTGCCACCGGGCTCCAGTCACGGCAACAAGGGAGGCCACGAGGGAGGAAGGAACGGTAATAAGGGGCACGACTAGGCATGAAACAACAGACACATTTCGAAAACGGGAGTCAGCTTGACTGACCACAGCAGGAGGAGAACTCCATGAATAAAACCAAACAATTAACCGTCGGCAGTGGTTCCAAAATAAACTGAAAGGAAAAACATATGTTATACACAATTGCGGTAGTCCTGATCATTCTGTGGCTGCTCGGTCTTTTAACCAGTTACACAATGGGCGGGGTAATCCATGTCTTGTTAGTGGTTGCGCTGGTTATGGTGCTGCTCAGCTTCTTCGGCGGGCGCAGAGGAGCATGATGAGTTAACCAAACCAGAAAGCGAACCAGTGAACCAGTGTTCGAAGAGGAATCAACAAACTGATCCAAAAGTTATTATGAACAAAATTATTTCTCTGGCTCTTCTCGTGGGGGGCATTGTCCTCATTGTCGTTGGCGTTAATGCCACCAACTCATTCAATTCGGACATCGCCAGGTTCTTTACGGGATCGCCGACCGATAAAGCCGTCTGGATGCTCATTGGAGGTATCGTCGCGGCGGTGGTTGGGCTGGCGACTTTGTTGCGCGGTCAGAAACTAGCCTAAACAGTCTGCGGCAGCCCGGCACCGAATCCTCCTGGCCGGGCGCGCGGGCCGGCGAACATGAATGCGTGGGTTGTTCGTCAGCTTGGCTGGATGGTTAGCCGTGTTTCATCGGGATGTGAGGCACACCTTCAGCAGGGTCATGAACGCGAGGGAAAGTGCGGTTTAAGTGAAATTGTCCTTCTTAGATTCGATCTCACCCCGGTGGAAGAAGATCACGGTGTGGGCGGCCGTCGTGCTATTGTTCTACACGGTGTGCGGTTTTTTCATTTTGCCGCCTATCGTTCGAGTAGTCGCGGTGAAGCAGTTGTCAAAACACCTCGATCGGCCGGTCACGATTCAGAAGGTCCGGGTGAACCCTTATATGCTCTCGGCCACCATCCGAGGCTTGTTGATTAAAGACAAGGACGGTGCATCGCTGCTTTCGTGGGAAAAGGTTTATGTGAATTTCCAGCTCACCTCCCTGTTTAGCCATGCCTGGGTTTTCAAGGAGGTCAGCCTGTCACAGCCGTTTCTGCGCGCGCAAATTAACAAGGACTACACGTTCAATTTCTCGGATATAGTTGCCCGGCCCTCGCCGATTAGCCGACCCGGCACCTGGCGCATAAGCCGGCTGCGCCTCACCGGCGGAACGCTGTCTTTCACCGATCTGACCCCCCGGATGCCTTTCCAAAGAACTATTGGTCCTCTGGAGCTGACGGTCACTAATTTTCAAACGGACCCCCGCCACAAGAATGCATTCGCGCTTGCTGGTGTCTCGGATGGCGGAGAGCGGTTCTCATGGAAAGGCGCGTTTTGTCTCGCTCCCCTTCGGTCCGAAGGGGAGGTTTCGCTCGACGGGTTTGCACTGACCACCTATGCGCCGCTCTACCAGGATTTGTTCCGCTTCACGATCAAAGACGGCGTGATCGGTCTTCACTCGACCTACCGCTATGAAGAGAGCGCTGCCACAAATCTTCTGGCCTTGACGAACACCACCTTTGGGCTCAAGTCGCTGCAGATGGTGGAAAAGGACACCGGCCAGGCTGTGGTCGACGTCTCCGACTTTGTCGTTACTGGCGCCAGTGTGGACGCGATGGCCCGCCAGGCCGAGGCGGACACGATGACGGTGACCGGAGGCAAGTTCGTCCTGCGCCGCAATAAGGACACTTCCGTCAATGCCATCGAATTATTGAAACCGGCCGAATCGGCGCCGGCCGCGCCGGGCGGGATAATACTGCTGCTGCGCGCGATGACCAATCTGGTGGCGATGCTGCTGAACACGACCAATCTTTCCAATGGCGCCATCCGCGACCTCAACTGCACCAATTGCGCGCTCCATCTGGAAGACCTGGCCAATTCACAGCCGGTCCGGCTCGACCTCGAGGGCATCGCGGTTCACGGGAAAAATATTTCCAACCGCGCCGGGACAAACATGACCGCCGAAGTCTCGCTGCGCTGGGATACCAACGGCACCGCGCGGGCGGACGTAAAGGCGGCTCTCTCGCCGGCCAGCGCGGAGGTAACGCTGGCATTCGATAAATTGAATTTGCGTCCACTGGCCCCGTACCTGCAACCGCACCTGAATATTTTCGTGTTGGGCAGCAAGCTGGGCCTGGCCGGCACGGTCCGATTGCGCAGCACCAAGGATGAGTTGCCCGAAGCTCGCTTCCAGGGAGACGCCTGGCTCGACGAGTTCTCGACCGCCGAAGGCATCGCCACGGAAGGATTACTCCGATGGAATTCGTTGCGGCTATCCGGCATTGAAGCCAACTTGAATCCGCCAGTCGTCTCGGTGCAGGCCGTGCGCCTGGAGAATGTATTTGCGCGGTTGATCATCGAGACGAACCGAACGATCAACCTGATGAGCGCGTTGCGCCTGGGCGGCACCAACGTGACCTCAGCGCCGCAATTGACGAATGTGGCGGCAGTGGTGCGCCCGAAGATCTCTGTGGCTTCGGTGGTGCTCTCCAATGCCAACGTCCATTTCATCGACCGTTCGCTTCAGCCCAACGTGAAGATCACCCTCGAGCAACTCAGCGGCACCCTTTCCCGGCTCTCCTCCGATGATCCCCAGCCGGCGGACATCCACCTCCAAGGCACCGTTGATAAAACCGCGCAGGCCGAGATTACCGGAAAAATCAACCCGTGGAGTTCAAAGCAGCCGATAGACCTAACGCTTTCTCTACAACAGATGGACTTGTTGCCGGGGGACCCCTATTCGGGCAAGTACCTTGGCTACCGGTTGCTGAAAGGCAAGTTGAGCGCACAGCTCAACTACCAGGTTAGCGAGCGAACAGTGAAATCACAGAACCACCTCACCTTTGACCAGCTGACTCTCGGTCAAAAAGTGCAGAGTGCCGATGCCACCAGGCTGCCCGTGCGTCTGGCCATTGCGATCCTGAAAGACCGCGACGGAAGAATTGCATTGGAGGTTCCGGCTAATGGCCGCCTGGACGATCCACAATTCAACCTGGGCCAAGTACTCTATAGCGCCATCGAGACTGTGTTAACCAGAATCGCCACTTCACCGTTTTCGGTTCTGGCCGCGCTCTTCGGAGGCAAAGGCGAGGAACTGAGCTTCCAGGAGTTTCAACCCGGCTCGACGAATCTCCTGCCGGCCGCCATGGCGAAGCTGGATGTGCTGGCCAAAGGTCTCTACGAGCGTCCGGAATTACAGTTGGAAATCGAGGGCAGCGCGGACCCGGTGACCGACCTCGCGGCCTTGCGCCGCGCGGAGTTGAACAAACAATTGGTGGTGCAAAAATGGAATGCCGTGGCGAACCTGGTCCCTGTCGGAACCAACGCCGCCGCCACAGAAGCCTCGCCCGGCCTAAGTTCCGGGAAAAGGTTTTTTTTTGAAAAAGGCACTTCCGCCCTCAGGAGCACAGGGGCGTACTCGTCTACTGTTCCCACAAAATCCACACTCATCGAAAACTCATCCACCCGAAGTCCCTTGAAACCTTTTGCGGACGACAAGGGCGCAACGGCTCTGATGTTGATCTTCGCGCCTGCCGCGGCTGCCGCAGACCCGGACTGGGAACGTGAGCTTTTGGAAACGGTGGAAATTGCGCCCGATGCTCTGCGAGTCCTTGCCGTTGAGCGCTTCCGAAATGTCAAAGCTTACCTTGTTCAAACCGGGAAGGTTGAAGCGCAAAGAATCACGGAGTCAGCCGGAGGCGGCGGCTCCAAAGGCAGCCGGGTTTATCTGCGGCTGCAATGAAGCGCCGGTTTAGTCCCTGCCAACATACTTCGACGGATTCCGTATCCGATCTAGCCGTTCGGTCTCGACCTCGTTCCGCGCGAGCTGCCGCCGCCTTTGCTGAAGCGCCATCGTAATGGTTTGTGGGAGCAGCCAGGCTTGTTTGAAAAGATTAACGATAGTTCGGAAAATCACCTCAAGTGTATACATAAAAGTTGCTTGTTTCTGCGCCCGGCGTTCATCGCTGCGCATCTGGCTTAAGGAGGCCGCCGGCGGAGGGTGCAAAGCCGTGCATGTCCATTTCCACTCGGCTCCAGTTATTGGCATAGTGCTTGGCAGTTTCCAGGGTCACGTAATCGCCCTTCAAAAGCTGCATCAGGTACTGGTCAAAGCTGTGCATGCCCTCGTGCACCGAGGCTTCAATATTGCTGGCCAGGAGGGCCAAGTCATTCCGGGCGACTGCGTCCTGGGTGCCCACGTTGCGCTTCATGATTTCAAGGCAGGGAATCCGCTTTCCCGCCCTGCTCGGAATAAGCCGCTGGCAGACAATCGCATTGAGGCTCCGGGCCAACAGAGCACTGGCATTAGCCTGTTCCTGTGCCGAGTAGAACTCCCGAACGCGGTCAATAGCCCGTGGCACGGAATCCGCATGCAGCGTGGTCAAGACCAAGTGGCCGGTTTCGGCGGCTTGCATGGCAGCCAAAATACTGTCGGCATCCCGGATCTCGCCGAGAAAGATCACCTCGGGATCCTGCCGCACGGCGTTGCGAATGCCGTCGGCGAACGATTCGGTATCGATGCCAACTTCGCGTTGTTCAAACTGGCACTTGTCCTCCTCAAAAAGATACTCGATGGGATCTTCGATCGTGATGATGCGTAGCGCCAGCGTCTCATTGAGTCGCTGCAACAGAGCGCGGACGGTGGTGCTCTTGCCTTGACCAGACGCTCCGGTCACGATTACGAGCCCGCGCGGCTCCTTAACCAAGTCCGCAACCGTGGATGGCAACTCCAGATCCTGCAGTTTGAGCATGTGCTGGGGCACAACCCGGAAGGAACAAGACTGTTTGCCTTGCTGTTTGCTGAAATTGGCCCGATAGCGCACCTTTTCACACAAAAAGCTTAAGTCCATCTCGTGTTGCTTTTCAACCCGGTCGTAGATCGATTGCGAAAACGCCTCTCGGAGCATCCGCATCACGTCGTCATTACTCGGCACCGGAAATTGCTCCGAGGCAATCCGCTGGAGCTTTCCATCCAGCCGGGTAGAGTAACGCCGGTCGGCCTGGGTATGGAGGTCGGTAGCTCTTTGTTGGCAACACCAAACCAGGAGCTTGCCTAGTTCCGTAGTTGGATCGACACGTTCCATGTTCTTCAGGTTCAGCTTGAACTGTGCCGCCGGGTGTTTCCTCTTCCCTGCCGTAGCTATTCAACGCGTCATGGATGCTGTTGGGGCTCTAGCGTGCGTTTTCTTAGCAATGGGCTCTGTGCAAATTGCATGACGCGCGCGGCTAAAGCCGAGCAATTTGCACGATACCGTCAGGCTATTCGTTCCCAAATCCGTGGCGCGTAAAAATCAAGTGACTAAACGGCAATAGTTTGGGGCGGTGTCAATACAAGCGGCTCTCCACCTGCTAAGTCTATTAACAAACAGGCAAGCGCAATCTAAATTCAAATATGATCACATTCATTAAACGGATCGTTGTTCTGCTATGCGTCACCACTCTCCTGGCTATTGCCGGGGTGGGCTGCAACACTGCCCATGGCTTTGGCAAGGACGTTCAAAACGCCGGCCAAGGTATTCAAAACGGCACCAAGTGAGGACGCCTCGCGTTCAGGCGATCTCTGTCAAGGCGTTGGCCTTAATAACCGGCATTAGCAGTTGGCTGTTGATGGTTAGTCTGATGGGTTGTGCCAGCGACCGCTACAACCCAAGCACGGTCTATCGGATAGACGACAATCGCGCGGCGGAGCGGGGCGACAATCCAAGCATGGACCAGCGAATTGAAGACAGCCGCACGGCAGAGCGTGTCCGGGAAGCACTGGCGGCAGGCGCTGATTACCGATACGACGGGGTAAAGGTCATTGTCCACAGTGGCGTCGTAGAGTTAAGCGGGTTTGTCAACACGGGCGCTCACAGGAACAGGGCCGGAGAGGTCACCAACAAAGTCGAGGGCGTGAAGGGTGTCGAAAACAACCTCACGGTAAGAGACTGAGCGATTCGAATCAGGAGAGCATCGTGCCCACTATGAGTCAGCTTTTTTCCGGTTTGCGGTTCCGCCTGGTGCTGCTGGTGGCGCTGGCCTCGCTCCCACCGGTGGTGCTTACCCTGCACATTGCTCGGCAGGATCGCCAACGTCAGACCGCAGCTTTGAGGCAACGTTCGCAAGACATGGTCAACCTCGCCGCCCGGAAAGAGGACGAGATGATCGCCGGGACGCGACAATTGCTGCGCGCGGTGGCCGAGTCTTCACAGGTGCAATCGGCCCGATGGGGCGACTGCACCAAGTTGCTGCGCACGCTATTCGCCGACTACCCACGCTATGCCAACCTGGGCGTGATTAAGAGCAATGGAGATGTCACGGCCAGCGCCGTCCCGCTAGCCGAACCGGTAAACCTCGCAGACCGTTCGTTCTTCCAAGGGGCGCTCTCCACGCGCGACTTGTCTATTGGTGATTACGAGGTGGGCCGCATTTCCGGCAAGGCTAGTTTCAATCTCGGCTATCCGGTTTCCGATCCCTCTGGAAAAGTCCAGGCGGTGGTCTTCGCCGCGCTGGATTTGGACTGGGTTAACCGTTCCGATTATGCGCTTCAGAAGCTGTTGCTCGAAGGCGCCACCTGGACCAAAATCGACGGCCGTGGCACGATCCTGGTGCGTTATCCCGGAGCAGAAAAATCGCTTGTCGGCGAACCTCTGCCAGAAAAGGCGCTTTTGAAAAGCTTCCTGACCCGAAAAAACGGTGTCATGGAAGTGGTGGATCCAAAGGGTATTTCTGTTTTCTATGACTTCACGTCCACCCGCAGCGCGCTCGTGGCTGGCGATGTGGTCAGTATCCTGAGCATCCCCCAGAAGGTCCTCTTCGCCGAGCCGGACCGCATGGTCATGCGCAATCTGACCTCCGTGGGGATTGTAGCCGGCCTGGTCCTGGGAATCGGCTGGATCGGCAGCCGCTACCTGGTCTTGCGACCGATCCAGGCCTTAGTGAATTTCACCGCCCGGTTGGGAGCGGGTGATTATGGCGCTTGCGCGGGTTTGCCACGATCGCGGGATGAATTGCGACAACTAACGCGTGCTTTCCACCAGATGGCGGAGGCCTTGCAGCACCGTGAAGCGGAACTTCGGCATAGCGAGGAGCGATTTCGCAAGCTGGTGCAAAACTCAACCGACGTGACCGGTATAACCGACAAAAATGGCCTCATCCTTTATCGCAGCCCGAATCTGCTGACCACCTTGGGCTACGAGGTCGCAGACGTGTTGGGGAAAAGTATCTTCGACTATTTTTGGCCTGAGGACCTGCCTCGAGCGCAAAGGAGGCTTGCGGAGTTGGCTAAAGCTTCCGGCGAAACCCAACGAGACGAATATCGGCTTCGTCATCAAGACGGCTCGTGCCGGTTTATCGAATCCATCAGCTCGAACCATCTGGAGGACCCGGCCATTGGGGGAATTGTCTTCAACTACCGCGACATTACCAAGCGCAAGCGAGCCGAGGGAAGACTCAAGGAATCCCGACAAAGACTTCAGGTGCTTTCCCGCCGACTAGTGGAAGTGCAGGAGACCGAACGCCGGCACATTGCGCGCGAGCTCCACGACGAAGTCGGCCAGGCCTTGACAGCGGCCGAAATGAACTTGCAGACGCTATTGGACTCGCCGGGCGTTGACGCCCTGGCTCCGCGGCTGAAACAAAGCCTCGAGCTGGTAGACCGCGTGCTGGAGCAAGTACACGACCTTTCGCTGAATTTGCGCCCGTCCATGCTCGACGATTTGGGCTTGGAGCCGGCGTTGCGCTGGTACACCAACCGGCAGGCCGCGCTGGCCGGCCTGCAGGCTGAAATCCGCGCGGAGCCTATGGAGCAGCGGTTGGATCCCATGGTCGAAACCGAGTGTTTTCGCGTGGCCCAGGAAGCGCTAACCAACGTGGTGAAACACGCCAAAGCGCACACCGTGACGGTGGAATTGAGCCAGAACGGCGAACAACTCCACTTGTCTGTCCGCGACGATGGCGTCGGTTTTGATGTGGCCAGCGTTCGGGTACAAGCCGTGCGCGGCGCCAGTCTGGGCTTATTGAGCATGGAAGAGCGCGCAGCGTTGGCTGGCGGCGGCCTCCAGTACCATTCGACTCCAGGCCAAGGCACCGAAGTTCACGCCTGGTTTCCGTTAAAGTGGGCGCATCCCGCAGTCTTGATCGGAGCAATATGAATACAGCCAGTACTTTGAACACCGCTACCAAAACCATCCGTGTCCTATTGGCCGATGACCACACACTGGTGCGCGCCGGCATCCGGGCGCTGCTTGAGAAGATTCCGGGAGTCGAAGTCGCGGGTGAGGCCGGTGATGGCCGCGAGGTCCTTGACCTGATTAAAGCACAGCAGCCCGATATAGTGCTATTGGATATCTCCATGCCTGGCCTCAATGGCCTCCAAGCCCTGGCGCGCATCACCAGGGGGGTGGTCATTCTCTCCATGCATCAATAACGACGAGTACGGAGCACAATTGTGGAAATGCTCTGAAATGCGTGCGAATTGCATTACTAGGGGGAACCGAAGCCCGCACTTTGCACGATTTCACCACGGGAATGGTTAACGGCGCGAAGCTGGTCAAACACGGATGCAGTTGAAACATCAATTGGTTACAACTCGCATTACAAACACGGCACCTCGCGTGCTGATTATAAACGCGACGAGATACTTTACGAAACGACCGTCGCCGCCAGAGCCGTTGGTGGGCAGGCGCGACGGCCTCTGGGCACTTACCCACCAACAGAAATAAAATCATGAATACATTGACACGTTGGAATCAGTTGCGACAACTCGAAGCCCTGCAACACGGTTTAGGCAGCCTGTTCAGCCGGTCCCCAACCCAGTGGGCCGAGGGCCAGGAAGAACCCATGGCGGTTGCCGAGTGGGCCCCGTTGGTAGATATCAGCGAAGACGACAAAGAATATCTCATCAAGGCCGAACTGCCTGAAGTGAAGAAAGAGGATGTGAAGGTCACCGCAGAGGAGGGCACCTTGACCATCACGGGCGAACGCAAATTCGACAAGGAGGAGAAAGGCAAGAGGTATCACCGCGTCGAACGGTCCTACGGCAGTTTTGAGCGGAACTTTTCGCTCCCGGACGATGCCAGCCCCGCGAAGGTCAGCGCCGAGTTTAAAGACGGCGTGCTCACCGTGCATTTAACTAAGACCCAGAAGGCCAAGCCCCAGCAAGTCGAGGTCAAGGTCGGCTAAGCGGGCACGGGGCTGCATCGGACGACTCAGCTCGGGGCTTGCGCCAGAACCGAAAATACGCGCTCGTGACAAAGCAGGGAACACCGAGCCGCCGGGGAGATTGAAACTCGGCAATTTGCACGATCTCTCCGCGCAATTGGCAGTATCCGCGAGGATGGTATGAATGTAACTATTTGTTTTAAACTGGGTTGCACCTTAGGCGTCAAAGGCGGCACTTCCCATGCTGATTTAGAAGCGTCGATTCGCCCGATGCAATGAAGATAGTCAACCTGTCGCTGGTAGCCGCCTAAACCCAAAAGATAGCTAAAGGAGCAATGAAATTATGCCAGACCTATCCTTCCTAGCCAAAATAATCCCGACCATTGTCGTAGTGATCGTCCTGATGGCAATCATCTTGCCCCAGGCCATGCGCATTCTGCGTGAATACGAGCGCGGTGTCATCTTCCGCCTTGGCAAACTGCTCGGTGCCAAGGGGCCGGGCTTAATTCTCCTCATCCCGGTTGTGGATCGCATGGTGAAAATGGACTTGCGGGTGGTAACCATCGATGTCTCGAAACAAGAGATCATGACCCGCGACAACGTCCCTGCCACGGTGGATGCGGTAGTCTATTTCCGGGTCGTGGACCCGATTGCCGCAGTGGTCAGGGTGGAGAACTTCTGGAAGGCCACTTCACTCATCGCGCAGACCACCCTCCGGAGCGTCCTGGGTCAGGCCCCGTTGGACGACCTGCTCTCGCAGCGCGATGTGATCAATCAGAAGTTGCAGGAGATTATCGACCGGCAAACCGAACCGTGGGGCATCAAGGTTACCGCCGTCGAGGTGAAGGACGTCGCATTGCCCGACAGCATGAAACGGGCGATGGCCAAACAAGCCGAGGCCGAGCGTGAGCGGCGGGCGAAGATCGTTAACGCCGAGGGCGAATTTCAAGCCGCCGAGAAAATGGTGCAAGCGGCCGCGTTGATCAGCAAGGAGCCTATCGCGCTCCAGCTCCGCTTCCTCCAGACCATGCGCGAGATTGCGAGCGAGCATAACACCACCACTTTCCTGCCGGTACCGATTGATTTGTTCACACCGTTCCTTAAGGGAGTGTTGAAGGCGTAGCCGGCGGACTGGCTTCGGCGATCATGGTTATCACTGTCGCGTGGCGAGTGCTTTGTAAGAAAAAAGCAAAACAAAAAGGAGCCGCGTGTGGTACCTTGCATTTGGAGAGGCTATGATTTATGAGACAGGTATTCACCTTACCGGAGAGCGCGGAATTGGAGCTGCTTAAGAACATACTTGAGGCTGCCGGCATCCGATGCGCCTTCAGGAACGAGCAACTCTCCCAAGCCTTCCCCGTCACGCCATTCAATGTCGAGTTATGGGTTGCGAACGATGAGGACCTCCCGAGGGCGCAGGAACTCTGCCAAGCCTGGCTCCATCCCCCGCCCGAGGCAACCGGCACCTGGGTCTGCGCGAAGTGCGGGCAACGGCTAGGCGGCCAGTTTGATTCTTGCTGGAAGTGTGGCGCGAAGCGTGAGACAAACGGCTAAACTCAACCACTAAGGAGAACATCATGAAAACATTAGCCGGTTTGTGGATTGACCATCGAGAAGCTGTCATCGTGCTGGTGTCAGAGAAAGGGCAGGAGGCGAAGCGGATAAAATCCCGGGTGGAAAAGCAACTCCGACGCTCCGGCCGCTCCCCAAGTCGGGCTCCTTTCGAGTCCCAAATGGTTCCGGCAGATGATTCCCGAGAACGAGAATACGCGGGACATTTGGCGAATTACTACGACGAAGTCGTTTCCTGCCTCCGCACCGCCAAAGCCATTCTGATATTTGGCCCCGGCGAGGCCAAGAGTGAGTTAAGGAAGCGCATCGAGAGAAACAAACTCGATCGCATCACCAGCGTCGAAACGACCGACAAGATGACGGAACGCCAGATTTACCAAAAAGTGCGTCGGCGCTATTTACCGCCAGGCTTAACGGTGTCCCCCCGGAGGAAGGAGGCGGCGGTGAACCGGAGATCAGCAAGAAAGTCCACCTGACCAAATCGACTCATGCATCTCGAGAGTTACCAAGACGTGATTGCCATCATCACCTACGCGCTGGCGATCGTGATGCTCAGTACACTTGCCGGTTGGAAGAATCGCAATCCCTTGGCCTGGGGCCTGATTGGGTCATTGTTTTTCCCCACCAGTTTCATCTGCTTGCTACTCGAGTCACACCTTTGCCCTAAATGCAAGGTGCCCCTGACCAAAGATCAATGGAAGCTGCGGAGATGCCCGACCTGCGGCACGTTGGCGAGGCTCCTATGAAGGTAAAAATCTTTGACATGGTTCTGCAAAACGTGCCTGCAGGAAAGTCACCAGCAACACACCTTGAGGATCAGATCAACGGTTTCCTCAAGACGCATCCGAATCTTCAGGTGATCGCGTCCCACATGAACACGTTGGTTGTGCCAGTGGGTCCATCGAGTCTGCCGGGCTCAGAGCCCAACCAGCCCTCTGTGATCATTTTCACAACGCTCTTTTTCCAGTGATGCGTGGATCAGGCAGATAACACTGCAGCGAAAGGGATTAGCCTCGATGGGTTGCTAAGCCGGGTGGCGGGAGCTGCCGACCTCAAACCTCAAGAGCTCCAAATTTGGTTAGTGGCAGAATGGCAAATTTTGCATGATCCGATAAAGGTCGGTCGGGCCAAGAAGCGACGCCTTTCGCAACGACCGTCGGCGTTTGGGGCTTTTGCCTTGCATCAAATGCCGTCGGCCGGCTCCGCGAAAGAGCACCTTCCCGTTAGCGGTTATCTTGAACCGTTTCGCCACCGACTTCCTGGTTCTAATTGGCTTTGGGACGTCGCATTGCACTTTCCTTGTATTGACTAAGTCCTTGTCCAGTGCTGAGGCCGTCGGCGGTTTTTTCCCGTCGGACGTGTCAGTTCCAGAATCTCGGGCATATCAAAGCTCATTTTCTCCTCGATAATTTCACGCAAGGCAATGTCCGCGGCGCCGAGATTGGCAATATCCGCCACCATTGGCCTGCAGCTGCCTCCATTGCCGGAGTTTAACTGGCGGACGCGTTGAGAAACCATGTTAACCAGGACGTTTGGATTAAGGACGGTCTGCAGGGCCTTTTTGACAAGGATGGCATTCATAAGATAACTGTCATAACCCCTACTTAGCTTGTGACATGCCATCGAGTTTTCTTCGTTCGCCTGCGTTGTGCCCCAATCAGTTAGGATTCAAACGACGTGGATGCGTATTTATTCTCCGATTTGATTCATGCAGATTGCATCGGAGCCAATGAGGGAACCGAGCAATTTGCACGGCTTCCGCGAGGTTGCTCTCGAAGCACGTTTGGAATTGATGTCATTAAACTTCACGATTGCCATCAATCCTCTGCTAGTTTGGGGTATGCCAATAGTCCCATCTAGATCGTTGTCCGCGGGTGTTCCCGGAAAAAACGTACCAGCTCTTGCGAGGCATCCGGGCCGGCAGGGTCGGTAAATGAGCCATTACCACTGCCGCCCGACCAGTTGTGGCCGGCACCGTGGACGGTCCATTGCTCCATGAAGGTATGGCCGCTCGGATCCTGGTAGAGCGCGCAGGAGTAAGCCCTTCCGCCAGCCACCTGCCCTTGACACCGCGTCACGCGCGGTTGGTCCGCT
>DATJGF010000245.1:0-14218 GCA_035495315.1 Candidatus Limnocylindrales bacterium
CATCGGGGCCGGCGACCCGGATCTCGAGGCCACCCGCCAATTGGCTCTTGCGTTCGATCATGCCGGCGTCGATGTGCTCGAGCTTGGCGTCCCTTTCAGTGATCCGCTGGCGGACGGACTGGTGAATCAATTAGCCGCTCAGCGCGGTCTTGAATCGGGCACAACGCCACCCAAGGTTCTGCAAACGGTCGCGGCGATTCGGAAGGAATCTCAGATCCCGATCGTGCTTTATATCTATTTCAATCTGTTACATCGGTGCGGCCTTGAAAAGTTCATTCGAGCCACCGCGGAGGCGGGTGTCGACGGTTTGCTGGTATTGGATCTGCCGCTCGAGGAAGGTGATAATTACGAATCGTTGATGCGCCAATTTAGGCTATGCCATATCTATTTGATCGCGCCAACAACCCCTGACGATCGAGTCAAATTGATCGCCAGCCGGGCCTCCGGTTTCGTCTATTATGTCTCACGCGAGGGGGTAACCGGTATGCAAACGAAGGTGGCCAACACTATTGGGGAGATGGTCAACCAGATCCGAAAGCACACCGATTTGCCGATCGCCGTCGGCTTCGGTATTTCGACACCTGAACAGGCGAGGCTAGTTGCTCAAACCGCCGAAGCCGTCGTTGTCGGAAGCGCGATTGTGAACCAAATCGCTCAGCTTGGAACGTCGAGTGAGTTGGTTCCAAAGACGAGCAAGTTTGTGCAATCGCTGGTGCAGGCGGTGAAGAACGTGGGACCAAATCCTCTAG
Organism: Candidatus Limnocylindrales bacterium; assembly: GCA_035495315.1. Taxonomy (GTDB): domain Bacteria; phylum Verrucomicrobiota; class Verrucomicrobiia; order Limisphaerales; family UBA8199; genus DATJGF01. The sequence continues at coordinate 750 of DATJGF010000245.1, forward strand.
CGGAGAGTCGTAGCAGCGCGGCGGGTATACACGATTAGTCCTCGGTTACGTCTGATCCGAGCTTTGGAAAACCGACCGGGGGATCTCCACCGAGAAACTCAACCCCGCCGAAATCCCGGCGTAGATTTCATTCGGGCTAACAGGGAGGGAAGGGTCTAGGTACGTGGAGCCCAAACATCGTAACAAACCGCATTTTGCCGAAGGATTTTTAACGAGGAGCCGTAACAAAGGCGTAATAGAGGCGCACCAAAGGCGTAACGAGAGTACTGAGGACCTACTCAGATTGACATAGCGTGCGCGACGAGGCGGAGATCGGCCTGCGTAAAATTCTTCCCCGAAGATAGGCGTAGTTAGCTAAAGTTAAGCGAAGCTTGAGGAAACCCGTTCGACGGAAGTTCAGGCGACCAACCGGTGCCCATCGGCGTCAACAGCCGTCAACCGGTTACAACAGGCCGATAACTTGCAGAGACGCCGGAGTTTGGGTTTTGTTGCCATCGTCTCCAGGGGTGACCGGAGCCATCAACCTGTCAGGGACCGCTAAAACACGGGCGATTTTGCATGTTTCGAAACCTCAGGCTGATGTCAGCAAGAGCTGCGGAGGCTCGCGCGGTTGTCCTTAAGTATACTCCCACTCTGAAATTCCTGGTTCGTCGCCTCGATCGATCGCGGCAACCGCGTTCTCCAAATCATAGAGGAACTCGAAAAGTCCAACGAGGTCCCAAGCCAGGCTCCAAGACGCCTCGCGCAGATTTGAAATCATATCCTAAAATCATCGACCGCATCCTTGAAGCGATCCAGGAGAGCAACAAATCCCGCAGAGCGACCCTGTTGAGTTGTCACCGCTGCGCGGATGAGAGCGATTGTCCATAAACCAAGAGTGCTTATACAGGGTGATGGGGCCTTTTGTTGAATATTAGATATTCTATCCCAACTCACTTGAACCATTCTTTTGACTTTACAATCCCGACGTACTGTGAGGAGATGTACCCGCGTTCTGCACAGTGCGCGGCCGGTTTCTTTGCACTTGAAGCATGGACTGCGCCGTTTCAGCGAGTTCAAAACAACAGCGAAGGATTATTATGAAGGAGTTCAACAATTCGACCGCCTTGGCGGCCATAGCTGGGATGATGACTCCAAGTAAATCGGAACATCTCCCGTCACACGTCGATTGGCACAAGCAAACTTGCACGAATCGAGTGTTTTGCGTGGAAATTCAAAATCAGACTTTCCTCGGGCGGCTGGCTCGAGCGCTGATAGGAGGGTTGGCGCTGGTAGGCGCTACCGAGCTTGCATCCAGCAGAGCGTTCGCATGGGACACATTCTTTGCGACGCCAACTACGATAGCGGACTTCGCCAACGTTGCTCCTGTTGTCGCAAACCCGCGCCCTTTTGGGGTGGCTGCCGGCGATTTTGACAAGGATGGCTACCTCGATCTGGTGGTGGGGCGTGTGGATGGGAAAGTGGCGTTTGTAAAAGGTAATGGCAATGGCACCTTTCAAGCACCGGTTGTTTATCCGTGGAAGCAAACCAGTTTTAATGCTGTGGCTTTGGCGGCGGGAGACGTTAACGGCGACGGGAACCTCGATGTTATTTGGGGAGCGAGTGCCACCCTAAGCACCGGCTGCTCGGTTAGTCCAATCCCAGCCGGTATGACGTGCGCCACTGCCGGAGGAACCATTGAAACCGTCAACGATGGCGAGGTGCGGGTGTGGTATGGAAATGGTGACGGCACCTTTTTGCAGAAGCCGTATTATGTGAGTGGCGTGCTGCACAACGCAGGATTTTTGCTCGCAGATATTGGCACGGACGCCGGCAGCCTCGCCGTTGCCGATATTGACGGCGACAGTGATTTGGACATTGTTGCTGGAGGTGCCGATACGACAAGCACTGTGGTGAAAATTCTTCGTAACCAGGGCGGAGGTTCTTTTGTTGTGGAATCTCTGATCAATCAACCCAACACCATTGCGCTTAGTGCCCCGATTTATTATCCGGCGATCACCACCCAAAACAGCCCATGGGGATTAGCGTTCGGAGATGCTGATGGGGATGGTGATATGGACCTGTGGGTCGGCGACCGCGCCCTGTACACTTATCTCTATATAAACGACGGGACGGGTGCCTTTACGATGAGGACGGGCAACACGGCAATTTCCGGGCGGCCGAACGTGTATATAGCGCACGAGAATTATCGGGCTGTCGTCGGTTTCACCGCGGCACTCGCCTCGGATGACCTAGACGGGGACGGTCTAGCCGACCTGGTGCTCGGCCTGCAAATCGGCGGTCAGACAATCACAACGACTGCTCATGACGGCGAACTACTGCTCGACCTGAGCGCGCCCAATGGCCATACCGGCAGCGGCGCGATTGCCGACGTCGGGACCGTTGCCCGCGGTCTGGTCATTGGCGATTTCAACGGCGATGGGGCCTTGGACATTATATCGTCCGAATACGGGGGGAAAATCAGCTATCTGAAACAGTTGCCACCGATGGAGACGGATGGAGACGGTATTTCGGACTACGTTGATAATGCGCCATTACTTTTCAATGCCCCACGCCTAGATATGAACACCGACGCCATGGTGAATTATCGAGATCAGCTGGACAACGATTTTGATACTCTTCTGGGCAATCCCGAGGACCCAGGAACGTGGTCTCGAATGGGCGATCCCGTTGACCCGGACGATGACAACGATGGGATCCTAGATGAGACGGACAACGCGCCTTTCGTCTACAATCCTGACCAGGCGGCCGACATGGACCAGGACGGCATTCCTGACGCCATTGACCCCCTGGATAACCGTGACCGCGATGGAGACGGCTGGCCGGACGGTCCTTCCCCGGGAGCGCCGGGTTACGCGCTTGTCCGGGCCGCGAAAGCCAAGTGGAGCATGGGGACGACCCGGTTCGTTATCCGGATCGATGCACTAGGTCGCTTTTTCCAGAACGAGTTCACGCAACTGCTGACGGATGCGGCGATACTCTCTCCCACCGATTGGGAAGCGAAGAAGAAATCCGACTATAACGGCAGTGGCGACCCCGGACCCGCGACTGTGCCCGACGATTTGCCGGGCGGCAAGGAGGTGCCGATCACATTGGTCGTTATCCCGAAGCAGCTTTGGTCAGATCCAGAAGTGATTGATTGGATTAATGACCGAAACGGCAGTCCTCTTCTGGAAATTGCCCAGCACGGAACCTACCATGTTGATAACACCCCGATTTCCGATTGGAAGAACATGCCAGACCGGAACTTCTTTGCGTGCGAGACTTGCGGACTATCAGAATCCGAGGTGCTGCAACTGATGCGTGTGGGCTACGATACCTTGATGGGCAATTACGAGAACAAGTGGGTCACTGAATCGGGGGCCACAGCAGCCTCCGCCAAGATCGACTGGTCCTCGTCAGCACACCAACTGCTGACTTTTTCTCCGCCTTATAATACGTCTGACACGACAGCCCGAAAGGAGCTGGCACAATTGGGCTTTCTTGGCTATTCAGCCAGTATTTATGAGGAAAATAGCGCAGTCTTCAGCCCGGAGGGCAGCCACCATAAGCACTTCGATCAGTTCGGGATGTTCCATGCCTCTGCGGATTGCCAGCTACTGCCCCCGGATACTACTGGTGAGAGCTATGACTCATCTAAGTACCAAATTTATCTCGAGTCCCAGACGACACCTGGGCTCACGATCTGGCTGATCGAGGAAGTAGATTGGAGTGGACGCCCCTGCAACAATGAGGATCGACTCTGTCTCACGTGCTGCAACGGTGGTCCAAACCGCGAGGACAACACTGTTTACCGACCACGCTGGGATGCCTGGTTACAAGTGCTGGATTACGTGAAAACCTATCCCGGCGGGGTCGCGATGACCATTGGAGAAGTCGCGCTAGCCAGTGCGGGTGACAATGCCCCAACGGTGCCTAATCCAGACCAAGCTGACAATAACCACGATGGCATCGGAGATGTCATCGAGGGCGCCACCTTGGTGGCTACCGATATGACACTGGCTCGGAACCAGGTGGGTATGCTGAGTGCAAAGCTGACCAACGGTTCCGGCGATCCGCTCGCACAACAGACCGTGCAGTTTGTCTTCGATGGTGACGGAGATGGCGTGGGCGAGGTGTATCCAGAAATTACCGGAGCGGACGGAGTGGCAACGGTCAACGTCATACCGACGAGACTCGTCGGACCGGCAACGATGACGGTGCACTGGGATGGCATCGTGACGACAGCCGACGGGTCCGCAGCAATCACGGTGATGGACGGCACGCGACTCAGCCTGGCGGATGCCGTTGCGACAAGAACCAGTCCTGCCACGGCCCTCGCCAAACTCACCGACGCAGAGGGCTCGCCGATCGCAGCGAAGACAATCGACTTCTATGTGTTGCAAAGCGGCCGAAAAGGGGGCTATCTGCTGGTTGGCTCCGCCCTGACCGGCGCCGATGGCTCGGCCTCTGTGGAGATCCCAACTAAATATGTCGCGAACATACCTCGCGCCATCCAAGCGATTTTCCACGGAGATACAGATTACTTCACCGCAACTGCGAACGCGGTCACATATCGCTAACGCCGAGAAGTCCTCCTTTGGGTCCCACAGCCACCTAAGGACCCTGAGATTGCCCCGTCCGGCCCGCCCGCCGGGCGGGCCGCCTAATAATCCTCCAGCGCGAAACCGGACCGCCTACCGCGCCGTCCTTACCACTTCTGGAATTTATGAGTTGAGTTCTCACCACCAACTCACGTGTAACGGATCCCGCAATGCTCGGTAACCCTCTTTGTAGCGGATAAAACCTCAATGATGGCCCGGTTCTATGCGGCTGTAGCGGATGTAGCGCTCGTACACCCCAAAATGGTCGACTTCCACCTTCCGCCCGCCCATCAAGCCGGACCAAACGATCAAACTGGATAAAGCCGGATCAAACCGGACGAAGCTGTTTAAAGCCTAAAGTGGACCCCTCCTGCTGCGCGCTGGTGACCACCAGCGGTCACCAATGGTCACTAACTCTCGAGGACGGCGGCACCTACTCCTCGCCATTGTAATACTCGATATTTTCGGAACGGATCATCCGGCGCTCCGGTGAGCGGACGAGCCATTTCTGGCTATCGGGGAAGTGGGCAGTTTCACCAATGGGGTTATCGGCGATTACGTAAACGACCAAATCCTGAGAGCCATCGTTGAGCAACTGATGCGGCTGGCCGGGTTCAAAAATGAACGCGTCGCCTGGCTGGATAGGCGTGGTTCCGTCCTGGTGTCGAACATGGCCGTTGCCTGAGAGAACATGATAGAACTCCCATTGCGCGCTGTGGGAATGATAGGGATAGGGCGTTTTGCCTGGCGTGATGCGCAGGATTTCGACATCAAACGGATGCCGTTCGCGCAAATCGGTTGAGAGTGGTTTGCGTCCCAGCGCTTCGGAGACTTGCTTGCCGGAGCCGGCAAATTTTCCTTTGGGCGAGCTCCAAGAATCCTCGCTCAATTGGTTGGTGTTGATCTTGGTAAACATGTCGTGGGCGGCGTAGACTTCAGGAGTCCAAACGAAGTAGCGTCAGGCGTCCCGCCTGACGTAGAGGTCGGCGTCTCGCCGTCCGGTGCGGCGGTTGCTTCATGGCAGCTTCAACAAACCTCGCGTTCCATTTGGCACTCGATGTTCCGCGCCTGCCGGGCAGATGCCCGGCTCTACGGCAGACGAGACGTCTGCCGCTACGAAGATTAGGATCATTGTTCTCCAAGGACAAGGAAGACGGCGACCTTGTTGACTTTGCCTTTAACCTCAAGCAGGCCGCTTTCCTTGGTCTGGAATGTGGAGTCCAGGAGTTCGTGAGTAGGTGCGCCGACCAGGATGCGAGCGCGCAAGGGCAGGAGGTCGGGATCGGCGAAAGTTTTGTCATAGCTCTCGAGGCGGGAGGCGGTATTGACGACGTCGCCAACAACGGCGTATTCAAAGCGTTCAGCGCTGCCGACACTGCCTGCAGCGACCTCGCCGGTGTAAATGCCGGCGCGCATGCTGACCGCAGGCAAGCCGGTTTTCTGCCATTGACGGATCAATTCGAGCAGCCGTCGGCCCATGGCGAGAGCGCACTTCGTCGCCGCTTTCGCGTCGGCGGCCTGTTGTTCGCGCGTGGTATGGGGGATGGGCACGCCGAAGAGAGCCAGTACGCCATCGCCGGCGAATTGTTTGAGCACACCGCCGTGGTTCTGAATAATCTCTGCCATTGCGCCGAGATAACCATTCAGCCATTCATAGAGACGGGCCGGCTCCATCTTCTCCGAAATGGTGCTGAAACCCTTCAAATCGGTGAAAAGGACGGTGACTGTCATCTTCTGTGCCTTGGGCTGTTGGCCTTCCAGGAAGGACTCCCGGTTGGCCCAGGTTTCCTCGGCAATTTCCTTGGAGACGTGACGGGAATAGAGCTTCATCAGAACCGAGCGCATCCCTCGTTCGCGCGACGAGGCGTAGGAAACACCCAGCGCCGAGGCGCCCACAAATCCCAGCGCTGGAGCCACCAGCGGAATCCACCACCCCGCCGCGAAGGCGAGCCAGACAATCGCCGGCAGACTCGCCAGACACAGCGAGGTGAGCACGGCTATTTTCCACGCTGAACGCACCCAGTTGCCAATCACGCTGCCAGTGAGACACCACAATAATATCCAACCGTCCTCAATCCGATCTCTCAAGACCCGCATCGGTTGCTCGCCATCCAGGGCGTAGCGCAACAGTTGATTCACCGTCATGGCCTGCAGCTCCACGCCGTGTTGAGTGCGATCAATTGGCGTGACCCGCACATCTTCAACACTGAGGGCATTGATGCCCACCAGAACGATCTTATCACGAAGCGCGCCCCGGGGAATCCGACCGCCTAAAGTGTCGAGCACGGAAAACCGGGTGAAGTTTGTAGGGCATTTGAAGTCCAAAAGCATTTGCCAGCCCTTGCCGCCGGCTCTGACGTAAGTCCCGTCGTTGGGTTGGAAGCGCCGGAGCCAGGTCTTTCCGAGGCGGAACGATGAAAGTCCCTCAAAGGGTCCGAGGGTAACACCCCGCGGTTCCAGGTATGCCAGCGCGGTCCGAAATGGCAGGGAATCATAGGCTTGGCCGGAGGAGTGATCACCGAAGAGCATGCTGCGTCGAACCTTGGGAATCGTATCAGCTACCTCAATGTCAGGAGGAAAGTTGTCGTTGAAAGCGACGCGCTCGGGGTTCCATTCCAAGACGGGCGGAGGTTTAACGACGCCGTCGAGGGTGAAGATCGCAATAATATTGGAATTGGTTTTGAAGACTCGATTAAGCCGGTCCAGGCCGGAGCTGTGCTTTGGAACCGGAACATCCCGCCAAATGTCCAAGCCGATAACGGCCGGATGATCGGTCTCGAGGATGCTCAGTAACTCAGCCATTTTCTCGTCCCAAAGGGGATAATCGAGCGAAGGATCCTGAATGTCCGATTCCCGCAACTCGATCAGGACGAGTGGTTCATTCGAGGCAGCTCTTTTCTGATGCCGAATCAACAAGTCGTAGAACTGAAACTCGAGGAATTGCAAAGAGCCAACCGAGATCAGCGCCACGGTGAAGATAAAGGGGACCAAAACAGTGAGGGGGATCGCCACCCGTGGATCGGATTTCCACTTGGCCAGACGCAAGCGGAATTGTGCGGTGGCACCCATGTTAAAGCCAATTGCCAATCAGCAGGAAAGGCGACCAGTAACACGGGTGTCGATAGCGTCGATCGTTAAGCAATTTGATCTGCGCGGCCTGGAGCGCCTTCGCCTTGGAGATGGAAGGCGAGCTACGCAACTGGCGATAAACCTCCGAGATAAGCGCCGAGGTGGACTGATCATTAACGAACCAGAGGCTGGCCAGCGCGCTGCGCGCACCGGCCTTGACGGCGACACCTGCCAAGCCAAGGGCCGCGCGGTCATCGCCGGCGGCAGTCTGGCACGCGCTCAGCACCAGCAGTTCGAGAGGCCGGCCGCGATACTGCGCCGGCCGGATCAGCGCTTCCAGAGTGTTGAGGGTGAGTTTTGTGTCGTAGGTCAGGACAAAGGTTTTATGGACGTCTCGATTAAATTGGCCATGGGAGGCAATGTGAATGATGGAAAATTGCTCCTCGTCCAGCTTTCGTTCCAGCTCATTGAGCGTGAAACTCTCGTTCACCAGTTTCTCGGCCGGATAGATCGTTTCCAGACTGTGCATCTCCGCAGGAACGAAGTCCAACGCTGGAAAACCCTGAACTGACTCCGATAGCCCACCTATCAACAGGTGTCTTTTCCGCTGCCCCAGCGACTCCGGTGCAATCAGCGAGAGCCCGGGCGCAACCGCCACAGCGAGGTCTTGAATCAAGAATTTTTCGCCGTCATGCAGGCTGGCAAAGGGGATGGTCCTTAAAGCACCATCCGGCACGAACACCAGGGTATCAATTCGATGCTCGGCCAGATAGGGGCGCAACGGCCGGATGAGCCAGTCGTAGAGTTGCTGGGCCTGGGCGAGGTAACCGAAGCTGGTGCGGGTCTCGAGATTACGCCGAAACTGGCTGACGGTTGTGGCCAACTGTGTGCCGGCTACCTCGACGGGAAAGCTTTTCAGGCCTGAACCCAGCCCGACCAACACTTCCGTGCGCGTCGGCAGCGGGATCAAATAAATGACTGCCGTGTGCTGGTCTACCGCTTCGAGTTCCCTGACCTGGCCCCGCTGAACATCGACGCAATCATCACAGAAATAATCATTCAACTCGACGGTTTTAAGTTGCTCGACGGTGTCTCGCGCCTCGCGGAGAAGTCTCTGTTCGGTTTCGGAATCACGGGCGGACCGAGATTGCAACAATAACAAATCAGCCAATTCGAGGAAGAGAGGTCCTTGGGCTTCGCGGAAGGTCTGGGAACGGATGGCGTTGCCGAAGCCTGAGGAGACGTCGGTGCGGATAGGCTGGAGTGTTTGGACGGCGCGGCGATATGCAGCAACGGCTGATTGGTGGTCACCCTTACCCTTAAGCAGGCGTCCCTGCTGCCATTCCCAGCGATAAAGCGCCTCTGGCAGCTGGGCCTCTTGAGCCGAGAAAATAGCCTGCCGGGTGAGAGCCAAAGCCGCATCGGGTTGGGCGTCCTGCTCGTAGAGTTGGGCCAGATAACCCTGGGCGTACGTTTCAACGGAACGATCCTTGATTTGGGTTGCGAGCTTCAATGACTCCTCAAACGAATGATGCGCGCGAAGCATCAGCCGTTGAGCTGAGGCATCGGTTAACTTAATCTGACGGTCCGTCATGCCGGAGGTCAGCAGCAGGAAGGCTTTTGCGTGGGAAGCAGTCAGCAGCGCGATTGCTTCGAGGGCTTGAGCATTTAATTGATCGGCCCGTGAAAAATCCGCAGCCTGTGCGGCAGCTGAAGCGGCGTTACAACGAGCCTGAGCCACAAGAAGCGAGTTGCTGGCCTGCAGGGCCGCCGATGCGCCGGCCTCATACAGCGCTAGTGCTTCCGTGAATTTCTGCTGTGCAATTAAAACATTGCCCAGGTCATTCTGTATTTGGCCCTCGAGATTGGAATCTGCTCCCGCCTTCGCCGCCTCTAAGCACTCGTTCAGCATGGTCGCAGCTCGGTCCAATTCTCGGGTCATGATCAAAGCCGCGCCCAGTCGGCTCTTGGCAAGCAGAACCTGTTCCGGAGCTTTAGCCGAATTCGCGTTGGTCAGGGCGCCTTCCAGCACGTCGATTGCACGCCGATAATGCCCCAACGCCTCGTAAGCATCCGCAAGCGAAACCGAGGTTCGTATTACGGCCTCCGCATCACCCTTGCGGCGATAATTATCGAGTGCTTTTTGCCATTGTTCGGCCGATTGGCTAAACCGGCCATTGTTGAACGCACGCTGGCCCTGTTCGACGAGCTGAGCATTGTTCACGGCCGCGTGCGCCAATGAGTGGATGGCGATTAACAACAGTCCGCAGGAGCGGACGATCAAAGAGCTGGGGATTGGGCGATACATCAGCCTAAGATAGGATATTGTGGGTCATCGTAGCGGCGGGCGTCTCGCCTGCCGTAGAGCCGGGCATCCTGCCCAGCGGAGGGGTCTCCCGGGCGGCGAGACGCTCGCCCTCTACGTCAGGCGAGACGCCCGACACTACATGAGGCGGGAGGCCCCACACTACGGGAGGAATGGACAAAGAGGCCATGGGCTCGAGCAATTAATGTTGCAAATAACGCATAGCTGTTGCATGATAGCAGGCATGAAATCCATGGGAACCTCTATCACGGGCTTGATCTTGGGCGGAAGGCAACTTTCTCTTTATACTGCGTTGGCCGTTACCAGCGCAGCATTGTTTACGTCGGAGGCGGACGACTCGTCCAAAAAGGAACAACCGTCCACCAATGCGGTCGCAAAGGTGAAATTCGTGCGTCCATCGACGGGGGCGCCATCGGTTAGGCTGACCGGAGGGTCGCGAGGCATTGGAGACAGCACGATCAACGTGGATGTTCTTGCGCCAGAGGATGTTGGATTGACAACTCAGGAACAGCCCTCTTTGTTTTGGTACCAATCCAAGCCTGCCAAGGCGAAATTCGAGCTGACGCTGCTTCAGGAAAACAAGGTCAAGCCGCTGGTCCAGGTCACAGCCGAGCGTTCGATGACCGCGGGGATCCAGCGAGTGCGGTTGTCCGATCATAATGTGAAGCTTGCTCCCGGTGTGGAGTATCAATGGGTGGTAGCCCTGATTACCGACCCGGACAATCGGTCGAGCGACCTGATCGCAAGTGGCGTGATCAAGCGGGTTGAAGCCTCTCCGGAACTGAAGCAGAAAATAGCCGCAGCGTCTCCTGATGCAGTACCCGGGATTTACGCAGAGAACGGCATTTGGTATGACGCGCTGTCTACCCTTTCGGACCGCATCGACGCAAATCCGGGTAACAAGGCGCTGGTAGAGGCTCGCGCAGACCTGTTGCGCCAAGCGGGCCTTAAAGGAGCCGTGACCACTCCGGTCGCCTCGAACTGAAACAGCCATTTCGGCGGCGAAGCTGGTGTACAGATTTGCGAAGTCGCCATCAACGTTTTCGTGGGGCGCTAGCGGGAGTTTCGGGTTGTAGCTAAGTGATTTCACTGGCTGTTAGAACGCGGAAGCTATGACCCTGAAGCCGATCCCTTCCTTTTGCAGTCCTGAGTTGGAGGGAACATCGACATCCCTTATCCGATAACCCCAGTAGATCTCGGCAGAAAGGTGCTTGCCGGCTCTAAAGAGGCAACCGATACCCGTACTGTATATGGTCGTCGGACTTGGTGAGTTGTTGATGTTCCACCCACCACCAAAATCGAAGAAAGGTGCCAGGCTGAGCATTCCCTCTCCTGACTTGTTGAACAATAGCGGCACCCGAAATTCAACAGACGATATGAGGCCCCGATCGCGCACCATTGTATTCTCGGGGTAGCCGCGCACCGTGTTAAAACCGCCGACGCTGATTTGCTCGAGTGCCAGCAACGGTTCAGCCGTCATTTGGCCGCTGAGGCGCAGGATCAGCTGATTCTGCGTATTGAAAAGCCGCTGCACGTATTGCGCCTGGCCCACCCATGAGAAAAACTTCGCGTCCGGATCGCTCGGAATGCCGTTATCGGTCGCGTCCCACACATCCAGGCCGATATTAAAGGTCGAGCGCAGAGCCAGCACGTGATTCGGGCCACGCTGAAACCATTCCTGCGACAATCGCAAGACCGAGACATTCATCCGGCCGTCAATGGCGCCCGGAGAAATATTAAACGGCTCGCCCAGAAGGTCGCTCTCATTTTCACGATGATCAAAGCCGACAGAAAAGGCGATCTCCTGGTTAGGCCTTTGGTAGATGGGCTGGCGCAGGACGAAGCCGATGGTTTTGGTCAAACTGTTGATGTCCAGGTCACGGAAAGGCTGCTCGATGATGCTGGTGTTGAGCCTGCTGCCGTGGACGCCGATCGTTGTGTCATAGCTCGTCACGGGCAGATCGTAACTGCCTTCCAGGTTGTCGGCCCCGGAGAAATCCACGCCATCGTGGGTGGAATTGGCGATGCCATAACGAAACAAGAGGGGGTCGCTGTGGCCGGTCAGGTTGACGTCGGCAGCCAACAACGAAATCTGGATAGCCCCGACACTCGGTGGCCGCTGATTATCAACCTGCAAGCCCAGCCGAAACGGTTGTTCATCCTTTACGCTGACATCCAGTAGACCCTCGCCTGGGCTTGAGCCGGGCTTCATCTCGGCGTTGATTTGGGTAACGTTCGGATTCTGTCTGAGGAGCTGCAAGCCTTCCTGTAATTCCGGGAGGTTGAGCGGAGGCTGCGACCAACGTTCGAGCCGGGATCGAATGTATCCGTCCCGGAGCCATTTATTTCCGTGGACATAGATTTGCGTCAATTTGCCTTCGACGATCCGCATCAGAACGATCCCGTTCGTAGGACTCTGGTCTGGGATCACCGCTCCGGAGTTGACGTATCCGTGGCTAACATAGTGCAGGGTAACCGCGCGCCGGGCTTGCTCGAGTTCTTCGCTGCCCAGTTCGCGTTCAGTGAACGGCTTGGTGACTTGGGCCAGTTCCTGGCTCGAAAACGCCCGATTGCCTTCAAAGCGGAAAGCTTTGACCACCAACCGCGGGGGAATAGCCGTTTGCGGCGCCGCATTGGTCGGCGGTGGCGGAAGAATCTGGGCTGCCAAATGTGCGGAAGACATGGCGATTGCCATCAGCACAGGGAACCACCTGTTTAGCGTTACGCAGAGTTTCACTCGGCCGTACCGCCGACTTTCAGTCGGCATAGAGCAGCTTCTAGCCACATCGCGTCTTGGTTTTCGCAGGTAAGGCAGAGTAGAACTCTGCGGTACAGCAGAGTGAAACTCTGCGCTACGAGGCGAGACGCTGGACGCTACGCTAAAGGCGAACAAAGGAGCAATATTCACCGTTTCGTCGTGTCGAAACTTGGTTCTCACGACACTAGTTTTTTTCATCCCGGGAAGAAGTCGCCCCACTGGGCACGAAGCCACCCGGTTCAAGAGGCAACCCGCCACGACCAAGAATCACAAAGCTGCTGACCTCACCGGACAAGCGGACAGCACAATCCGGGCGCATCTGAGACGCGGCATCGAGCAGGTTGCTCGGGAGAGGAATCAGGCTGCCACTGAGGTCGACATCCGGAGCGGTGACCCTAACCGTGCCAGGAATTCCAAAAGGGGCCGAGGAGTCAATGATGCTGTCCGACTGCAGGAAAGCGTCGGAAAGAATGGAGATGTTCCCGCCGTTCTTGCTGCTGGATTTGGAAATCAAGCCGCCCTGGTTGAGAACGATAGAAGTAGATTGGATCGTAAGATTTCCACCGTCACCTACCGCCTGGGCATCCAGACTGCCGCGTAAGAGATAAACCAGATCCGGAGCCGTAACGGTGATGCTGCCGCCACCGCCCGGGCCAGCGCGCGCCGTGATAGCGCTGTCAGTCAACTGCAGCTCCGAACCGGAGGTCACGAGGATATTCCCTGCCCCACTTTG
>DATJGF010000246.1:0-5057 GCA_035495315.1 Candidatus Limnocylindrales bacterium
CAATTGAAGCTGTGCCGGATTGCCGGTTCCCTGGAAGACGCCCAGGGCTGTGTCGGGGGCGCTGCCTTGCGCGCTGATGAAGGCGATTCCTGGCGCGTTGGTATATTTCTGCATAAAAAACCAGCGGCTGCTGGGCTGGAACGTGCTGCAGGCGGTGGGGTAAATATAATAGTTGGTGCCGGAGCCGCCCGATCCAGTGAGCGTTGAGGCGATTCCCACGGAAAGACAAATCGGGCCGCAGGGAGGGGAGGCACCGCCGCCGGTGCCGGGACTGCCACACGGATTCGTGACAGTGAGGGTGAAACCGGTCGGTAGCGCCTCAAAGGGGCCAAAGAGACGAGAGCCGATTTGACCGGGGACGGTGAACACGTTGGAATAAGAATTGGTAAAGGTCCAGTTGTAGCCCAGGGGAGGGTCACCGGTGGCGGAAGCCGCATAGAAGAAACGGATACCATCCGGATCCAATGCAAAGCCAGTGTTAGTGCTTTGAATGACGGCCGGCACACAAACGGTAGCCCTGATGCTCAAGTTGTAGCCGCCGGAGCCATCATATCCCCCTGTGAGGATTCGATAGGGTGTGCCTGCCGTGCATTGAAAGCTAACGCTCGCCTGTGAAAAGCTCGGGCAAGCTGGACCAAAGCCCTGATTGCACGCTCCGCTCACAGGAATCAAAGAACCACATGCGCCCGTGTAAACCGCTACCGTGCTAGGAAAATCGCTGCCGCAGGTGCTGATGGTCGCTATCCCGGTGCGGGATGGTGTGAACGCAAACCAGACTCCCAGGTCTAACTTGGCTGCGCAGCTTGGTTGAGGATCGGGATAGTAAAAGGCGCATGTTATGTTCTGCATGTAGGTTAAGCCCTCGGTCAACACAACGGGACTCGCGCAGGCATCGTTGCCAGGGGGTAAATACACGACGATCTGCTGTGTGCAACTGTTCGTCCGACGACAACCATCCACGGCTTGATACGTGCGGTTAATTATGTAGCCACAAAAGCCGGCGTTGGTGGTGGTGGTGACCAGCATGACGTTCACAGTGCCGCAGGCGTTGGAAACGACGACTGAATTGGGATCAGGCGGCGGCACGTTGGTGAAGCCCGCCACGCTGAGATTGGTGGGGCAAAGAACGACCAGCGGAAGCGGATTAGTCAGCGCCAGGCTGTGAAGTTCGCCCGCCGCGATGGCCACGACGTTCGACAGGCCGAGCGGCACGTTGGTTTGCCCGGCATTATTGTAATTAGATCCCCAGGCAACGACCGTGCCGTTGTTCTTGAGAGCCAGGCTGTGAGCGTAGCCCGCGGCCACGGCCGTGACGCCGGACAAACCCGCTGGCACGTTCGTCTGGCCGAAAGAGTTGTTTCCCCACGCGACGACGGTAGCGTTACTCTTGAGCGCCAGGCTGTGGAAATCCCCCCCGGCAATGGCGGATACGCTCGACAAAGACGCCGGAACGTTCGTTTGCTGATAGGTGTTATTTCCCCACGCCACGATCGTGCCGTTGCTCTTGAGCGCCACGCTGTTGGACGCGCCCGCAACAACGGCGCGGAGGCCCGACAAACCCGCCGGGACGTCCGCCTGACCAAAATCGTTCCGGCCCCACGCCACTACCGTGCCGTCACTCTTCAGCGCCAGGCTGTGGAAACGGCCCGCGGCAACGGCCACAGCGTTCGACAATGCAACCGGCACGTTCGTCTGGCCCGAGGAGTTGCTGCCCCACGCGACGACTGTGCCGTTGCTCTTGAGCGCCAGGCTGTGGAAGGCGCCCGCAGCTATGGCGCTGACGCTTGACAATCCGGACGGCACGTTCGTTTGACCGTTTCCGTTGTTTCCCCACGCGACAACGATGCCATTGCTCTGGAGCGCGAGGCAGTGAAAGCCCTCCCCGGCCGCAATGGCCATGACATTCGACAAGCTGGACGGTGGGTTGAGCTGGCCGTACGTGTTATCGCCCCAACCAACCACAAATGATTGCGCTGAACAGCGAATTGCCGCGAGATAGGCAAACCAACACACCAAAAGAAATCGCATCCCGCGACCGACGTTTGCTGAAGAAGATTTTATAAAGCAAGGAAGAGGCGTTGTTTTGCAATGCAGAGTTGACACTACAAGTGGCTGCCAAGGATTCGGGATTTTCTTACCAAGAGCAGATTAGGAATGCAAGCTTTTTCCGGGTCAAACGCTGAAACAGCCTTATACAGCGCAGTTTGTTTTTGGTCCTCATTTCTCGCGCAAATCCACTTCTCCAAGCCACTCCGCCACGGGAGGGCTTTTTATGAATTCTGGAATCAATTTCAAATAAAAATCGGAAGGGCCGTCGGTCGGAGCGTCGTCGGCGGCATACTCGGATTTTGGGCGCAGTTCCAACGTGTGCCGGAAGTATTCTTCGGCTTTGCGAAATTGCCGGGCCTTCCAACATTTGAGCGCTTCCTCAAAGGCCTTACGCCACACGGCGCTCTCGGCAGTGATGTCGGCGGGACCGAGAATTTCGTGGACCTGGTTGATCTGGTCCAGGCCTTTGAAGCGGAAGTTTCCCACAAAACGGCTGACCAGGGCGCCATTTAGAGAGCTTTGGATTTCACGGGTGGCCAGGACATTGGTCAGGAGCTTCTTGTTGAGCCCCTCCAATCGCGAGGCCATATTGACGCTCTCGCCTATGGCAGCGTAATCGAAATGGGTAGTGCTGCCGATGTTACCGACGCAAGCAATGCCGGTGTGCAGGCCGATGCGGGTGCGAAGAGTGATGAATTCCTGGCCGGCGTTGAACTGGACGACCTTGCTGTTCAGCAACACCGCCGCCTCGCAGGCCAATCTCTGATGATCTGGTTGCTCCTGTGGGGCGTTCCAGATAGCGAAAATTGCATCGCCGATCAGGTTCATTACGGTGCCGCCTTTTTGGTGAACGGCTTCAATCGCAACCTCGTAATAATCGTTAAGCGTTTTGACCAAATCGTTTGGCGGCAATATCTCGGAGGCTTTCGAGAAATTGGCAATGTCGCTGAAGAGGATGCTGACGGTTTTTGTCTGGGCGCCCGGTTTGAGCAGATCGGGTTCTTTCAGGATTTCTTTGACCTGGCGCGGGGACAAATAAAGCTCCAGCGAGCGCTCGAGCAGCCGCTTTTCCACATAGGAACGGATGGAATCGACCATATAAGCCCAACCGATAGCCATGGGCGCTTGGGCGGCGACAATAATGAGCCACGGAAACCAGATATTCAGGCCGGCGAATAAGGCGTAAGCTGCTGCAGTTACGGTGAGGGAGATGGCGATGGCGGTTACGGTGCCCCATATAGGGCGAAGCCGACTCAGCCCATAGCCAAGGGCGGCACCTGCGATGACAATGATCAGCGCCTCGACAAGCGGTGGCAAGCGGCGCAGCCAGTCCTGCCGCTCAAGATTACTGAAGGTGAGGGCATGGATTTCGACGCCATGAAAGAACTCCTTCGTCCACCATGTCCATGGATAACGAAATTCTTCTTTCTCCTCTCCTACGTAACCAGCGACATGGGTTTCTCCGACGAAAAAGATTTTGTTTGAAAACGAAGTTCCCTCAGGCAGCGAGTTGCTCAAGATAGATACGTAAGGGATTGTTTGAAACGGTCTTGGCGAATAATAGTTGAGCCATCGCTCCTCTGAACGTGTTTGCTTCGCTACTTCGGGGTTGGCCAGTACGGCGGCCTGCCAGCCCACACTGGGCTTCATCTCGATTCCAGTGTCAAGCTCACGGAACGAAAAATCGGGATCCGGGTGAATCGTTACCAGGCCCCACGCCGCAGCATCGTCGCGCAACGGGTCCTGTTGCGGGATTATGTCGCGATGTTTGACGCCGAACTGTTCGGTTTTGACGGATTGTGCTCCGATAATGACGTTGCTGCAGGCGCGCATTGCGTCCCTGAACTCAGTCGTCCCCTGAACGCCGGGCTCGATGAACAGAATGTCAAATACGATCAGCTTCGCACCTTTTGCGTTGAGCCGGTTGATGAGATCTCGATGGATGGAACGATCGAAGGACGCCCTGCGTTGATTTAATGAAGTATAGGTCCCGTCGTCGATGGAAACGACCACCACGTTGGTGATCTGCTGGGTTGATCGCCACAAGAAGGGAAGATCATAGCTCCATTTGCAAAGTCCTCTCCCCACAGGCGAAAAGAGCAAACTAAGTCCGAGAATCGGCACCAGCACGGCGCCGAATCCACTGCCGAACCAGGGCTGGTGCAGGCGGCTGGTGAGTTTTTTGATGAACGCGCGCATCTTCCAAGCGCCAGGATTCTCAATTGCCGGGCTCGCACGGAATTAGACCAGCTTTCCCGGCTCTCCACAAGTCAGCTTAAATGAGCAAGCGGACCGTTTAACTGGGAAAACCAGGATACAAGGATGATACAGTTTCCATACAAACCGATTCGATCCATCCGTCGAAAACTCCGTGCCACTTGGGCTCCTCCATTCAGAGAATCCGCCCTCCTTAAATGTCTTGCTACGCCGACAGAAATGGAAGCGCGTTAGTACCGCATCTTTAACCGACGGTCATTCGTGATATGATCCGGCACGAAAACGACGTGACCAAGCATCGCATCAGGTGGTCGATAAAATTCCGGCGTCTGCTCGCTACCCCCCGTCCGTTTCTACTTGCCGCCCTGGTACGTGACTGGGAAAATCGCCTTCTGGCCAAAGAAACAAAGGTCCGCGCAACCGCCGAAGCCATTCTGGTCCAAGGGACGCGGCGTTCCTTCCCTTTGCTGAGACGATCCCTCGACAGTCGCAGAGAAAGCCTGCATCTGGAAGCGTTTAAAATCATCCAGCAGCGCCTAACATTTGCCGGATCCGGAGAGGCTCCGTAAACCGGTCGTCGATATCGCTTTTCATGGTCGGCAGATTTGAAAATCTGCGATACAGCAGGACGGGAGTCCTGCGCTACAACTCGTTTCCAGAGAAAAGGTGGAATCTGCGCCGCCGTTGATGTGTTATTTCCGCAACTGCGTGGTTACGGCGAAAGGTTGGAACGCGCGCGGTAGAATTTCGCTGCGGAAAGGTGGGCGTTCGTATCGGCGAACGAAATGGCG
>DATJGF010000247.1:0-27502 GCA_035495315.1 Candidatus Limnocylindrales bacterium
ATGGAGTAATTTTCAAGAGCATCGGCCAACTGGTAGAAGCGGCAGAACTTTTGAGGCGGAGTTGGCTTATGAGATTTGAAATAGAAAATGGCATTCTCGCCCTGGCCCTGGGTTTCAAAGGTATAGTAGGTGTTATAGACATTGCCGCCAACCTGCTCTGGCTTTTGACTGGCCATGGTCAGGGCACGGAAAAGATCCGGAACCGTAATGCTCTTGAATTGCATGGCGGGGATTTCGACGCTCTCGTCGTCCTTTGTGATAATGACATTGAGCACTTTACCCGTGGATTTCTCGATCGCGGAAACCAGGTCGCGCGGTCGGCCCCCCGGGAATGCCAGGTCAAATGTTTGCCAACTGGGTTGGTCTGGCGCTTGGATTTGAGGCGGCCTGGCAGGAACAGGCGACTGGTCATCAGCCAGGCCTCTCTGGGCCACCACACAGGAGCAGGCCAGCAGGCTGAGAACGATTTTCTTCGAAGGTTTAATGATAGTCATATTTACCTGGAAACACGACGACCAGGGGAAAATCCTTCGAAAAAAGTTTGCTCCTCAGCACCGTCCGCCACAAAAGTGAAATGTTTATGGCGGAGAGACTGGGATTCGAACCCAGGGTGGGGTATAAGCCCACTCACGCTCTCCAGGCGTGCGCTTTAAACCACTCAGCCATCTCTCCACCTGGCAATACTTTACTGTGCGGAACCCTCGTTGATTGCGCAATATTTTTCCAGGTATGTTCAGCACGCGCCCCAAGCGCTATGTTGAGCGAAATGGATTTTGCTTCGAAAATTTGGATTTTGGTTTTGCTTCTGATCCTGGGGCGGTGGATCACAGAACTTGCATTGGAATGGCTGAACCGGCGGCACGTGCTGGCTCGCGCCAAGGTCATGCCTGCGACGCTTAAAGCCATTGTCGATGAAGCCACCTACGTCCGAAGCGTCGAGTATACCTTGGCCAAAGGACGTTTCCGAGGATTTGAACTGACTTATAGCACGATCCTGCTGTTGCTGGTCCTTTTTAGCGGCGTTCTCCCGACGGGCTTTGACGCCTATTCCCGAATGTTCGGCGGCTCAATCTGGGCGATGGCCGGCTTTCTCTTTCTGATAGGGGTCGCGTTATCAATGACCGCTCTCCCGCTGGACTGGTATGCACAGTTCCAGCTCGAACAGCGTTTCGGATTTAACACCAGCACCCAAAAAACCTGGTGGACCGACCGGCTCAAAGGACTGGTGCTTAGTCTGATTCTAGGCTATCCGCTGCTGGCCTTGTTGCTCTTTCTAGTAAACTGGGCCGGAAAAAGGTGGTGGCTCTGGGCCTGGGGCGCCCTCATGGTTTTCCAGCTGTTAATGACCCTGCTTGCCCCAATCCTAATCCTCCCGTTATTCAATAAATTTACGCCGCTCCCGGAAACGAGTTTGCGCGAACGGCTTTTCAGGTTGGCCAACCGGACACGTTTTCGCGCCGCGAGCATCCAGGTAATGGATGGCAGCCGGCGCTCTCGGCACTCGAACGCCTTCTTCACCGGCCTGGGCGGCTTCCGCAAAATCGTTTTGTTCGACACTCTGATTCAGCAGTTAACAGAACCCGAGCTCGAGGCGGTGCTCGCCCACGAGATTGGCCATTACAAGAAAAGGCATATCCCAAAAATGCTCGTCTTTTCCGCCGCCGGATCGTTGCTCGGCTTTTATTGCCTCGCCCTCCTCGCGCAACAACCTTGGTTTTATCGGACATTCGGATTTCAGCCGGGCAATACTGCGCCGGCTTTCCTTTTGTTTGCCTTGCTGGCGGGGGTGATAACGTTTTGGTTTTCGCCGCTCGCTTACATCTGGTCCCGACGCTACGAATACCAGGCCGACCGGTTCGCCGCCGAGGCGATGGGCCAAGCTCTTCCGCTGATTGGCGCCCTCCGCAAACTGAATGAGAAGAATTTGAGTAATCTCACACCGCACCCACTCTATAGTGGATTTTACTATTCCCACCCAACCCTGCTCGAACGGGAAGCGGCCCTCGCTGCGGTCGTCGCTGGGAAGGGGTAAGTAGGGACTGAATTATTCTCAGTCATGGACCGAGCGTAGCGCCGACTGTTAGTCGGCCGTATCGCCGATTGCCAATCTGCGCTACAGCCGGTTATCAACCGTGTTACTACGGGCGGTCTTGGTAAATTGCCACTGGACCTGCCGCGCTACCCTGAGCTATCATTACTCCTGAAATTTCCATTCGGGGACTCGTCCATGCGCGTCAATGCGTTCTCAATCAGAGAGAAAGTTGCTCGCCCAATCGCAAGCTGTGCTATCGGATTTACCCTGATTGAGCTATTGGTGGTGATTGCGATCATCGCGATTCTTGCCGCGATGCTGCTGCCCGCGCTGAATCGCGCCAAGATGAAGGCTACCGGCGCTCACTGCATCGGCAATTTGAAGCAGCTGCAACTCGCGTGGACCATGTACGCCGATGACCACAATGACTCAATCGTCGGCAACCATTGGCAGGATGAGGCTAATCGCGTGCCCAACGTCGCCAACTGGGTCAGCGGCTGGCTTGACCCGCGCCAGGCCAACAATACCGACAATACGAATCTCCTCCTCTTGCTCGACCCAAAATACGGCGCGCTGGCGCCGTACGTTAAGAATCCCGGCGTCTTCCGATGCATGGCCAGCAAGATCGTGGTGCGCGAAGGCGGCCTTAATTATCCCCTCGTCCGCAATGTTTCCATGAGTGTGTGGATGGGTTACCGCTCGCTCCCCTGGAACAGCGATTATCGTCCGTTCCGCAAAAAAGTGCAGATTGTGGGGATCCCTGTCAGTGACGCCTTGGTGTTTGTTGACGAACGGGATGACAGCATTGATGACGGAGAATTCGCAATCGATATGGTAGCCAATCAAATCGTCAACTTCCCCGCCGGTTACCACGGCAACGCGGGTGGGGTCACGTTCGCCGATGGACATGCCGAAATTCACCGCTGGCGCAGCGCCGAACTACAAGCGCCCCAACAGACTTTCGAGAGCCTCAAGCACGAGTTCACCACGGTTTCAGCGAACAACGTCGATCTGCTCTGGTTGCGCGCGCATGCCACGGTTCGCGGTCCGTAAACTCTGGTGAGCGAAAAGCCTCCGACCTTTCTTCTCCTCTGGTTTCTGTTTTGCGCCAGCGGCGCCGCGGCGTTGATTTACGAGGTCGTCTGGTTTCAGGTGCTCCAGTTGGTGATTGGATCGACCGGCATTTCGCTGGGTCTCCTGCTAGGAACATTCATGGGCGGCATGTTCCTCGGGAGTCTTGGTGTGTCGCCAATTGTTCGGACCGGATGGCATCCGCTGCGCGTCTATGCACTCCTCGAACTCGGAGTCGGCGCCTGCGGTCTCGCGATCCTGTTTTTGCTGCCATACGCGTCGCGGATCTATGTGTACTGCGGTTCAGGGCTGGTCGGCCTGTTCGCCCGCGGCCTTCTTAGCGCAATTCTGTTATTGCCCCCGACGATTCTCATGGGTGCCACGTTGCCGACGATTTCGCGTTGGCTGAATCGCACGCCTGAAGGGATCGCTTCGTTGGGGCGGTTGTACGCCGGCAACATCTGCGGTGCGGTGCTCGGTGCTCTAGTGGCCGGATTTTATCTCTTGCGGATTTATGACCTCGCCCTGACAACCTACGTTGCGGTGCTGGTGAATGTCTGCGTTGGGCTGACCACGTTGTATGTTTCGGGAACCACGCCGCACAGCGAATCAATGCCCGATTCGGAGCCCTCCGCTGCCGCGGCGACTCCCAAATCAATTGTCTACCTCGTTATTGGCTTATCGGGATTTTGCGCGATGAGCGCCGAGGTGGTGTGGACGCGCCTGCTGTCACTAATGCTTGGGGCAACCGTTTACACATTCTCAATAATACTCGCGGTGTTTCTTGGCGGGCTTGCTTTGGGCAGCTTCAGCGCCGCAAGTCTGGCGCGCCGAACGAATCGACCGGACACAGCCCTGGGGATTTGCCAATTGCTACTGGCGTTAACGATTGCCTGGGCTGCGTTCATGCTCGCGGTCTCAGTTCCCTACTGGCCGGTCAATCCCTCCCTGTCTCGCAACGTTTGGATAAGTTTCCAACTTGATCTGCTGAGATGCGCCTGGTCGATATTTCCCGCTGCTTGCCTTTTTGGCGCGAGCTTTCCATTGGCACTGGCGGCTGCGAGTCCAACCACGCCAGACCAGGCTCGCCTGGTCGGCAGGCTATATGCCGCGAACACGGTGGGCGCGGTCATCGGTGCTGTTGGAGCGTCTGTCGTTCTGCTACCTGGTCTTGGGTCTCGGGATCTCCAGCGATTGCTCATCGGAACTTCTGTAGTTTCAGGCATGCTGATGTTCTGGGCGCGCCGCTCCATCGCCCAGAAAAGACCAGTCGGCGCATCAAAAGGCGGCTTCCAAGCGCGTCGACTGATCTTCGCGCTAGTCTCTCTTGTGATCGCGGCCGTGCTGATCTGGACAGTCCCCTCTTTGCCCTGGGGCTTGGTGGCTTATGGCCGCTATCTCCCGGCCAAAAGTGAGCTGGGTAAACTCTTATTCGTCGGTGAAGGCATGAACGCCTCGGTGGCCGTTACCGAGTTGAGCACCGGAGTCCGCAACTTTCACGTCAGCGGTAAGGTGGAAGCCTCGACCGATTCGCAAGACATGCGGTTGCAGCGCATGCTCGGTCACATTCCCGCGTTGTTGCATCGAAACCCAAGGTCAGTTCTGGTTGTTGGTTGCGGCGCGGGGGTAACCGCAGGCTCGTTTGTGCCCTATCCGACGGTGGAAAAGATCCTGATTTGTGAAATCGAGCCGGTAATTCCGAAAGTTGTAGGGCGGTTCTTCGGCCCGGAGAATTATGATGTTTTGCACGACCCGCGGACACGTGTGGTGTGTGACGATGCGCGACACTTTATCCTGCTGACGAAGGAGAAATTCGACATCATCACCTCGGACCCGATCCATCCCTGGGTGAAAGGGGCGGCAACCCTGTACACTAAGGAATATTTCGAACTCTGCAAAGCTCGCCTCAATCCCGGTGGACTCGTCACGCAATGGGTGCCTCTTTATGAAAGCAACATGGCAGTCGTTCGCAGTGAACTGGCGACATTTTTCGAGGTTTTTCCTAACGGCACAGTTTGGAGCAACGAGAATGATGGCGAAGGCTATGATGTGGTGTTACTGGGCTCAGCAGACGCGGAGTGTATTGACTTGCAAGAGGTCCAAGGGCGACTCGAGCGTCAGGATTATCAACCCGTCCTGCAATCGCTGCGCGAGGTCGGTTTCAGATCAACCTATAGCTTGTTTTCAACGTATGCGGGACGAGCGGCTGACCTCAAGCCCTGGTTGGTCCGGGCCCAGATCAATCGCGATCCCAATTTGCGTCTGCAATACCTGGCAGGCCTCGGCCTCAATTTCAACGAACAAGACCTTATCTACTCGAACTTGTTGCTCTATCGCACCTTCCCGGAGGAATTGTTTGTTGGCTCTAACGTTTGGAAGCAGGCTTTAAAATCGGCGATCGAAAAACAGCGGAAAAAATGATCCCGACCGGGTATATGCCGCCAGCTACAGGCTCGACGCGCGGCGGAACCACTTCCACCAGGGACGCCGACCGGACGTCAGAGCCAGGAGCCGGAACCTATACTTCAGAAACCAGTTGGCTTGGAACAAAAAAAGAAGGCACGGAATCAGGTGACAGGTGGCCCATAGAGAAAAGACGAGGGTCTCGGTCAGGCGAAGATTTTTGAAACGGCTCGATGCCATGTCACAGGCAAGCACGGTTAGAAAAAACAGAATCCACGGGAGCAGACCCACTTTCCAGATGGAAACAAAGCTGGCGCGAATCGAATTAGCATGAAGCAGACCGTGATAAAGACCGAGGCGGGCGAGGCTGTAGGCCTGAAGAGGAAATATGACTAGCCCCCAGAGCGAAAGTTGAAATAGATCGTTTTCGCGAAAGGCGCGCCAACCACCGTTGTGGCTGAAATGAGCAAACACCAGGAAACCGTCCAGCGCCAACAAACCAACGAAAACGCGACCGAATCTCCTTTGGAGTGCTTGCATGTTACCGCGAATGATGTCCCGACTGCTGAGCGGTGTACAGAGGATCAATTCGAGGGCGCCCGATTGCTTGTCATCGGCGAGGCGCCGCGGGCCTTGAAGAGCGATCCACAGGCAAAGCACGCAGTGGGCCCACCAGGCCCACGTGATTACAAGCCCGTCGCTCGGCCCATCATTCGAGGAGATCTGGGTGAGCGCAAAGCCAATCGTGATTAGCAGGAACAAACTCCAGAGAATTCTCTCCTGCAGCCGATCACGGCCTTCGAGCCAATGAATTGGGTTCCGCTCCAGCATCGCGCGCCATGCCATGCGCGTGCGAGTGCGGCCGCGCTTCAACTTGAGGAAAAACTCGTGCCAACGACGCGTCACAGCGGATGCGGGCAAATCTCTCCAGACCGTGCCGGTTCGAAAGCACGCCATGACGAGACAAGACCAGGCGAAGGCTTGCAGGCCACCGAGGTTGAGCCAGAATTTCCAGGCCGGCTCGCGCATCGGCACCTTCAGACACAACTCGAACGTATAAAAAGGACAAAAACTATAGAAGAATGCCGGCACAATCCCGGTTTGAGGGATGTGTAGGATCTCTTCGCCAAGAAAGGTCAGACCAAAGGTCAGTGCAAAGAGGATTGCCAGAGAGATAACGACTGCGGCGCGGGCGCTCCGAAACAGGGAGGAGATGCAAATGCCCAGTGCGAGGGAAAGAAAAATGACGTCGGCCAAGGCCAGCGCGAGCCGGGCGAATTGAGCCAGCGTGACACCTCCCATCAACAATGGCAGACTCAGTACGGGTAAAGCCGCGACCAGTCCCAGGAGCATATCGAATGAGGCGGCGACAATTTTGCCCAGCACGATATCGTAGCTATGCAGGTTGGTGAGGAACAAAAGCCCGAGCGTGCCATCGCGCCGCTCGCGACTGATGCAATCGACCGAGGACAACGGTCCGGCCAACAAAGCATACAGGAGCCCGAATCCGCCAAGGGCCTCGAAAATCTCTTTTCCGATCTGATTAAGGCTCGTCCATCGTCCTATCAGCAGGCAGGTGAAAGCAAAGACGCCCAGCGCAACCACCAAAGTCAGTACACGGCGCCACCAGGTCCTGGAATGGCGCGCTGCGACGCGCAGCTCGCGTTCGACTATTGGTAGGAACTGCACTGCCTGAGTGATTTTGAACCGGCTTTGCCAAACCGGTCAAGCTGTAGCGGCGGGCGTCACGCCTGCCGTAGAGTCGGGCGTCACGCCCGCCGGAGCAAACTGCCGGCACGCCGCGCGCCAAGGCAGGTGAGCCAGCCCGCCGGCTAACAGCCGCATTCAGGCCGCCAGTTTTTCGGCAGTTAACGAAGCATGGCGACCGAAATGCGGCGAGCGTTTCAGCATCGTCTTAAATTTCCGTCGGCGCTCGGCCGTTTGCTCGTCTGAGTACAGGCGTTTGCCGAGGTCGAGAAACCCACTTTGCAGCTCGGCGACAGTCATATTCTTGGGTCGCACGTTGATGTCAAACAGTGTGCAGAGTTCCCAGGCGCCATCTTGAATCAGCCGGCCTTCCCGCTTGAGTCGCTCGTACAATGGGGTCCCCGGGAAAGGCGTCAAAAACGTGATTTGGACTTCATACAGATCCGACTCTGTTACGAAGTCGAACACTTCGTCGAACACATCGGGTGTGTCCGCATCGAGCCCGAGAATGAAACAACCGTTCACAGTGATGCCATAAGACTGGATTTTGCTGATGGCGGTTTTATAGAAATCCTGCTGCCGGGCTTTCCAGTCGGCCTTCAGTTCGAGCCCGCTCAAGCTGGCGGCCCGTGGCGTCTCAAGTCCGATGAGAACCTGCTGGCAGCCGGAGTCACGCATCAGTCCCAGCAGTTCGTCATCCTGCGCGACGCGCACATCGGCCTCGGTGAACCAGCGCAGGTCTTCCTTTTCGAGTTCGCGCAACAGCTCCTTATAATGTTCGCGGTGCACAAATGAATTGTCGTCCGCAAACTCGATGAAGGGGCGGCGCCAGATTTTCTTGATTTCCTTAATTTCGGCAATGACCTTGTGGACCGGTTTAAGCTTGTATCGCGACGTCAACAAAATTGAGCTGGCGCAAAACTCGCATTGATGTGGGCAACCACGGCTGGTTTGCACGGTGATGCGGTTGTATTTGTCGGGATCCAGGAGATCGAACCGCGGCATCGGGGCCTCGCGCAGATCGAACTGGCCGCGAGGCGACTGAACGTAGCATGGCTTGAGGCAGCCATTCTCGAAATCGTTCAGCACCTCGGGCCAGAGCGGTTCCCCCTCACCGACAACGACGCTCGTGCAATGATTTCGCGCTTCCTGCGGTAAGGAACTGACGGTAATGCCACCCATAACCACGGGGATACCGCGCCTGAGGTAATGATCGGCAACAGCATAGGCCTCTTTGAGTTGGGCGGTGAACGTGCTGAGCGCAACCAGGTCGAAATGGTCGGGTGGTTCTCCGCCCTGCCGGAGGTCAGCAATCTCGTGATACTCGACCTCGAAGCGGTCAGGGGTGAGCCCCGCGAGCGTGAGCAATCCCAGGCTGGGGAGTGAGGCAATTACTTTGTTACGTTCGACGAATCCGGGCAGGGTCAGACCCAGCTTGGTCAGTTCCGGATTATGAGCGCGAACGCCGCTCATGGCGATTAGACCGATTCTTTTCATAGATGTGACTCTTAATGGTGAGTGGTTACAAAAGCGGGGTGGTTTTCCTGGCCTGCAAACGCCGTTGCTCGGTTGCGCTCAGTTCTCGGCGCGACCCCCAGCACGACTAAAACACCCGCCAGGAGCAAACTCACGATGGGCAAGGCAAAGAGCATACGGGCGCTGGGGAAATGAGCCATAATGACGCAGCAAACAGGCATCGAGACAGCTCCGGCAATAAAGGCCCAGCAGGCCGTGGCGAGCAACCGCGCCGATAAATCAAGCATTGGGACCGTCAGAACGAAACAAAGATTCAGCGCACCCAGCCCGAAGAATGAGATATGGCAAAGCCGATAAAGGCGGCGCTTGAGACTGGCATATCCGCCAAGCCATTGTTCGCGATGGAAAAAGAGGCCGAGCCCGAGTCCGGAAAGAAAGCCGAGGAGGATCCAGGCCCAGGCCAGGAGGAGATTCAGTTGCAAAAGCTTCATAGGCGTCTCGCTTATGTGTCGTTGCCGATGATATAACCCACCAGAGCAGAATCGGGTTAATCGATAAAAAGAGCAGCGCTATCGACCAAAATGATGGCGGTCGAGAAAGATTGCGGCATCGATGGTTGCAGGTGGAAGACTTGAAAAATGAACCCGGGAACAAAATCATTTTTGCAGCGTCTTACCTTAGCAGCCGGCGTGGTTTCAACGCTAACAGCGCCGGGGCACCATCAGACAAGGAGCCATAGAAGAGTGTTCTATCGGCTGATTGTAGGTCGATAAGGGATGCGATGGAGAATGCCCCACGCAAACGGGGCAGCATGTCCGGTCTCGGGCGACGCCATACCACGCCAGGAGGTCCCGTTCTCTTCTATTCACACAAACCTTAACCTAAATCGATTATGACGAAACTTAAGTTGTTCCCGCTCCAAACACGACAGCCTGGCCGTCGCCAATCGCCTTCGAAAGAACCGCCCACTTCCCCCGCACCCAGACGCTCAGGACCGGATACTTCCGCTAAAATGTGCAGCGCAATTTTCCTGGTGGTGGCGGCGTTGCTGCTTGCTTCTCGAGCTACCGGCCAGCCGATCACCGCCGACATCAATGTTCACTTGCAACCGGTCATCGAGCACATCGACCTGGTAACCGATATTAACGTCGTCGGGAAGGCGATGTTCGTTTGCACGCAGCCGGGGCAGCTTTACCGCAAAGACCTATCCGACAATAGCGCTGCGCAAGTGTTTCTCGACCTTCGTTCGCAAGTCGGCCGACTAGGAAGCCACATACCCGGCCTCCCCGGGCTGGGCTATCCCGATCCCGAAACCTACGATGAACGCGGTCTGCTCGGCTTTGTCGCGGACCCGGACTTTGATCGGAACGGGCGGTTCTGGGTTTGGTACTCGGCAATCAACGAACGCAGCGCCTCGCCCCCGGGCTTCTTTCAATGGCTGGTCTCCACCACCGATCCGTGGAACATGGCCGAATATGATCACGTCGATCACCTCGCCGAATACAGAGTGGTTCAGGGAGTTCCGCAGCTCCAGCGCACGCTGCTCAAAATCAAACGGCCTTACTTCAATCACACCGGGTTCCAATCGCTGACTTGGTCGCCTGAGTTTAACACCTTGCTGCTTGCCCTGGGCGATGGCGGCAGCGAGTACGACCCGAACAACATCGCCCAGGATGATGCGCAACTTTCGGGAAAGCTGCTGCGGATCAATTTGAATCAACTGGAGGGAATGGATTTTACGACCACCACACCGGTGGCGACTTTCGCCGACTTAAAAGACCAGCGGGTGCCCGACGGAGCCATTACCCCGTTATTGAAGGGCCTTCGCAATCCGAGCAAAGTGCATCATGAACAGATTGTCAGCCCGAGCGAGGACCACGGCCGTCCACGCAGCAAAGAAGGCAAGCGACACGGCAACGGCGACGGAAACGGCAATGGGGATGGTGATGGCCACGGCAAAGGAAATGACAATGGCAAGGGAAATGGCGATGACCACGACGGCACCGATCAAACGGTGCGCTGGATCAAATACCTCGCCAACACCGGACAGGACACGATCGAATACATCCACGGCTTCGATAAATACGGCATCAATTTCGGTTTTCGACCCTGGGAAGGGATCTTTCCGACGTCGTTTGTAACCAATGACAGTCGCATTATTGCTTACGGCCTGGAGGCATCGCGCCTGCCCAATTCCTATCGGCCGCTCGTCGAATATACCCACCTGGATCCCAGCATCGGCCCAAATGCCAATACCGGTTCCGCAATTTACCGGGGCCGCGGCATCTCGGGGTTGCAAGGGCAACTTCTGTTCACGGATTGGATTTCCTTTATTCCGACGCCCCAGCATGGGTTGTTGATGCATGCCCCGGTCAACCGGGATAACCTGCAAGAAGCTCAGCCAATCAGCCTCTTCAACGTCGACCTTTCCGGGGCCAGCCTTCAGGGGGATGACGTGCTATTCTTCACGTCCATAAACACCAATCCCAACGGGGAAAGAATTTTCGTTGGTGGTTTTAAGAAACTGCAGTATATCGTAAATCAGCGTGACATACCCGCACAGGCGGGTGGCGTTTACGAAGTGATCCCATAATAGCTCACCGACGCGTCTGGCAGATGTTAGTATCTGCCGGACGCGGGGCGAGACATCCGATTGAAGCGGCGTATACGCGGCCGTTAACGTCCTCGATCAAGCAACCGCAGTGCTTCGGAATTCACCCAGCCACGATCCGGAAACGTGCGTCCCCATTCGGCCGCGGTAACATTACGCGCTTCGTACCAGCGCGGGGTCTCGCACCAATCAAGGAACTTGCGCAGTGTCGCTCGGAGATCTGGCGAGGCACCGCGGGCGAGCAGTGCTCGGGTCATCAAGGCATCGCGTTGTCGTCCGCAAGCGACCGACATGTTGATTACCGAACTGAACAGCGGCGCGTGCCCACCAAAGCCGTCTCTGTCCATGAGGGCGCGAGCATTTACGTCCAAACCGTGCGCCAAAAGCAGATCGAAGATTTCCTGTTCGTCGAATTCGATAGCCAGGTGCAACAAAGTCGTTCCCTCCACTGGTGTGCCGTGCATGCCTGCGCGTCCAGCATCGGCACAACCCAATTGGGACGGATAGATGTCCCGAGCCGGAAATCGGCGATTTAATAAGTCCGGGTCGCGTTGCAAATGATGCTTCAGTCGATCGGCGTCGCCTCGGTGGAGGGCCATTATAGGGCTGTCGGGAAGCGCGTATCCTCGTTTTTCAAACAAATCGAGGATTCTGTGTTTACCTTCAGGATTGCGGCAATACGTCTCGAGAACCAGAGCGAGCGGGGCGAGGCGATTGCCATCGGCAGCGGTGTAAGGGACATTTAATTCATCGAGAAAACAGAATCCCAACGAATTGAGTGTTTCGCAGGCGCCCATGATAATCCCGGGAGCAAGCTTGGCGCCATGCTCAAGCAACCATTTGGCACACTCCAGTTGTCCCTGCAGCACCGCACGATCGAAGGCATGCTGAAAGTCGAGCGCTCCGAGTTGGGCAACAGCTTTGATAATCTCGAGCCGACCGAGGTTCGCCGCGTGGCTCATCGGCGGACCCCAATTGCCGCTCCGGACGGGAATGTGAAGCAGTTGTAGGTTGGACTGAAGGATCCGAATAACCGTTTCGCGATCGTCAGCGCGAATCGCCGTTACCAGAAGCTGGGCGGCTGTGTTCGAATCGATTCGCTGTTTGAGTGCGGCCCACTGCGAAAAGCCGTATTCGCGGGCGATGACCAGCTGAGCGTCGCTCAAACGAAATTCGACAGGCGCAAGAGCGGACACGTTCGTGTTTTTGAATCGGGGATGCCGACGCCGTATGCGGTCGAGAGCTCCGGGAATTCCCACGCGAGCTTGTTTGAGCAGGTCGCGGGCTTCGCGTTTGGGAACATCCAGGTGGGGACGGGACGGGAGGTCTCGAGAGACAGTTGTCATAACCTTTCTTCTATTGTGCCCGTCAGTCCGCAAATTCCGGGCAGAAGTCAGGTTTATAATAATTTTACCAACACCGGTGGGCTGAGCCCATTTCCGCGGACAGGATGCTTCCGGCCAGCAATGGAATACTCTTTGCGAGTGGCTGGTTAATCAAGAGAAGAAATGTTGAAAGCGCTTCTGACAAGGTCGGGGGTCTTCTTTGTTTGTATAATTCAGTTTTCTGCGCTTTACTAAAATCCGGCCGGTGATGATTCTGAGGCAATCGGACATCGCGTTACGCCGTACTGAGCGGCGCGGCCCGATTCTACAAACCTGAGATACGTCACGCGTTGGGGCCATCCGACAACGCGGCTACCTTTCGAGGCTGCGGTTGCGCGCAAAGACAAACGGAACCAACAAGGCCAGGAAGCCCACTTGAGCCACCGCAAAGCGCCAGAAATTGAGCTCACTCCATTGCTGACGCAGCCGCTCCCAATCGACGGGCGGATTTTGTGGCTGCCACTGGATCACCTGGTTGTTGAGCGGCCAGTGACCTCGGATGGTGATCCAGGCGCCGGCCAAAAAGAATCCGAACGAAATCAACGTCCAGAATTGCATTCCCCGGCAGGGCGACCGGAGCCAAAGCAAACGCACCAAAAAAGTGCCGAGCCCCATGAACATCAGTGGAACGACGGCGTGCGTGAACGTGGGAATGATCCCCTGCATGGTAACGATGTAGTGGGCCGCTCCTAGATGGTTCAGCACCGGCACCACACCAAATTGAACTCCGAACGAAAGACCCGCGAGCAGCCCGACAGCGGCCACATTGACGAAATTGGGCATCTTCGCCGGCAATGTTTTCCATTGAATCGAATTTATCATGCGCTCAACCTCGGCGAACTGCGTCCGCCCAACAATCACGGAAAACCGTGAGTCAAACCAAGCACCGGCGATGCGCTTCTTTGACGAGGGCCGTCGAATTGTTCACGTGGAGTTTTTGCAGCAAGTGACGGCGATGCGTTTCGACGGTGTTTTCGCTGATGGCGAGTTCGGCGGCGATTTGTTTGCTGGAATATCCGGCGGCTACCAATCGCAGTACTTCTCTTTCGCGGCCTGAAATCGGGTTGGAAGATGGCACGGCCGATTTGCGTGAATCCAGTGCGTCGCTCAGGCGATGCGAAACCGCGATGTCAAGTAATGCGTTGGCGGCTTTGTCCCGTTTCAGCAACGCCTCAATCGCAGTTCGTTCGTCAGCTTTTTC
This sequence comes from Candidatus Limnocylindrales bacterium, assembly GCA_035495315.1. Lineage (GTDB taxonomy): Bacteria > Verrucomicrobiota > Verrucomicrobiia > Limisphaerales > UBA8199 > DATJGF01. The sequence continues at coordinate 13,887 of DATJGF010000247.1, forward strand.
GGCGGTGATGTCATGCAGGCAGCCTAAGATGTGGTCTTTCTTTCCGTTGCGGTAGGAAATGATCTGCTTAAATTCCCGGATCCAGATGACCCGGCTATCCCGTCGGGTGATGCGATATTCCAATTTCAACGGCGTCATGGGCCGCGGATTGATGGTCAACAACTCGTGCTGTGCCTTGGTGATGCTGCCCACGACGGCCTGCATATCGGCTGGGTGAATCACGGAAAACCAAAAGGTGAGGCCTTCGCTGATGAATTTTTGGCAAGCATACCCGGTGATCTTCTCGAACTTGGGACTGACGTAAAGGATTGCTTGCTGGGCCAGACACGAAACGAGATACGGCGCGCTCAAATCCGATTCCGCGAAATGCTTCCCTACGCGCGTCGGCAAACGAACCGGCTCACCAGGTATCTTCCGCAGAATTGCTTTGAACGACACCATGAAATTGCAAAATTAGAATATTTCAGGGCGTGGTCAACCTCGCCGAGCGAAATGAGCGAAATGTCCTCCTTTGAGTTCGAAGCGTAGCCCAGCGGTGCTTTCTGGAAGGCTGCGAGCTGGGGGTTGGGCTGCCTCGCAGGACTATCGAACTGTCCAAACATAGGACAACATGCTGGCTAGAATCTAGACAGTTTGTTTCAAACAATTGATGGTTTTTTCATCATTTTACGGATATTAGTTGAAAAACTCGACATTGGCACGTTTTCTGCCGTCAGTTTTTACGACATTAGGCATTCATGAACATCAAAGGCCAAAAACTCGCCCCCGGAAAGCGGGTGCTCGTGGTTGAGGATGACCAGGACTTCCGCCGGTACATTACTGACTGTATCGAGGCCGAGGGCATTTCCTGTATCACGGCCACTTCGGTTTCGGAGGCGCTTGAGGCGCTGGAGCGAAATAAAGTTTCGGTCTTGCTCGTCAATTGGTTCCTGGATCGAGTTGCCTTTGAAGTCGTAAGGAGAGCGCGAGCAATTTCTCCGCACTTGCCGATCATCGTCATGAGTAGCAAGCCCTACAACGTGAAGATGGATGCCCTATTGGCTGATGCAGATGAATTTTTGGAAACCACCATAGGGGGTAGCGCGCTGGCAAGCCGGGTCAAGCGTTGGATTGGCCGATTGGAAGCCGCTCCCGATGTCTTTCTGCCCCAACGCGAGGAAGACATCCTGCTGCTGGACGAGGTCAAATACCGCTACATCCGGCATGTCGTTCAACTTGTGGGGAATAACATTTCGCTGGCTGCGCAGAAGCTCGGAGTTCACCGCCAAACCATCTCCGCAGCAATGGCCACCGAGGAGGTTGAAGAGGGGCGGGCCATGAACGGCGAGGAGCCAACCAGGCTCTCAACAACACGAGGAGGAAATGAGACAAATGATCGAGAATAGAAATACTGTTTTAGAAAACTTCGAACCGCTTCAGGCCAGCGGTGCCGAAGCGCGATGGGCTGAGCCTGATTTGAGCGCCAACCACGCAGAGGTTCGCAGCAAGCGGATACTCCTCGTGGAGGACGAGCAACCTCTCCGCGCGTGTTTGCGGATGATGCTCGAGCTGGAAGGCCATCAAGTCACTGAAGCCAGTAATGGCGCCGAGGCGCTGAGCCTATTCACCATTGGTGAATTTGACGTTGTGGTCACCGACTTCGAAATGCCATTGATGAAGGGCAACAAACTGGCCGTCGGCATCAAGCTATTGGCTCCGTCGCTGCCGATTCTGATGATCACCGCCTCGGCGAGCGCACGTCGCGACGCCGAGAACCCGGTGGACGCTCTGCTGAACAAACCCTTCACTGTGGCGGAGCTGCACGGTGCGCTCGCAGAACTGTTGTCAGCCCCACCTGAACCCGCTTACCCCAATGTTGTTTCTACGCTGGAGAGTCCTTCCGTAACGGCCGCTGCGTTAGCTTAAACCTCTGCTGAATCTTCTGACTCGATCGATTTGACGCCTGGGCGAGACGGTCCTACCTGGTAGGGTTGCCTCGCCGAGGCGGCCACGAATCTTAGGTCCAAATAAATAAACTGATGGCGTGCCCAATCTTGCACTTTGAATTGACATTAAAGCGCTGATACTATCGCCCTGTGAATGTTTCTAGGAATGCGCTCACCTTCCTCACAATGTTCCACTTTGGGTCGATCCAGGAAAAGAAGTTTACTATCTCACGATCAACTGCCAGCAACGTGGCTCAAATCAGCTCAGGTTCGGGGGTGCATCGTTGCGAACAGAGCGGGGTTGATGGAATCCGGTAGGGAGGGCTGCCTCGCTGAGGCGGCCAGTAAACCAAGGCTTAATGATAGCCGTCTCGGCGAGACGGTCCTACCTGCCGCGGTCGAAGAATCAGGGGTGTGAAAAGGGTCTCTGCTCTTGACGCGGAGTCTCCCGAGCGATGTCATACGCGCGTGAGTTATCCCTCGACGCTAACATGGATGCTGGTTTTGCTGACTGAGTGCCTGGGTGAAACCGTGTGGGCGGAAGACTGGCCCCAGTGGCGTGGCCCATCGCGGAACGGGTACGCAGTCTCTACCAACCGGGTACTTTCTGCGCTGCCGGCTGCGCCAAAACTAGTTTGGAAGATCCCTGTCGGCGCGGGCCTGGCGTCACCGGTCATAGCCGGCGGCAAGGTCTTCTATAACGACAACCAGCAGGGCAAGGAAACGCTGCACGCACTCGACGCCGGAAACGGCAGCGAGTTATGGCGTTGTTCAATCGACGACGTGTTCAGGGATGAACAGGGCCCCACCGGTCCGCGTTGCACGCCGTTAGTGGATGCAGACCGAGTCTATGCTCAGTCGGGCAAAGGAGAACTGAGGTGTGTCGCGGTGGCGGATGGTCATGTTTTGTGGCGGGCCAACTTCACCAACGATTTCGCCGCTGCGTTCGAGGGTGAGGATACGCCCATCCCCGGTGCGGCGGAGCACGGCTATACCGCCGCGCCCGTAATTGAGGGGGACCGGCTGTTCGCCTGCGCCGGAGGTACCAACGGGGCGGGTGTGGTCTGCTTCGAAAAACAGACGGGCAGATTGTTGTGGCGGTCGCAGAATGACCGCGCGTCCTACGCAGCGCCCATTATCGCGACGGTGGCCGGCACCAAACAATTGATTTGCTTTAGCGTCGAAGGACTACTTGGCCTGGCACTCGAGGACGGAGCACGATTGTGGCGGAGCCCACTCAAGACTCCTTATGGACGCAACTGCACCACGCCGATTGTCATTGGAGATCTGGTCATTGTCGGCTCGTACCGCGCGGGATTGGCGGGCACCCGAGTGTCTCGCGAAGGGGACACTTTCAAGGCTGAACGAATTTGGGTCAACAAAGAGGCCACGATTAATTTCTCCAGCCCGGTGGCGGTGGGGCGGAGTGTGTTCGGTCTGGGGTCAGGCCGCCAATTGCTTTGTGTGGACGCGGAAACCGGGCGGACGACATGGGCGCAAAAGAACTATGCCAGCACCGCTGCTGAAATGGCCTTTGCATCGTTCCTGGTGTTGGGAGGAAATATGCTGGTCAGTCTGGATGATGGCCAGGTTGCCCTGGTGGCCGCTGACCCCACAACCTTCCGCGAAATCGGCCGTGTGAAACTCTGCGGTCCCAATTGGTGCTCCCCGGCCTATGCCGACGGTCGTTTGCTGATCCGGGATGGACTTAAGGAAAGTGGTGATCTCTACTGCTTCGAACTCGTGCCGTAATTAAGAAGCGACGATCGAAGCTCACACTCCAGTCCACTGAGCAGTGGAATGATGTCAAAAACTGCTTCAGGGCATATAGACAAAGGAGTCAAACCATAACACTGCTTGTTTTTATCGGGCACGATTAAAAGTGGATGCGAATGCGCTTTTGCTCCCGTTGCTTTCATCTCATTAACACCTCCATTTATGGAGGTGTACCAGGTCCTCCAAGGGTTTGTCGCCACCGCCCAATTTTAATCGCACCCTTTTTATCACCTGCGCCGAATAACGGATTCGTCATCGCACCGGATTGCGGCTAAACTGTGCGGAATTGTGATAGCGGGTCCGCCCATTCTAACGGCCAACGATTTGGCGCTGAGCTACGGTTACCAGCGCTTGCTGGAATCGGTCACACTATCCGTGTCGCCGGGGGAGAAAGTGGGATTGGTTGGTCGCAATGGTTCGGGCAAGACAAGTCTGTTGCGGATCCTGGCGGGGAACCAGGAAGCTGACGCCGGCGAGATTGCGCGACGCCGCGGGTTGCGGATCGGATATCTGCCCCAGGAATTCGAGTTGGACCCGAACCTGACGGTGCGCGAGAATATCGAGGCCGGCGCGACAGATCTGATGGATTGGCTGCATCGGTATCAATCCGGGGCCGGCTCGGAAGCGGAGCTGGCAGGGTTGCTGAATCAGATCGAGAGTGTGGACGGATGGAATTTCCAGGCGCGGCTCAAGGCCGAGGCGTCCGCGCTCGCGGCGCCGCTGCTGGATGCCCTAGTCGGGCCGCTGTCGGGCGGAGAAAGGCGGCGCGTTGCCCTCTGTCGCGCGTTGGCGGCGCAACCAGACCTGCTGCTACTGGACGAGCCGACAAACCATCTGGACGCAGAATCGATTCTTTGGCTCGAAGGTTTTCTGCACGATTTTCCGGGCGCAGTCATTTTTGTCACGCACGACCGCTATTTTCTTGATGTGATAGCGACGCGCGTGATTGAGCTGGCGGATGGGCGCTGCTATTCGCATCCCGGCAACTACACCGCGTATCTGGAGTCCAAGGCGATTCGCCAGCAAATCGCCGAGCAATCGGAGCGGCGACGGCAGCGCTTTCTGCGCGAGGAGCTGGAATGGGTGCGGGCCGGAGTGCGCGCGCAGCGTTCCAAGCCGCGGCATCGGCTGGAAATGTTCTACAATGTCAAAGGGCTCGAAGCGCCGCCCGAAGAACGCGAGATGGACCTGCTCATCCCGCCTCCGCCGGACCTGGGCAACACGGCGATCGAATTGGAGAACGTCGGCGCCAAGGTCGGTAAAAGCGAGAACGAGCGCTGGCTTTTTCGCGGCCTGACGCTTTCGCTCAAGCCGGGGCAATGCACCGGAATCGTTGGACGCAACGGAGCGGGCAAAACAACGCTGCTGCGCATTTGCCTCGGTGCACGTGAGCCGGACGAGGGCACGGCTAAAATCGGCAAAAAGGTAGTTTTCAATTACATCGACCAGAGCCGAATGCAACTGGAAGGAACGGGGACCGTGCTGCAGGAGATTTCCGCCGGAAGCGAAACGGTATTGTTCGGCGACCAGCAGTTGAGCGCGCGTTCTTATTTGCGACGATTCCTGTTTGCCGACGAGCGGGTGAATGAGCCGGTAGCGCGGCTGTCGGGTGGCGAGCGGGCGCGGTTGATGCTCGCGAAGGTGTTGCGCCGCGGCGGCAACGTGCTCGTGCTCGATGAGCCGACCAATGACCTCGATTTGCCCAGCTTGCGGATGTTGGAGGAAGCGCTGGCGGACTTTGAAGGCACGGTGCTCGTCGTGAGTCACGATCGTTACTTCCTGGATCGCATTTGCGACCAGGTGCTCGCGTTCGAGGAAAACGGGTTGTTCGTCCAGCCAGGCAATTATTCCTATTACCTCGAAAAGAAAAAGGAACGCGATGCGCAGGTAGGGCCGCCTCGCCGAGGCGGCCACAAAATAGTGGGCAGAACGCCTAAGACCATACTTCCCATGCATGATGGCCGCCTCGGCGAGGTAGGCGTACCTCCTGGCCGCCTCGGCGAGGCGGCCCTACCTGCAAACCGTACGCGCAAGCTGAGCTTCAAGGAAAAGCGTGAGCTGGAAGGAATGGAAGAGGCCATCATGGCGGCTGAAACACGCGTCCAGGAGCTCGAGACGACGTTGAACGATCCGCAGTTTCATGCGACGCGCTCAAGGGAAGCTCACGGACTTATCGTCGAGCTCGAAATGGCGAAAACGGAGGTGACACGGTTATACGAACGCTGGGAGGAGCTTTCGTCGCGGCAAAAATGAAGTCGCGGAAGGAAGTCAGGTAAAGTCCGCAAATGTTTTGGTTGAGGCGATCGGTTTGATAGGTGGCCGTCTCGGCGAGACGGCCCTACCAACATTCCCCATTTGACAGCTTTTTCAGGGGCAGCTAGACATCGCGCTATGAAACGCAATGGTCTCTGCCAGGCATCGGCGCTCGCGATCTCGGTCATCTCTTTTTCGTCTTCAGCCGGCAACCAACCGTTGCCCCGGAGCACGCCGGAAGCCCAAGGCACTTCCTCGCAGGCGATTCGGGATTTCGTTTCGACCGTTGATAAAATTGATACGCTGCACAGCTTCATCCTGGTACGCCACGGCCACGTCATAGCCGAGGGATGGTGGAAACCCGAGGCGCCCGACAAACCACACGTGCTGTATTCGCTCAGCAAAAGTTTCAATTCCACCGCTGTTGGCCTGGCAATCGCCGAAGGCAAACTGAGCCTGGATGATCCGGTGCTGAAGTTTTTTCCGGGAGACGCGCCGGCCGAGCCCTCTGAAAATCTCAAGGCAATGAAAGTGCGCGACCTGCTGACGATGTCCTGCGGACACGATACCGAGCCGAAGGCGACCCGTGGCGCGCCGTCCGTAAAAGATTTTCTGGCGCAGCCAGTCCCGCACAAGCCGGGAACGCATTTCCTTTACAACACGCTGGGCAGCTACACTCTGTCCGCGATTGTTACAAAGGCAACGGGGCAAACGTCGCTGGAGTTTTTGAAGATGCGTTTGTTTGAGCCCCTTGGGATTGAAAATCCCGATTGGCCCAGCAGCCCGGAAGGCAACACTCTCGGCGGCTACGGACTGAAATTGTGCACGGAAGACGTCGCCAAGTTCGGCCAGCTTTATTTGCAGAAGGGCAAATGGAACGGCAAACAATTGCTTCCGCAAAACTGGGTGGAGCAAGCGACGAGCAAGCAAGTTCCAAACGACCAGGAAGGACACTCAAAAATCGGAATCGATTGGGTCCAGGGCTACGGCTTTCAATTCTGGCGCTGCACACACAATGCTTTTCGCGGCGACGGCGCCAACGGCCAGTTATGTGTTGTCATCCCCGAAAAAGACGCTGTCATTGCGATTACTGCCGACACCGGCAAATTTCAAGACGAGATGAATGCCATCTGGGACAAATTATATCCTGCGTTCCAGTCTGAAGATTTGCCCGAAAATCCCCAGGAAGTTGAAAAACTGAAGCAATCAATTACTACCTTGGTAGCTCATCCGGCAAAAAAGATTTAAGCCTCTGATGGTGGCAGGCCGCCTGGATCCTAAACTGCGCGTTAGTGGATCACCTCACGGCGGTCCTTGAGCTCTTCCTCCTGTTCGAGGCGTTTGCGTTCGAGCCGATTCTCTTTCGCCGCCCGCACGACTTCGTAGAGTTCCTGGGCTTCAACGAGGCGCGGTACGCTGACGAAGTCCGCGCCGGCAGCATATAACTTGGGAATTTCGTCGAACAGCTCCGCGTGCGCGATAATCGTGGCTTTAGGATTAATGTCCCGTAATTGCTGCACCAGGCGGAGGTTGGTGGTGTTTTTTAGTAAACCGTTAGGGATCGTGCAAAGAATGATGCTGGCCCGGTCGACCCCGGCGTGCGACAAGGTGTCGCGCTGGCTGATGTCGCCATAAATGACCGGTATTCCGCGGCGCCGCAGTTCGTCATTGACCTGCGGGTTGAAATCGATCACCGAGATTTCCTGGAGCAGGTCCGGTGAGTGGCGGGCAAACTCTTCAACCAGCGAGCTGGCGGTCCAGAAAAAGCCAAGAATCTGAATTGGCCTGCCTCGCTTATCTCCCTGGACTTCGTCGGCCGGCCCGGCTGCCTGTCCTAAATCGTGTGCGCCGAGCCAGCGCAGCAACGGACTGAATCGCCGCAACACCGCTTCATTCCGCACAATCGTGTAGCTGCTGACGACAGCCAGGAATGCAAACGCGTACGCCACCACACCTTGCGTCAGGCTGTGCGCGTCCCCCGCTTTCACACCCAAGGCAACAATCACCAGGGAAAATTCGCTGACCTGGCACAGGTTCACCGCCGGCAACAGGCTTGCCCGGTGTCCCAGCCGCATCGAGTGCAGCGGCACAAAAACGGTCACCAGCCGGCTCCCGATGAGGAAGGCCGAATACACCATCGCCCAAAGCAGCAGCGACGCGGTGGGTTTCGGTATAGACATGCCGAGCGCGACAAAGAAGAGGGTCAGGAAAAAATCGCGAAGCGTCGTGACCTTGGCGGTCACATCGAGCGCATAAGGAAAAGTCGAGAGCGCGACGCCGGCGATCAACGCTCCCATCTCTCTCGACAACCCCAGCAGTTGCGCCAAACTGCACACCAGGAAACACCACGCCAGCGCTCCCACTAGCACCAGTTCCGGCAACTGTGCCACTGCCCGGAAGAGCGGCGGCAACACGTAGCGGCTCGACATCAGCGCCGTCGCGACCAGCACCACCACCCTGAACAGCGATGCCATCAGCGGTCCGACGGCCGGTTCCTTCAGCGTGCCTTGCACCGCGAGGAATAGAATGGCAAACAAGTCCTGCGCTACCAGCACCCCGAGCGTGATCCGGCCGACCAGTGTATCGAGTTCGCGTTTGTCATGAAGGATTTTGACGATGATCACCGTGCTGCTGAGCGCAGCACTGATCGTGAGGTATAGAGCATCTAAATCAGTTCCGCCCCAGCGCAGCGCAAGCAATTTGAGAAAAAAGAAACCCAGCCCGCACCCGCCGAGTATCTGGACCGCCGCCGTCACAACGATGGCACGCCCGGCCCCCAGCACCTTCTTGAGGTCGATCTCGAGCCCAATCATGAACAGCAGGAAAATCAATCCCAGTTCGGCGATGGTGGTGATAGATTCGCGCTCGCGTATCCAACCAAACCCAACCGGTCCTACCAACAGCCCTGCGCCAAGATAGGCGATGATCAGCGGTTGTCGGAGCAGCCTTGCGACAAGCGCCAGCAGCCAGGCCACGACAATGCAAAGCGAGATATCCGCTATGATGTGACTGTTTTCCATTTAGGTGACCAGCCCAGCATATTCGAGCAAACGGCCGGAAGCTACTCTCGGATGTCATGGAGGAGAGCGAATGTTCCTTTCGAGCACCACTGGGATTAAACCCCAAACTTCGCAGTTACGCGGTCCCTCTTGCTGCTTTCGGTTTCAGCCTCCGCGCTCGACATCCCGACACCCGCCAGCCACAATCCGACAAGGAAGTAACTATGAAGCTCTGTCCATTCAAACTCATGTTGCCGGCTGTTTCGTGCGCCGCGCTATTGCTCTCCCCCTCGTGCGCCTCCAAGCCGGAGGACGAAAAGAACACTTCAACGGCTTTTCGCCAAGGCGTGCCCGGGGGCACCTGGGTTGAAAGTTACAAAATACCGGTCACCGTAGCAGCTATCGACCCGGCCAACCATAAGGTAACGCTAGTCGCCTCCGACAACAGCCAAACTACCTTCACCGCCGGACGTGATTTCAAAGGCTTCGATCAACTGAAGATCGGCGACCAGCTCCAGGCAGCCGTGGCCAGGGAATTGGTTATCTTCCTGCGTCAGCACGGCGCGCCGCCGGAAGCTGACCTATCGGCCGCGAAAGAATTAATTAAGGACGGCGAACACTCCGGCGTCCTCAAGGCCGACACGGTTGAAAAGACCGCGAAGGTGACTGCCATCAGCCCAAATCAGGGCCAAGCCACGCTCCAGTTTACAGATGGAACTACTCGGGACGTCACGGTCAGGCGAGACGTGAATCTGTGGAGTTTCAAGCTCGGTGAAGAAGTCGTCATCCGCACACGTTCAGCCGTCGTGCTTAATCTGGAAAAGCCGTAAACCGCAGTAGAGTTTGCGTCATTTCGTGTGGTGGCCTATCCCATTTTAGCCGTCTCGGATGAACTGTGTTTACCACCCGGTGTTTAGGTTTGATCGAAGCTTTCCTTGATCACTGCAGCGAGGCCGGTGAGTAGACGGTCGGCTTGGCCGACATAGGACGAGCCGTGCATGAGCACCAATTTTTGTCAGGCGGAGGGAATAATTGTTAGTTCTACCACCACTCGTTCCCAATGTTCGGCTTGACGCTCCAAAAGGTATCGGTGATGGGTTTGTTCGGGAAACTATACGCCTGGGCGTGCCCGTCGCCAAAAGCCATAATGGTCAGGCTCTTGCCTCTGTAATTGTGCCAAACGCTCTTTGTATCGGTGAAGCCGCGATTGACGTGCCAAATCCAGTCCCCTTGAACGATCTTCTTTGAGGCTGCTCGGGCAATTTCCGAAGTTTTGATCGACTGTCCCTCATCGGTGCTGCGCGGCGATCCAATGTCACCGGTGACGCGTCGGGTCCTGATAAAATCGATCGCCCATTCCATCAGATAGCTGTTCCCGTACTGGGACCAGCAGTTGGTGCAGACGTAATCCCCGATAACTTTCTCGCGGAAAATGTCGCCCTTGTCGGCAGGGCAGTGAAAGATTTCGGCGTTGCCCTGATAACGGTAGAGCGGTCGGTTGACCATCGCGACAAACACGTCGTACTTGCCGTCTTTGCCGCCCGAGTCCTGCCAGCCCTGACAGAGCGGATAGGATTCCCGGCTGTCGTCCGCGTACATCTGGAAGGCCAGGATTACCTGTTTGTTGTTGCTGACGCACTTGATCTGCTGGGCTTTGGCCTTGGCTCGCGACAGCGCCGGAAGCAGCATGCTCGCCAGGATGGCGATAATGGCAATCACGACAAGCAGTTCAATGAGTGTGAAGCCGCCTCGTCGCCTAAAGCGAAAACCTATAGAGTGGTTCATAGCTAATCTGCTTCGAGCATTTGACACGGGATCTCGAGAGAATTTACACATAAACTGTGGATTTACAACTAACGGACGAAGTTACGGCTTGGCAGGTTTAGGGTGGGTGATCATCTCGAAATCATCAGTGCGGAATGGTGTGACGGGAAGGCCGTCGTTACTAAACAGGTTGCAAACCGGGTTATCGGCCCACGCATATCTTACCGCGATGGGAGCGGCAACCCCATCGCTGGAGATTTCGAGCTTATCTTTGCCCCGGACGAGGCCTTTGGCCCAATGCCAGACCTTGTCTTCCCCACACACGGCAAATCCGGTGACCTGGTCCTGGTCAAAGGGCCGCAGGCTGCTGCCGAAACAGTCGAACGTAATCACCACCTTCGACCCAACCACCTCCATGCCTTTGAACTCGGGGCTTCGATATGGAAAGTTCATCCCGTAGTCTTTAACGAGCGCCCAGCGTACCAGGCGCGCCGCCACATCATGCTTGTTCCGCGGATGGATGTCCTTGCCCTCGCCCAGGTCAATGATGACGGCTTGCCCGGTATTCGGCAGCTTCATGGCTTTGGTCTGTGACTCGCGGAGCTCAGCCCAACTGCTCTCGCCAGGGTCCGCTTTCTCAGCCATGAAATCGGCCAACTGCACCCAGTAAAACGGGAAATCGCCCTGATTCCATTCCTTACGCCATTGCTCGATGAGAAACGGGAAGAGGTCGGCGTACTCCCAGGCACGTCCGGCATTGGACTCGCCTTGGTACCAAATAACCCCTTTCATTCCATAACCGAGCGTCGGGTAAACCACTCCGCAAAAGATATTTCCGGGCCGCGCGTTCCCGGTGAGCCATTGGGATGGTGAAGCAGGTTGACGAGGTGCGGGTTTCTGTTCGGCCTTGGCCTTCTCCACATCCTCTTTCCATTTCGCCAACTGCTTCTCATACTCCGACTTGGCGGCCTCACTCTGCAGGGATTTCTCCTGTTTTGTGGTCCGCTCCAGCAGCGCTGCGAACCGTGGATCTTTCTCCAGGCTTTCGCGTCGGACCCACGCTTCCGCGGCCGAACCGCCCCACGCGTTGTCGATGAGCCCCACCGGAACACCAAGTATGAGATGCAAGTAGCGGCCGAAATAAAAACCCACCGCACTAAAATTTCTGGCCGTATCGGCCGTCGAAGCGCGCCAGGCACCTTTGAAATCGTTTTGCAGCTCCTGGGTGCCGACCTGCGGCACTTTGATCAAACGCAGATTCGGCAAGCGTGAGGCGGTCGCATCGATATCGCCGTTCCAATCGCCCGCCAGCGTAAAGCCCATGTTCGATTGGCCGGAGCACATCCAAACCTCACCCACGAGCACGTCTTGAATCTCTTTCGTCTCCGTGCCGGAAATGGTCAAAACCTGCGGCTGGTCATTGGCAGGCACGGGGTCAAGCTTGACCACCCATTTCCCGTCCGAGCCAGCCTGCGCTGTTTTCTGCTGACCAGCAAAAGTGACAGTGACTTGCGTGCCTGGAGCATCCCAGCCCCAGATCGGATTGGAGAGGTTCCTCTGCAGCACCATGTGGTCGCTGATGATCGCCGGCAACTTCAGCTCTGCATGAAGGGCCGGACCCAACAGCAAAGAAATCACGACGACGCAGCGCGATAATCCCGGCACGAGGGTTTTCATAAGTGATGTCGTTGTATCGGAGTGCGCAAAAAACGCGAGCTAAAAGGCGACTTCGTGAACGAGCACACGCCGCACGCAGGGCTTGCCAACCCGATCCGCAATGGCTAATAGCTAGGCCAACGATCCACATGAGCGCTACACATAGCGGTGCTTTGGTATGAAAAGAATCGCTTTGAACCTTCTTGCCATTGTGTTGCCGTTGACATCCCTGGCTTCCCCCGCAGCGGAGCAAGTCTCCACCGATTCGAAACCTGTCCTGAACCATCTCGGAAACCATTCCTTCAAGATCACGACTAAATCTGCCGTCGCACAAAAGGCTTTCGATCGCGGACTAATCTGGGCGTATTCGTTCGGCCATTTCGCCGCCGAACAGGAGTTCCGCAAGGCGCTGGCTGCAGACCCGGATTGCGCGATGGCGTGGTGGGGTATCGCGCTCGTCAACGGTCCGCATATCAACTTCCCCTTCGTGCCTCCCGACAAAGCGGCGCGGGCATGGGAGGCCGTTACCAATGCGCAAAGGCTCGCGACGAGCTGCTCACCGCTCGAGCAGTCCTTCATCGCGGCGCTTGCCAAACGCTACGCCAATCCGCAGCCCGAAGATCGCGCCCCGCTGGACCATGCCTACGCCGATGCCATGCGCGCTTTGTGGAAAACGAACCGGAAGAATCCCGAGGCCGCGAGTCTCTTCGCCGAGGCCGCAATGGATCTGCATCCATGGAATTATTGGACCAATGGCAGGCCGCAACCTTGGACCGATGAAATCGTTTCGACTTTAGAAACCGCGCTCCAGCTTGCTCCCGAGCACCCGGGTGCGAATCACTTTTACATTCACATCATCGAAGCCTCCGAGACGCCGGGCGGTGCGCTGGCCTCGGCGGACCGTTTACGTAAGCTCGTGCCGGATTCCAGCCACATGGTCCACATGCCGTCACACATCTACGCCCGCATAGGCCGGTGGGAGCAAGCCGCCGCGGCGAACCGCAACGCGATGCAGGTTGACGCACGGTATCGCGCCGTGTTTCCGCGGCCCGGTTTTTACGCGATGTATATGGCGCACAACGCGCATTTCCTGGCCTATGTGAGCATGATGCAAGGTCGGAGCGCCCAATCCATCGCACTCGCCAATGATGTCGTGTCCGGCATCCCGCAGGATTTCCTGACAAATTTTGCTGCCATCGTTGACGGTTACATGATCTTCCGCTCCGAGGCCTTGATGCGTTTC
>DATJGF010000248.1:0-17426 GCA_035495315.1 Candidatus Limnocylindrales bacterium
CTTGATATAAGGCACATACGCGTCGCCGTAATGATAGGAGTACGTGAATTCCGCGAAGGTATCGTAATGCGGCGGCACCTCCACGCGCGCGTCGTAAATCTTCAGCTTCTCCAATGGCTCGGTATCGTCATAGACGATCATCCGTTGCGAACCCACTACTGTCATCTGCCGCACCTTCTTCGGGTCCAGCCAGCTGTTGTGGATGAATGCGCAGCGATTCTTCCGGAAATTCAAATTCATCATCGTTACATCTTCGATTGCGCGATTGACATGGCTGCTCCCCTGGCAGGAGACGCTCAAGGGCGATTCTTCCAGCAGGTAAAGCAGGATCGAGATGTCGTGCGGCGCCAGGTCCCAGGCGACGTTGATATCCTTCTGGAACAATCCGAGGTTCAGCCGCCGAGCCGAGATGTATTGCACCTGGCCAATATCACCGGCCTCGATGATCTCTTTCATGCGGCGAACAGCCGGCGAAAACAGGAAGGTGTGGCCGACCATTAACACCAATCCCAGTCGATCCGCCAGTTGCACCAGTTCCTGCGCTTCGGCTTCGGTGCGAGCGATGGGTTTCTCAATGAAAACATGCTTGCCGACACTCAGTGCCGCTTTGGCCATGTCGTAGTGGAAGCGCGTCGGTGTCGCGACCACGATCGCATCCAGATCAGGATCCGCCAGCAACTCCTCGTAACGCCGCGTCGTCGCAATATCCGGGTACATCCGCCCAAGATGATTCAGCCGGGCTTCGCTGACATCGCACAGTTTCTTCAAGTGGCAGTCTTGCGCCTGGCGCAAATTGCGCACCAGATTCGGCCCCCAATAACCGCATCCCACTACCCCAACCTCGATGTTTTTCTTCATACTTTCCTCATAGGCGACTCGCTATTCAGGCTCTTCTTCGCGACTCAATCATTGAGTCTGCGCCGGGGTTACCTTGCCTAAGAAACTGCAAGCCGTCCGCTTGCGAGCAGCGTCCTCAAAATTGACCCTGGTCTGACTAAAAAGCCGCGCTTGCCACCCAGAATCGCCAGCCCGTATCAACTGGTATCGTTGTGGGTGCTAACACGCTGTTTATCATGCGCTCCAGAAAAAAAGTCGCAACACGATCGAGTACGGATTGAGCGTCGGTGGAATTACGGAAACAATGACCCAAGCATAGGCCCAAAACTGCCAAAGCCACCCCTCTCGACCCCCTAAACTGCCTCAAACCGGGTCCAACATATCGGCATCCAGCTTGACTGCTGCCGCCTGGTTGATGAAATCGAGCCGGAGCAACACCGTCGCCATGCCGTAACGTTGCTCCACAAATCCCTCCAACCCATGCAACGGCCCGCCTTTGATCCGCACCCGCATTCCCTCCCCAATTGCAGGCGCCAACCGCACGCCTAAATTCGAATTCAGGGCCAGCAGAATGTCTCCCAGCTGCTGTTCGAACGTCGCCTGGTCAAATACCTCCAGCAGGTTCGCCACATGATCGCTTTGGCGAATGCTGGCTTCCTGCCCCGGCTTGAGTTGCAGAAATACGTAGCCGGGAAAAAGGGGCTTGCGGAAAACCACCGTCTTGCCCCGATATTTATGCGCCGAATCGTAACAAGGAAGCGTTGCTGACAGCGCATTGCGACCGCAATACTCCACCAACTTCTTTTCCCGCCGCGGTTTTGTGTGGGCCACGTACCAATTTAAATCTGACACCCCGCAAGCATTCGGAAGCCGCCCCTCAATGTCAATGTCGCTGGTACCGCAGAGTTCCACTCTGCCGTATCGCAGACTTTAAGTCTGCCAAACACAGCGTAGCTATAGAATAGAAAAAACGGAACTAGAATGCTGACGGTACGGCTCGGCTGGTACATATCCGTTTGAGTTTTGAGGCGGGACACTGCGGTACGGCTTACTTCTCTGCACAACAGGGGGTTTCTAAGCATTGACCTTGCCAGCCTCTGACCAGGCGTTTCCGGCCCTCCACTGCACGACACGGTCGGAATTGATTCCGATGACTAACGGAGCTGTGAAAGGAGACGAAAGCTACTGCGATCCATCACACAACGGAAACGCTGCACCGCGGCGGTCTGCCTGCCGAGGTACAGGTATTGCTGAAAATCGTTTGGTTGCTGCGCTATCACGAAAAATGTCCAGTATCTTGACAATCGTCAGTTCCGCGCGTCTCGAACGCAGTGGCCAGTCGCTTGGGATTCCAACACCGACATGAGACCCGCGCACATCTATTGGCACATTTATTCCGAGGAGCAAATCCGACCGGAATTCCGCGGGAGGCTTGTGCTGACGTTAGAGGTTCCCTGGCTGGCCGGATCGCCGGTGGTCAGGAACATTTTCGACCCAACTGGCCGTGATTTTCCGACAGCAACTGCGTCGAGTTTGCAGAGCCTAATGAGTGCAAAACATCACGGAATCTTGTACGTCGGCCTGAACAAAGAGGCCGTCTACGATTTGATGCTTTCAGACCCGCCGATCGCTAAGCAGGACGCTGATTACGCATCTTACAATCGCGAAATCGTCGCCAACGCGCGAAACCTGTTCCTGCTGGATCCAAACCTTGGTTTTAAAGCCATGCCGCAGCATATGGCGCAATTGCTATAACAAAATGGCAGCAGAAACCAGTGAAGAGGAGAGCTCGCCCAAAGCTGCAGGCGTCTGCCTCATCGCGTAAGCGCAAACTGCGACTGTTCCCATTCAGTGATATGCCCACCCGCAAACTCGGCGAGTGGGACTAAACGCGGACGGACTTTGGACCAAGCCTCAACCGTCAGCACCCACTGAACCAAGTCTACGGGTTCACCATTGATGACCTGAGCCGCTCGTGCAATCCCGACCTGTTGGAATCCGCATTTACGATGGAGAGATAGGACTGCGGTATTTGTGGAAACCGCATTGGCTCGCAATTCCGTCAAATGCATTTGGTTAAAGGCCAAGTCATTGGCCAGCATCGCGGCGGGCACTCCAGCCAGTACTTCTGGGCGCACGATGTGCCGCCCTTTTTCGGCGCTTTCTCCAGTCCGATTGTAAATTCCATGCGTCCCTAGGGGCAGGCCACCCAGAGTTTCGACCAGAAAGTAATAGTCCCCTTCCCTCTCAAAGTATTTGTTAAGCCACGCTTGCTGGTTAGACACATCGTTCGCAGAATCACCCACCCAGCCCTTCACATGCTCCAGGTTACGGAGCCAAACAATAAAAGGCGCGTCCTCAAGTCGCACCGGTCGTAGCCGCACGCCAAACCCCTCCGCATGAAGTGAATGACGCATGATCAGAAGCTAAATGGCAACACTCCCCCTTTTATCCACAGTCGCCTCGAGCCGAGCCGAGTATTCACGCGGCACGGGGGAAAAAACGGATCTTCCGCCATCCACCACAAATTCCTGTCCCGTGATCCAGCGAGCGTTGTCCGACGAGAGGAACTCGACGGCATCGGCGATATCCTCAGGTTGGCCACGCCCCAATGGGTATAGGGCCAAAAACCGATCGTCGGCAAAATAATCCTTCGTCATCGGTGTTTCAATGATTCCGGGCAATACGGCGTTCACCCTAACTTCCGGGGCGAGTTCAATTGCGAGCGAAATCGACAAGGCGTTCACAGCCCCTTTGCTGGCCGCATAGACAGAATAACCACTTGCTCCCACCCGCGTGGCAATGCTGGAGATGAACGTGATACTCTTCAGGGCTCCGCGATTAACCCTTTTCTGTACTAAGGAACGAATGATCTCTACCGCTGAGAATACATTCACGTTAAACAGCTGGGTTGCAAATTGAAGGTCCATCGCCCTCGCTAACTGGATGCCGGTAGTCCCAGCTGAATGAACAAAATGGTCGACCGATAAACCGGAATCCTGCAAAAACGTGGCGAATGCATCCCCCAGGCCTTTGATGTCCCTTAAGTCGTGCACCCACAAACGATGCTTGTCGGCACACTCAAGACTTTTGCGGACTGCTTCCAGTTTGGCCTCATTTCTACCAGCGAGAATAAGTCCTCGCGAGGCGGAGAGCTTGCGTGCGATGCTTAGGCCAAAGCCCGATGAAGCACCCGTGATCAAAGTCATTTTTTCACCCATGCTGGAAGCGATCGCCGCTTATAAAATCGGAGACTTGCGAGCAAACCGGCCACCGTCAACCACAATCTCCTGGCCAGTGATCCAGCGAGCGCGCTCAGATGCAAGAAAATCTACTGCCGACGCTACATCCTCAGGTCGCCCAAGTCCCAACGGATGAATCGCCTGCATCGCTTGCACGAATTCCGGCTCTGCAAAGTGGCTCTTATTCATCTCCGTTTCTATTGTGCCTGGGAGGACGGCGTTAACTCTGACCGCCGGAGCGAGCTCCACCGCCAGCGAGAGTGACAGGGCATTTACTGCGCCTTTTGAAGCGGCATAGATGGAGTAACCCTTGCCCCCAATCCGGCTGCCAATCGCCGAGATGAAAGTAATACTTTTTAGCGAGTTCTTATTCACCTTCTTCTGGGTCAGCACACGCACAATCTCCATCGCCGAGAACAAATTCACGTTGAACAGATGATTCACAAATTCCATGTTCACTCCGCGAATCAGTTGGATGCCAAAAACACCGGCACAGTGCACAAAATGGTCGACCTCAATGCCCGCAGGAACCATAAACGAAGCCAGGTCGTTACCGAGGCCCTCAAGGCAGCTTAAGTCTCTAATCCAGCTATGATGTTTCTCGGGCTGATTTAACGTGCTCCGGAGCGTCTCCAACCGATCCGCATTCACATCAGCCACAACCAGGTTTCTGCTCGGAGCCAGGTGCTGGGCAATGGTGCTGCCGAAGCCAGAGCCGGCGCCTGTAATGAATGTGTAGGGGTGGCCCACAACCAGGATCAGCTCACGTCATAATCCACCACGCGACAGACCGACATCGGACCCAAATTCATCACCATCGTGATCCACGTCAGCCCAACGCCAAACCCCGACAGACAAACGCGCAGACTTTTCTGAGTCAACTGCTCACCGCAATTCAACGCAATGTTCAACGGTGTCGTCACGGAACTGCAATTCCCGTAAAGGCTGACAATGTTATTGGGTAGTTTGTCGCGCGGAATTTTCATCTTGTCCGCCATTTGCGTCAAAATGAAGGGATTCGGCTGATGAAACAGAAAATATTCAATGGAATCGCGGGTGTTGCCTGAAAAGGAAAGCACCTCTTCGACCTGCGGCGGAACATCTTCCATCGTAAAACTGAAGATCGCGGCGCCATCCATGTGGATGTGCTCCTGATTTTGCATCAGCCCTTCCTCGACTTCCCGCAGCTTCAGCGTTTCCTCACTGGAAGGGGTGCGGTAAGCGCCGGCGGGCACCATAATCGCCTTATGCCGCGAACCGTCGTTCTTGAAATCCGTGTAGATGGGGTTTTCTTCCGTCGATCTTTCGACGACAATCGCCGACCCTGCATCTCCCGTCAGCGGGTAAGAGACACGATTGCAGCGGTTCATCTGCTTGCTGCACGTGTCGCCGCATAGCAGCACTACCTTGGGAATTGACTCAATTTCGAGCAACAAGAAAGCCTGCATCAGGCCAAGCAGGAACCCCGCGCACCCTTGATTAATGTCCAGGCAAATCACGTCATGGTGCAAGCCGAGTCGTCCGTGAATGACGTTGCTCGTCGGCGGCATGAAATAATCCGGAGTTTGGGAGACAAACACCAAAGCCCCAATTTCCTCCTTCTTGAGCGTACCATTATCCAATAACTGTTGCAGACCGTAAACACAAAGATCCGACGAACACACTTCCGGCGGAGCAATCCGATGCCGGTCCAGGCTCATCATCTTCTTAAACCGCTTTGCTTTTTCCGGCGTCAGTTTAAATATCGGGTATTCATCGTCAAACCGGTATTCCTCTTTTGGAACGACCGTCACGATGGCGCTGATTTTCTTATTTCGAAAGACGCACTTCATACGTTGCCAGGATCCAAGCGCCAGGATTTTCTCCCTGCGCACGCTGTGCCTTTCCGGGCACGGCTCGCGGGCAGCCAAATCCGGCTTACTTCTTTTTGGCGTCTACCAAATCCGCCAAATCCGCCGCCGTCACGGCAGCTCGGATTTCTTCCGGCTTGATCGTGATGCCGTATTTCGAATCCGCCATCGCCAGCACCGAAAGGATCGCGAGCGAATCCCATTGCTCGTAATCCTTGAGCACATCGTCCGGCTTGACGTCCTCCATATCAAGGATCGCCGCCAACCGTTCGAAGAATTCTGATTTATCAATAGTTTGCATGGTCTGTTTAGTTACGCGGCTTGATTCTTGTCACCGCAGCGTAAATCGCCTGTTACCCGCGCCAGCCGTAGCCCCCAGTGCCTGCGCCAACGGCGCGGTTTACACTAAGCGGTCACCTCCTGCGTTTGCATCGGATGCGGCTTCACTCAGCTTTTCCCCACAAAAACGTCCGCTTGGACCGGCCAAGCGCATTTGCGTGCGCGACCACAATCCACCAACGTTTTTTGTTGGGACTGCTCATGGTCGGCACTATATCAGAGGTCATGATCGGGTCAACATGGTAGAAAACGGAAACACTGTCCGAACAATCGCGGACGGCTGCATCCGGTATTTTCCGGAGGCCACGCTCAGGCGAGGCACCGCCTTTTTGGCTTTAAGATTGTTTGTGCATATGCCATAAATGTTAACCAAGATAAAAACAGCGGTATGGCAAAGGTACTAAAACCATCCGGTAAATACGTTACCCGGGAGGCTATAGAAAAACGCCGAAAGATACTCGCCGTCGTTTTGGCAGTCGCGGCGATTGGCTTCGGTTTCGGCGGTTACCTGATTGGCCAATTAATGAAGCGTAGTCCCGTTTGGGCTTTGGCAGCCGCCTTCCTGGCGTTGGTTTTGTTGTTCAGGCTCCTCTTTGTGTTGGCCCGGCGGAAAATTGAAGGTCTGGAGCAGGAACCGTTGGACCTCTCCGGAGATGCCGAAGCCTATGACCAGGTGCGAAACACGCTTGAGGAGTTGCCGGACGACTTCCGCGTCATGCATGACTTAAGCACGCCTTTCGGAAAAGTGGATCATGTCGTCGTGGGCCCAACCGGAGTTTTCTTTCTCGCGACCAAGGCATGGAAAGGCGAGGTCTCCGGAGACGGGAACGGAGAATTGCTTTGGAATCAATATCCGCTGGACGAACCGGTTCTGCGTTTGTTTGCCGAAACCGTCAGCCGAATGCGTGAGAAGATCGAGCCTCTCACCAAGGCAACTCCCCCGGATTTTCAACCGCTCTTCGTATTCACCGCCGCGGCTTTGCGCCTGGATGACAAATCCACTCAGCGCGTCCGCTGCATCCGCGAAGGTCAGCTTCGCCGCCAACTACTCGACAACCATCTCGGCTCGGGACTCAAAGATGAGGACATCGAGGCGATCTCGCAAAGTCTGCTCGACATCGCCGCTTAAGCATTTCGCCCAGCATTGGTTCGTCCAGAATTCTAATGCTGCGGAAAGTATGCCTGGACCGGCTTAAGCACGCCCCATTTCACCAGCCCGACGATCAGCAGTGTGTAAAGCAATGAAATCGTGATGTCCTTTAGCAGAGCGTTCCGCGAGTATTTTCGGTCTTCGTTTCCAAGTGCAGTTTGTGCTCCTTTATGCATGAGTACGAACCCAAGAACATTCGTCAGCCAATAGCCGATCACCAACGACGGACCGAACGCGGGCCCGTAAAACGCACTCACGATCCAGGCAAAGACCAGCGCTAACGGGACGTTCACGAACATGTCATTCCACCACGAAAGTGGTGAAAGCATGTAACCGATAAACGCCAGTAATCCTCCGCGAATCTTTCGATTTAGTGTCATCGCCCTAAGCTCTTGCGGATCCAAAAATGCGTGCCTCGATTCCACACACAATCCGCCAGGCTCGGCTCATGATTAACGTGACAGGTTCCAGCCGACAAGGCGCGAAAACACATTCGCCGGCAATGATTGAGAATTATTGGCAGACCCCCGAAGTTCCTCCAGTAGGTCCTCCGCCTATTTACTCAGGCGATAAAAGTGTTGCGTGCCGGAAATTGGATTCGTGACGGTGTTCAGGCCGGCCACAACAACAGGTCCCGGTGAGACCGCACTCCAAAAAGCCGGTGCATCAAGATTAGTAGCAGACTGCAGCGTGAATCCTGTCACATTGGTCGGCCAGGTCAACACCACGCCTCCCTGTGCGGGGCTGATTGTAAGTTGCGGCGGAGCCACGGGCACTGGAAGGCTGAATACTGACCCATACCCGACGGCGCCTCCCGTGTAGGTCGTGCCATAAAGCGTTACGTCAGGCAGAATTAACCCCGCATTTGGGTAAGCCCCGTCTGTATTGGGCGAGTTGAGGCTCGTGATAGGGGAGAAATTGTAAAGCGTGACGAAATCCGCGCCATTAGTCGTAAGCGAGAACACCGTGCCCGACCCCCAATCGCCACCAGCCTGAGCTGCCCCATATAAGGTCTTCCCCGACAGAATCAACCCAGCGATTGGAAAAGCTCCGTCGCGGTTTATGCCTTCCGAGCCCGCAGGTGCTGTGAACGCATGCAGGGTCTGAAAACCCGACCCCTCGGTGTTAAGGGCGAACACAGTCCCAAAACCATAACTCCCGCCAGAATACGCGGTGCCAAACAGAGTGTTCCCCGCTATGATTAATCCTGCCCAGGGGTTGGCTCCGTCATCATTAACCAGGTTGTTGCCGGAAGTTGCCGCAAAACTATGCAGATTAGTAAAGCCCGACCCATTGACATTGATGGCGAATACTGTGCCGTTGCCGAAAGCGCCGCCTTGTTGCGTCGTTCCATACAAAATACCACCGGCGAGAACCAGTCCACCAATGGGCAGCGCCCCGTCACTGCCTGAGAAACTATGTAGCGTTTTGAATGTTGTCCCGTCCGTACTCACGGCGAAAACAGTTCCGCTTCCCGAACCGCCAAGCTTTGTTGTCCCGTACAATGTACCACTAGACAATACCACGCCCCCCCAGGGATTGGCTCCATCACTCCCTCCAGCGAAGCCATGAATCGTTTTAAAATTCAACCCGTCGAGGCCGACTGAAAATACCGTGCCGTTCCCGGTACTTCCGCCTGTGTTCGCAGTCCCGTAGAGCGTGGTTCCCGATAAAATTAAACCGGCATACGGGTTCGCTCCATCGTCGCCGCTGGTGAAATCATGGATATCGGCAAAGTCCGAGCCGTTTGTGTTTATGGAAAAAATTATCCCACTGGCCTGGGTTCCACCCGTATACGCCGTCCCATAGAGCGTGTTACCTGCGAGAACCAATCCACCCCACGGATTGGCGCCGTCGAGCCCATTGGCAAACGCATGCAACGTGGTCAGGCTTTGTGCCTTTAGCTGACCAGTCAAAATCAATTGTGTCATGGTGAATAATGCCAATGAGTAAAACAAACTCTTCATAACTTTGTTCACGGAATTCTGTCCAGATACTGCTTCAGTCTGAAATCTGGCCGGTATACTGCAATCGGGTGATCACGGTATCGAGTCACGCTGAAACACACTCACCCGCCCGGAGTTAGGTTTTCTTTAGAAAGTGTAAACACGCAGCGCGCGATCGCCCATAACAAAGTTTAATTTGTGCCAAGCAAAATGAACCTCATCCCATCATACGGCAAAACCGAGCGACCAGTATTGATTTTTATGCGAGAACCTCTAGTTTTTAGATTGGGATATTGAGCCCGAAGATTCTTCAGGCTGGGAGCACCATACGAGCAAAAGGAAAACCATGTTGAAGAAAGCAGCCAAAAAAACCGTCCGGTCTGCCAATCCGAAATCCACCCAGAATCGGTCGCAGACAAGCTATCCTGTCGACGAACAGGAACTCCATCAACAGAAAGCACGAATCAGGCGAGCAGCCACCGCTGGCAAGGCTGCGCTAAAAAAGCCAGGCTCAATGCGCGTCGAATTTCCTTCGCAAGCGACGAAACTCACGCAAAAGCTTCTGCCAGTCCACGCCTCCAGCGAAAGTCCGAAACAACGCCGGCCCTTCAGAAGCAAACCAATACTCGAGGTTAATGTAGTAAATGTCAGCTTTGCTCTGGTCCGCCCCGGGGCCAGACAAGTATCACTCTGCGGCGAGTTCAACGCCTGGTCCCCGGAGGCCGGTCCAATGACTCCTCACGACGACGGGCACTGGGAAGCAATCGTTGCCTTGCGACCTGGCCGCTATCAATACAAATTCCTCGTCGACGGAGAGTGGGTGCCCGACCCGCTGGTTCAGGAAACTGTTCCCAACGAGTTCGGCTCCTTTAATTCTGTTATTGAAGTAGTCGTGTACTGACTTCAAATCACGCCAGACCGTTCCTTAAAGCGAATTAAGGAGGTCGAAGCTGTTACTTCGAATCCCGACGCAGATTTTGCGCTCGTGCAACAGGCTTGCCGTTTGTAGCATCGTTTCATGAGAGTGACCCACCTCCTGAATGCCGCATCGCTGTTGGGATTGGCGTTCTCTTCGCTGGCACAGCCGCTGCCAATCACGACCACACCACCAAAAACGGTTGCCCAAGCTTTCTTCAGCGCGGACGGCAAGTTGATCGTTACCAATACCGATAAGACTGTCAGGATTTGGGATGCACAGACGAGCAAACCACTTGCTCATATAGGAACCTGGCGCCTGGCCTCATTCAAATATGGCGATACTAACCAATGGTCCGAGGTGCCCAACGATCAGAAGCGCATTAAACTCATCACGCCAACGCACTTCACCTGGGTCGCGTATGAAGCTGCCACCGGCAAGGTCCTCAGTACCGCCGGCGGACGATACACGCTCAGGGGATCGAACTATGTCGAAACGATTGAGTATACCGGCGAAGGCATGAGCGACTATCTTGGCAAACAGCAATCTTTCACCATAAAGGTCGAAACTGACACATTGCGCCAGTCTGGCCAATTGTCTGACGGCTTGAAGATCGACGAAGTCTGGAACCGGATGAAGTGATTCGGGCACGGGCTTCGAATCCGCACGCCGCAGCAAACAGGCCCTGCTAAACTAATGTCCCCCTGTCACCGTGTACCCTGCACGGCGCAGATCCTCCGCCAGGTCTTGCTCCATCTGCGCGGCCGCTGCATACGGCATCGGATTGAGGTGCGCGTATAGTTCCGGCAGCAAGCGAATACCGTGCTTTTTTACGATCCACGCGGCTTTGATCCCTTGTTTGTGATTGGTGAATCGTTCTTCCGGCTTCAGTCCACTCATCCCAACGTAGACACACGGCTTGCTCGGATCTCGATTTGGGTTGGCTAGGCGGACGGCGCCAATTTTGGCAACCGTCTTGTCCAGTAGCACGACATAAACATTATGATGATAGGCCGCCGTGCTCTTAGCCCGAATGTTCTTCAGCGTCCTGCGTTGCATTCAAAGACGTGCATCCATAAAGCCGGATTTATGGGGAATCCATGCTGTTGCCATCGTATCTGCTCTCATTAAGCCAGCTTCAATCCAATCCATGGTGTTGTTTCATTAACTCCCAGCTTCAGCTCAATCCATGCAATTGCCTGCCTATCTGTTCTCATTAACGCCAGCTTCAACCCAATTCATGCTGTTGTCTCATTAACCCCCAGCTTCAAGCTGGGGGCACCGCGCGCGCAACCGACCCGAACCGCTTCAGCAGTTTCCGAGCTTCCAGACCGGCACGTCGAAAAACCACTGCAGGTTTTAGCGTGCTTTTGTACCTCCCGAATGGTTCTCTCTTCAACAATTAACCAATCGATTATGCCCATTACCAAAAACATTTCTGCGCAATGCTTGACCCCAATCCTCTTCGTGCGGGACTTCGCCGAGGCGATGAATTACTACACCAGAACGTTGCTCTTTTCCAAGCTGTGGGATTGGGGCGACCCGCCATCCTTTGGCGCGGTGCGCCTCGGCAGAATAGAAATCTTCTTTTGTCTCCGAGCTCAGGGTTCTCCGGGAACCTGGCTTTCGATTTTTCTCGACGACGTCGATGATTATTACACCCGGATCAAACGGCTTGGCGCTAATATTATATATGGTCCGAAGGATGAACCTTGGGGCGTTCGCGAAATTCATGTCCAGGACCCCAACCAGCACGTCATCCGATTCGGGCACGGGATCCCGACCCGCGAACCCAATCTGCTAATCGACCGCGTGCCAGTAACAACCAGAATTGAAAAGCGATTGGCCGCTTTGATGAGCGACCTGGCACAGCACAAAAATATGACCATAGGTGAGATGCTGGAAGAGACACTGCTGCACACCTTTGAACCGGTCGCCGGCGGCGGTGTCGCCAGCCCGCACACCGAGAAAACCTTGTCGCACATCCGCGATTTGAAAAAGAAACACCGCATCAATTACGACACCCACGCCAACTATCGATTCGTTGAAAAGGCAAAACGCCGCAAAAACGCTGTTGACCCACGCCGCCAAGACTGCTAGTATGCCTTTTGTGAACGGGAAACTGGACCTGCTGCTATCGAACGCGCTGCTGCTGAGCCGCGCGGCGGTCGGGTCCTAGTATCACGAGAGAATTTACTGGACCCACTGCCGAACCCGGCAGTGGGTTTTTTGTTTTCCCATTGCTGATCGGCGCCAACACGAGACTAACTATGCTCAAAGAACCTGCGAAAAAATACCGGCCCTTCCCGGCGATTCAATTGTCCGATCGGCAATGGCCGAGCCGGATCCTCCACCACGCGCCGCGCTGGTGCAGCGTCGACCTCCGCGATGGCAACCAGGCACTCCCCGTGCCGATGAACGTCAGCCAAAAACTGGAGTTGTTCCAAACCCTGATGAAGTGCGGCTTCAAAGAAATCGAAGTCGGCTTCCCTTCCGCCTCCAACACTGAGTTCACCTTCAATCGCCGGTTGATCGAGGAGCAGCGCGCGCCGGCAGATGTCTGGTTGCAGGTCCTGGTTCAGGCCAGAGAGGATTTGATCGAGCGCACATTCCAGTCGCTGGTCGGCGCCCCCAAAGCGATCATTCACCTCTACAATTCAACCTCCCCGGCCCAGCGTCGAGTCGTTTTCGGCATGAGCAAAAAGGAGATCATTGGCGTCGCCGTTAAAGGCGCCACCCTGATCTACGAGCGCCTCCCACAGCTCAAGGACACCGATGTCATGCTTCAGTACTCTCCGGAAAGCTTCAGTGCAACCGAAGTCGAATTCGCCAAAGACGTCTCGGAGGCCGTGATGGAGATCTGGAAACCGACCCCGCAGCGGAAGATGATTCTCAACCTCCCGGATACGGTCGAGGTCGCCTCGCCAAACGTCTACGCCGACCAGATTGAGTGGATGTGCCGCAACCTCAAAAACCGCGATTCCTTGATCATCAGCTTGCATACCCATAACGACCGCTGCACCGGTGTCGCCGCTACCGAACTGGGCTTGCTCGCCGGAGCCGACCGCGTCGAGGGCACCCTTTTCGGCAACGGCGAACGCACCGGCAACCTCGATATCGTCACCGTCGCCCTCAACCTCTACATGCAAGGCATCGATCCCGGACTCGATTTCCGCGACCTCAATGCACTGCGCCAGATTTATGAACGCTGCACCGGTATGACCGTGCCCGCTCGTCAGCCTTACGCCGGTGAGCTGGTCTTTACCGCCTTCAGCGGCTCGCACCAGGACGCGATCAAAAAAGGCTTGGCGGAATGGTCAAAGAATGGCGGCCGCCAACACTGGGACGTGCCCTATCTCACGATCGATCCAACCGATATCGGCAGGCAATATCGCGAAGTGATCCGAGTAAATGGTCAGTCTGGCAAAGGCGGCGTCGCTTACCTTCTTGAAAGCGAATTCGGCATCGAGCTGCCCAAAGATTTGCAGCGCGAATTCGGGCCCATCGCCAACGACGAAGTCGATCGCCTCGGCCGCGAAGTCAGCGGCGCTGAATTAAAAGCGATGTTCTGGCGCGAATACATCGAACGCAATTCACCCTGGCAGCTCAAAGGTTTCCAAACCGAAAGCCACAATGGCACCGTGCGGTGCCGCGCGCGCTTGCTGCGGGACGGAAAAACCGTTGAGCTTGCCGGTGAAGGCAACGGCCCGCTCGCCGCGCTCGTCCATGGGTTTGGCGCTGCCGGCGTGCCGCGATTCGAGATCAGCAACTACAGCGAGCATGCATTGAGCGCAGGCGAGGAAGCCGCCGCGATCGCCTATATCCAGGTAAAACACCCCGATGGCCGCGCCCGTTGGGGCGCCGGCGTCGACACCAATATCGAACTGGCCTCCGTCAAAGCCGTCTTAAGCGCCTTAAACAGATCCTAGTTGTAGGAGCCGACGTCAGGAGGCTGTTTCCCTCTCCCCTTCCTAAGGGGAGAGGGAAAGGCTGAGGGGTCGCGTCTGGGTGTCAATCCAGGCAGGATTCGAACCGCTCGAACCGTTCATTGGTAGGTTAAATAAATCCTTTCATTGTAGGAGCCGACGTAAGGAGACTAAAATATTCGGGCGCTTCAGCATGAATCAGAGCCTCCTCACGGGAGGTTGCCCAAATGAACGCAGTCCAGGTTAATCGGAGGCCGAGCTACGCGAGGCCCCAATTTTCGGGCTAAAAACCGCTTTTTTTGGAGCCTCGCGGAGCTACGCGGAGCTCGGCCTTCCGAAAAGTCATTTGGGCAACACGCCCTCATTTTTAAAACATGCTATTTTCACACCTAATGTCACCATTTAGCTCAGCTTCAAACTGCAATTCGTGTACATCTTCCTGAAAGATTCTCCCGTTTCCGTCCGTATCATATGTAGGGAGACAAATTGTGTTGGCGGTGCGTCAATTTTAGCAGAGACCAGCTATGGCGAGGTTAATCCCCGGATGCTGGCGATGGGAATACTTGGCGGCGCAGGCAAATTACGACGCACGAGAGTTCGCGCGTCTGTGCAACCGGAGCACCCGGCAAATGCGGCCTCAGTTCCACACCGTCCTGCGTGGCTGGCTGACCAACAAGGCATACGCTGACGGTAAAGGGCCGCGGTATACCTACACAAGCGCGGGACGCCTGGCTTCTCGCCTTTGGGCGCGCGGTACCAACACGGTTTACGCTTACAACAACGCGGGGGACCTCGCAACAGTGACGTACAGTGACAACGTCACGCCTAACCTCAGCTACGCATATGACCGGCGCGGAAGACCGATCAGCATCGGACAGGGCAGCACCACGACAGCTCGGGCTTATGACGATGCCGGCAATCTGTTGGGCGAAGCCTGTACGGGAGGACCGTTGGGAGGTCTCAGAATCACAAACGCCTTTGATGCAGTGCTGCGTCGGATCGCGGTTGGGGTGAGCAATCAGCCGTCCACACTCGTTCAGTACGGTTATGACCTTGGTGGACGCCTCTCAGCGGTGACAAACAGCAATTTCAGGGCCTCATACACTTACGTTGCCAACTCACCACTGGTGAGCCAAATTAGCTACACATATAGCGGCGTGTCGCGCATGTCCACGACTAAGCAGTACGACAACCTGAACCGGCTCACGCAGATTTCGTCGGTGCCTTCCGCCGGTCCGACCGCGAGCTTCAATTACCAATACAACCCCGCGAACCAGCGTACCGCGATGACAAACGCCGACAACTCCTGGTGGTCATACGGGTATGACTCGCTGGGTCAGGTCACTTCCGGGAAGAAGTACTGGAGCGACGCCACACCTGTTGCCGGCGAGCAATTTGAGTACGCCTTTGATGACATCGGAAATCGAAGGAGTACCAAAGCCGGCGGTGATCAATGGGGTGCCAATCTTCGGTATGCCACATATAGCGCGAATAACCTGAACCAGTACACCAGCCGTACGGTCCCCGGAGCCGCTGATGTGATAGGTACCGCAACAAACAACGCCACGGTCACGGTGAACAACACTCGTACGTACCGCAAAGGCAGCTTTTATCAGGTCTCCCTTCCTCTTAACAACGGCTCCGGGGCGGTTTACCAGGCAGTGACGAATCTGGCGGTGATGAACAACGGCAGCAATCCTGACATCCTTACAAACGCTAACGGGAGCATATTCCTGCCCCAAACACCCGAGAACTTTAGCTACGACTTGGATGGCAATCTGACTCAGGACGGTCGCTGGCAATACACCTGGGATGCGGAGAATCGGCTGGTAACCATGCAAGCGCTCTCAACCGTGCCCACGGCAGCCAAGTTCAAACTCGACTTCGTATACGATGACCAGGGAAGGCGCACCCAAAAGCTCGTCTCCACCAACAACGGGTCCGGATATTTTGCGCAGGTGACGAACCGATTCGTCTATGACGGCTGGAACCTGATTGCCAACCTCAACCCTCAGCTCAGTGTGATTCGATCGTTTGCCTGGGGATTGGACTTCTCCGGGGGCCTTCAAGGAGCAGGCGGCGTCGGTGGCCTGTTGAATATAAACGACGCAGCCAGTGGTAATCATTTGCCATGCTACGATGGAAATGGAAATGTCCAGCAGTTAACAAAAGCCAGCGATGGCACGGTTTCTGCCCAGTACGAATACGGCCCCTTCGGTGAACTCCTCCGCGCCACCGGCCCTATCGCTAAAGCAAATCCCTTCCGGTTCTGCACTAAATACCAGGATGATGAGACGGACCTGCTTTATTACGGATATCGGTATTACAATGGGAGCACGGGACGTTGGTTGAGCAAAGATCCGCTAGAGGAGACAGAGTCCAAGAATCTATACGGATTTGTTCAAAATCGTCCGGTGAATAGGTTCGACGTTCTGGGGCTTTATGGTTCGGGAGACCACACGAAGCTGACCACGACTGCGTTTGATTCCGTTTCGGGAGGACTAGGGGCTACTGCGAAATGCATGGGGCAGATGAAGAAGAGGTTGATCGACGCCAACCTGAGCCAGGATAGTGTTAGAGGTAACCTCTGGCAAAACCGCCGCCATTACAACAGGGATTGGAATGAAGCCGGGCAGGCAGGCGATACGGCTTACGGCGATTACCTCACCGTTGAGCGGACCGAGTTTAACACCCGGTTGCAGACTCCAAATAAAGAGAACTGCAAACTCGCCCTGGAGGCACTAGGACGTCTGTCGCACTCCTGGCAGGATTTCTTCATGCATGCCATTAGGAGAGATGGGAAGGGCGGAAAGGAGAACAGTTCTTTCCCGGGATGGACAGCTTGGTCTGTCGGGGTAACCGGGACGCCTGACGATAGGCACAATTTCTTCCCTTCCAGTTACGACCTCGGAGGTGGGACGGAACATCCTCCCACCCAAGAGCCGGTTTTGCCAAGCAGCCCCGAGTGGAAGCCACGTTTTGATGGGGCCCAAACCTACACGACCTCGCAACTGGGAGCGACCTTGCCTCAATGGGTTAAGGTCTGCCGTTGCTTCTGCGAGTAGTCTTGACCTTCCAAACATCCTGTTGCTTATGCCGCAATTTTGGAAATCACCGGTCTTGGCCATGACGTATACCGTGGCTCTAGAGCTGTGGACGATTATTGAACCGTCAGCCGCGGCGGAAACAAGGACATCGACAGCTGACATGGGGGCATTTT
>DATJGF010000249.1:0-3672 GCA_035495315.1 Candidatus Limnocylindrales bacterium
TGCACTCGGCTGGCAAATCGGACGCAGCGATCGCAAGATTGAAAAAAAATCTCGCAGATCATCCAAACAATCGTGATGTGCTTGCAGCCTTGGTGAGCTTCTACCGCGCGCGCGGTCAGGGTGTGGAGGCAAAGAAGTACACCGACCGGCTCAAGACGCCGACGGACAATGGGCAAGAACGATGATGCCGGAAGCGGCTCCACGGAGCCGTTTTTCGTGACTAAACTGGGCTTCTCAACAAACACACGCTGCCGTCCGAGTCGTGCGTTCGCGGATGGGACACGCTTACAAAGGCGAATGCATCCAGCCGGAAGGGACAGAATCTCAGTTCGGAGTCCAAAGTTGTGGTGCAGCTAGGGATGGGAATGGTCGGGACCCTGTCCGCCCTTGTCTTGGGCCTGCTGGTGGCCTCGTCAATGGTAATCGGTTCCGAAGATTTTTCGAAATTCGATTCGGGCAAACGCTGATAGCTTTTTCGGACATTCTGGTAAATAGTACAAACTTCATTTCGGCTTGCCGCATCCGAAAAAGACATCGCGGTTTGTTGGCGCTCAGTTGCGGTGCACCGGAAGACTCTACATGAATTGGCTAAAAAGTTTTAAGAGAACCTTTCCTCTCTGCCTGAAACGCCTGCACGTTGCCAGGTGGGCGTGGATAATTTTCTTTAGCTTTAATTTGTTGGGCTCAATTGCCCAGGTGGGCGCTCAAGTCGTAGAGTACGTCGAAGAGCCTTTCAGGATTATGATCCTGCGAAATACCAGCCAGTACCTGGCGGCGGGCATACTTCAGGACCGTGGGATGCGTGAGGCCTTTGCTGCCAAAGGTAGCCGCAACGTAGAATTTTTCGTCGAGAC
Source organism: Candidatus Limnocylindrales bacterium (assembly GCA_035495315.1). Classification (GTDB taxonomy): domain Bacteria; phylum Verrucomicrobiota; class Verrucomicrobiia; order Limisphaerales; family UBA8199; genus DATJGF01. Next base: position 855 of record DATJGF010000249.1, read on the forward strand.
CATGGACACGATGTGGTTTGATCGCTCGCAAATCGAGCCGGAGTTCTTGTCGCTTTTTCGAAAGAAATACGGGAGCCGAAAAATAGATCTCCTGATGGCTGCGGGAGCGGACGCGTTGGATTTTGCCCTGCGCTTTCGTCAGCTATTGCTGCCGGGAGTGCCCATCGTATTTTACAATGTCTCGGAAGACGCGCTTCCCAGACGCCTGCTCCAACCGAGCATGGCCGGTGTAACTTTACGGTTCGATCTTCCTGGAACGCTGGATTTGGCGATGCGTTTGCAGCCGGGCGCGCGGCGCATCGTCGTGGTGAGCGGGACCTCGCCCTATGATCGAAATTGGCTGCGCCGCGCGCGTGAAGCGCTGAAGGCGTATGACGGCCGGCTCGAAGTTTCCTACTGGTCCGACCAGCCACTTCACCAGGTTCTCGACAATCTACGGAAGTTGCCCGCCGATTCGATTGTGCTTTATCTCGCCTTTTCTGACGATGGCGCCGGGCACACTTACTCGCCTGCCGATGTTGCGAAACGGATTGCTGCGGCATCAACCGTTCCTGTCTATGGAGTCTTGGAGACTTATCTCGGACAAGGAATTGTCGGCGGCGCGTTTCCAGGCTTCGAAGCGCACGGAAAACTGGCGGGCGAGGTGGCCCTGAGGGTGCTGGAGGGAGAGAAACCCGACAATATCGGAGTGCAGCCTTCGCCTCAAGCCACAGCTAACATCGATTGGCGCGAGCTCCAGCGTCGGAAAATCAGCGAATCCCGGCTGCCACCGGGCACGGTGGTTCGATTCCGTTCGCCGTCAATGTGGGAAGAGTATCGTTGGTACATCATTGGAGCGTTCGCTATCTTCGCGGTTCAGGCGCTCTCTATCATTGGCTTACTCCTGCACCGCGCGCGGCGGCGGCGCGCTGAAAGGGAGCTTTGGGAAAACCAGGAATTCATGGAGCTTTCCATCAGCGCGGGCGAACTGGGCCTATGGGCGCGCGACATGGAACACGATGACTTGTGGACAAACCCACGTTTGCGTTCTCTGTTTGGCTTTGGTCCGAACGATGTGTTGTGCCTGCAAGACTTGATTGGGCGCATTCATCCCCACGACCGGGACCGAGTTATCGTTGAGGTTGAGCGCGCGCAGCGCACTGGGGTCTCCTTTGAAGGGGAATTTCGCGTGCTGCTACCCGAAGGCGGAGAACGTTGGGTCGCGGCAAGAGGCCGGGCCGTCGATGAGAGCGGCCGCCACGGGATGCGCAAGCGCAGAGTGGGGGTCATGTTCGATGTCACCGAGCGCAAGCAGGCGGAGCAAAATCTTCATGCTGCCCTGGTGGAGATCCGGCGCCTGAAAGAGCAGCTCGAAGAGGAGAATCTGTATCTAAAGGAAGAGATTTCCGAGGTCAAAGGTTTCGAGGAGATCGTCGGCCAGAGCGACGCCTTGAAATATGTGCTCACGCGGGTGGAGCAAGTGGCCAAAACGGATGCGACGGTGCTGTTACAGGGAGAAACCGGCGTCGGTAAGGAGCTCTTTGCCCGTGCGATCCACGACAGAAGTTCCCGATCAGACGGGCCGTACATTAAGGTGAACTGCGCAACGCTGCCTGAGGCTCTCGTCGAGAGCGAACTGTTTGGACATGAAAGAGGCGCCTTCACGGGCGCGGAGCGGCAACGCAAAGGGCGATTTGAGCTTGCTGATGGCGGCACGATCCTCCTCGATGAAGCCGGCGAGTTGCCAGCGGGCACGCAGGCGAAGCTCTTACGGGTTCTTCAGGAGGGGGAATTTGAGCGTGTCGGCGGTTCAAACACCATCAAAGTCAGGGTCCGTGTCATCGCGGCAACCAATCGTAAATTACACGACGAGGTTTCGGCGGGCCGGTTCCGGCAGGATCTTTTTTATCGGCTTAATGTCTATCCGATTACCATTCCCCCGCTCTCGCAACGACGGGAAGACATTCCCTTGTTGGTAAGGCATTATGCGCGACAGCTCGGGGAACGTTTGGGCAAGACTATCAGCGAAGTTCCCGCACAAGTGATGCGTGCTTTCACGGAGTACAACTGGCCGGGCAACATCCGAGAGCTACAAAACGTGATTGAGCGCGCTGTGATCGTCTCATTGGACGGCGTGTTACGCTTGCCTGAACCGCTGATTCAGGCAACGAACGCAACTCTCAGCGAGGTGAAAACGTCTAACGAATCGAGCAGCATTTCATCGTTGAACGAAGCAGAGCGGGAACACATTCTGCGGGCACTTGAGGCCACCGGGTGGCGTATCAATGGGCCCAACGGTGCGGCGGCGATGCTGAAACTCCATCCATCGACACTCAGGTTTCGCATGAAAAAACTGGGGTTAACCAAGATCTCGGGTTACACCGCATTGCAAACCCAGAAATCAAATTTGCATTAGCGGAAGTATTCAGGGAAGAATTTTCTATGGGTGCTTCAAAAGGATGTTTCCGATCATGAAAATTAAACACGCGCTTTTTTTGATATTGGTTGTTGTTCTCGCCGGCTGCTCTCCCTACGTGCTCGCGGTCAAAGAGACCTACGACGTCGCCACCGATCCTCGTTCACTCGTGACCCAAGCCACTGACACGCAGGCAGAATTGCAGATCAAGGCCGCCCTGCTCGCCTCCCCGGTGCGAGGCACCAGCGGGATCGACGTGTACTGCCGCCAGGGAATCGTGGTGCTCGTGGGCGTGGTGCCGCCGGGCTCACAGGCCGGTCAGGCGGCGGTGAGCATCGCGCGCCAGACGTCGGGTGTGAAGCGGGTCGAGACCTATTTCGTGCCCTCGCGACCTTCCTGGGAGAGCGACATCGCAATCAAGGA
>DATJGF010000250.1:0-8093 GCA_035495315.1 Candidatus Limnocylindrales bacterium
CGACCCATAGGACCCGTGTGACCCATGAATTGCTCCCAACAACCTGGATTCCTCCCACCCCACGGAAATTATCGAGCGTTGCTGTCGTTTCAAAAGGCCGAGGTGGTTTATGACATCACGTTTCGCTTTTGCCATAAATTCCTGGCCAAGGGCGATCGCACGATCGACCAGATGATTCAGGCGGCGCGCTCGGGGAAGAAAAACATCCTGGAGGGAAGCAAGGCCTCGGTCACCTCGAAGGAAACTGAACTGAAGCTGACGAATGTGGCGCGTGCCAGCCTCCAGGAGTTGCTGGATGACTATTGCGATTTCCTGCGCGCTCGCGATCTGCCGATTTGGGATAAAGACTCGAAGGAAGCGCATTACGTGCGGAAGCTTGCTCGCAAGCCAGGGCAGACCTATGAGCAGTACCGCCGCTTTTGTGAAACGCGCCCGCCGGAGGTCGTGGCCAATATTGCGCTTTGCCTCATTCACCAGACCAACTACCTGGTGGACCAGCAAATTCGGCGACTGGAGCAGGACTTCATCAAAGAAGGTGGCTTGCGTGAGCGCATGACACGCGTGCGGCTGCAATACTGGAGCCAACCGCACGAGTCTCATGGGTCCCATGAGTCTCATGAACCGCCTCCCGCATAGCCAGGTCTGCCCCACCGCGCGAACACCTCCGCCACCCGCTCGCGAACAAACTGCTCTCCCCGCTTCTCGAGTACCATATACATCCCGAGGTAATGCGGGTTGCGAAACAATGCCAAAATCTGTTTTTGGCCATACCCGATGCGCATGAACTCCTCGATAAAACATTCACACATCGTGTCCGTAGTGTCCTCCTGTGTCATGAACGCCAGACCGTTCAGCTCCAGCGGATCTTCAAAATCAAATTCGTCCTTGGGCATAAGTGAATTGAGATTATTCGAACCCTTGCGTGGTTGGCGCGCCAGTTCCAGTGAATCCGCCGGCCAGATATTTCTTCATGCCATCACCTTCAGCGTCTGGTGACATGCCGTTGGTTCCCGGCTTCCACGGTCCCTTTCCACCGAGACCGCCGTCTTCGGCTTTGGTAACGCTGATGAGACATTCCTTTGGCACCGTGTTTACCGCGTGATTATCGGCCTCACCTCCGAAAATGAAGCCCATCATCGCCTTGGTCTTGTGAAACAGCGTATCGGTTTGGTGCATCGGCATGTGCCAGTTGCGCGTGACCGATTGCTGCGACCCAAACCGGAAATTTGAGATGTAGCCTTCGTCGGTGAGAGAGAGCCCATCGGGCCGCGTTTGCTGCGCCTTGACGGTTTTTTCGGTCGCGATAAAAGAGCCGTGTTTCATCATGACCACGTTATAGGGATAGGCTGCGTTGTATGTGCAGCGCAGCATGAGGCGGCTGACCTTATAGAACGGGTCCGACGGAGTAGCTCCGAGGTAAGGCCGGTCGGCGGGGTTGGCGTCCACGTAGACATAATCGCCGTCCTTAATCCCCAGATCACGGGCGGCTTGAGGATTCATATGGAGCTGGTGCTCACCGACGTTCGGCAGGCGCTTGTCGAGGCGGTACGGATCGCCGAAGTTTGAATTCCAGATCAGGTGCCAATCCACGTTGGCCCACGAGGAGTGGACACTATGCCGCGATTTCGGCGTCAGGCAGTAGAACTGGTAACCATCCTTCCACAGAAAGTTGGTAGTCTTCTTGGCGTCCGCCCAAGGCAATTTGACGTTCCGAACCGTGCGCTCATCCCAATGTTCGGCATCCAGCGGGATCCCGTAATCGTTCGGACGAACGAGTGGGTTGGAACTGATGATAACGTTCGGCAGATAAGGTGTGGCCTCTGGCCCTTCACGATGCACGATAAAATTCTCGCCACACGAGAGGGCGGTCGGGTCATCGCTGTAGGAATGCAGCCGGCCGGTATCGGTGTAAAACGGATAGGCGTCCTGGATTTGCTCGTAAAAGGGGATGCGCGGATACGAACGGAAGAGCATCAGCGCACCGCCAGGCGGACCATATTTGCCGCCCATGATGTCTTCCAGTTTGTAACCGGCCGTGGTGGTGCAAGTATCCAGCAGGCGCTGAATGTAGATGCCGCGCTTTCCTTCATGTTCAAACTTGAAATGGTCGTGGAAACGCTTATCACCGGTAACCTTGCCCAACGCCGCTGCTATTCCGGCCAGAATTGTGAGGTCGTCTTTGGCATCATAAAGTGGTTTGATCCCACCCTTCCAAATTTGGAGAAAAGGATTGGAGCAACTCGCTGTGATCTCAAGGTCCTGGAATTCCACCCAGGAATTCGCCGGCAGACCGAAGTCGGAATACTCGACTGACGCCGTCATTTGGGTGTCCATAGTGACGATCAACTCCACATTGGGGTTGACGTTCTTGATCATCCCGTAGGCCCATTTCGCGTTATTGATGAGGTTAACGTTGGTGGTGAAGATCGCCTTGGTAGGCGACGGCATGTGCGTTTTGCCAGTGAAACATTTCCTCCCCTCTTTTGGTGTCTGGACGATCAGCGGACGGTCGCCGTGATTCCAATAGGCAGGTTCTTCGTCTTTGGTATAGGGGTGCGCTTTGACTTCGCGGCCATGCGCCTTGGGATCGAGATTTTGTTCGAAGGGATCTTCCGCCACCCACCCCTTAAAGCCCCAACCGGTCAGCTTGCTACCCTGGAACAGAGCCGCTTTATAATTGCCGGCCCAACCATGGCAACCGGTGCCGGGTTTGCCAATGTTGCCGGTTAACATCAGCGGCAAATAAGCCGCCCGGTTTGCTTCCGTTGCATGGAACCAATGGTTGATGCCTTCGCCCTGGTGAATGGCCGCCGGCTTAATCGTCGCCAGGTCTTTGGCGAGTTGCTGAACCAGTTCCTTCGGTGCCGACGTAATTTCAGAAACGGTATCCAAATCGTAGTCCTTAAGATGTACCTGGTAGAGGCTCCATGAAGTCGCTACTTCGACTTCGCTGCCGTCTGCCAGCTTCACTTTGCCATGGAAATCGAGTTGTGGGTCGATGCCGGATCTTTCAAGAGTCTTCCCGACCAGGTCGCGAGTAATAGCCTTAGGCGATGCGGTCTTGGCGTCCCAGACGACAAAATCGCCCAACTTCTGGTGCTGTTCATCAGTCAGGCCCTGAACCTTTTTGCTGGGGCTGTCCTCAGGCAAACTGCTCTTGTAGCCGGCGAAAACCTCGGCGGCACGGAGGCGCTTAAGATTGTCGCTGCGGATGAGCAGCGGGAAATCTGTGAACTGCTTGATGAAACCTTCGTCATACCATTTGTTGTCGATCATCACCTTGGTAACGCCCAACCACAAAGCCGCATCGGTCGCAGGGCGCACCGGAATCCAATAATCCGCCTTAGTAGAGGGAGCACCGTATTCCGGAGCGATGACGACAATTTTGGCGCCGCGTTCCATGCTCTCGACGAACCAGTGGGCGTCAGCCATTTTGTTCTCCACCAGGTTTTTGCCGTTCATCACGATGAGCTTGGCGTTGCGCAGGTCATTAAAGTCGCATTCGCTGTTCTGAAGTCCGTGCACCCACGGATGACCGGGCGCCTGATCGCCATGCCAGGTGTAGTTGGACCAGATGCGACCGGCTTTGGCTTCCTCGTGTTTCACACCCCGAATATGGACATCGAGCAGCGCTAATGAATTGCACAGGCGATACATGCCGTATTTTCCAAGCACGCCGAGCAACCCCATGCCGCCGCGCATCTTGATCGTGCGCGTGCCCGCCCCTCCCATATCGTCAATCATCTCTTTGGGATAGCCTTGCGCGGTGAGTAATTTCGCACCCGCTTCGCCGCTGTAGCGAGTAGCGATCGCCTTCATCGCTTTCGCGATGTAGGTGAAGGCGTCCTCCCAAGTGATGCGCTCAAACTTGTCCGTGCCGCGAGAATCGAACAGATATTTCGCTTTCACCTCGGCAGTCAGTTCTGGAAAGCCGGCATCCGCCCACCGTTTCCAGCCTCGTCGTACAATAGGGTGTTTGAGCCGGTACGGACCGTACAGAATGCGGTGGAACGTGTAGCCTTTGGCGCAATGGCGATTGCCCCAGTTCGACGTGGCTTTGTTTCCGTAAATATCGGAGTAGGTCGCGATATCGTATTCCTCGCCGAGTCTAACGATTACGCCATTGCGAACGTGGGCGGTAATGCGGCAGTTGTGGGTATCGTTGGGAGCGCAAACCCAGGAAAAGGTATGGTCGTAAGCGTATTGGTTACGATAGAGCTTTTCCCATTCGCGGTTGGGATAGTGGGCCAGCGGGTTTTCCAGGTCATCGGCCGTTTGCGCCTGAAGAAAGCGCAAGGGCAACATCTGTGCTGCCGTGATCCCAGCGCCGACCAGGCCGCTGCGTTTGATAAAATCACGCCGATTTAAGTTGCTGTTCATAGATGCTCGTCAATTCTTCAAGGTTCGAGGACCAACTGGTGCCAGTTGCTGACTACTTTGCGACCGTTCCGGTCGCGGTTTTGACCATCCCAGACCGCGAATGCCACAGGAGTCTGCTTTCCAACGACGAACTTCACATCATCGACGTCTTTTGATTTCAACTCGCGAACGAGCAAAACGCTCCAGGAGCCATCACGCCAGACACCTTTGCCCTTCACGTTCTGCCCTGCGGGTGGCTGCGATTTCAGAGTGCCGAAACCGCGCGCATTGGCGTCCTCCACGGCAGAAGTGTGCTGGCGCGCGACCGCGTTGCCCGCATCGAGGGCCGTGCGGTAACTCGTCGCAAAGTAGGTGTCCACGTGCATCGCCGGGTAGAGGTCAGCCATGTCCTGGCGTTGTCCATCGGCCTCCCGCTGCCAACCCGCTTTCCATTGCCAGATATTGACAGGGTTGTTTGCGTCACCCATGCCCAGGAATGGCGTATTGCCGTTCATCGAAAACTGCAGCGCGATCGCGTCCTGAAAATCCTGAATCCTCACCGGGGCACCGTCAGTGGTTGGGTCCTTCCAGGTGCACAGAATCGCCAGGCCTTTGCCATCGTGAACCGCGCGCACCGCTACGGCATAAATTAAGTCCTTCTCTGGCCACAGGGGATTCAGCACGATTCGTATTGGGTCCAACGATTCCCAAATTGGATCGGCCGGATCAACCGGGAGTTTGCCTTTCACGCGGCTGGCACGAACAAGACCATCGGTCGGAGCCAACAGGTCATTGATTTCGACATCTTTACGCCGGAGGGACTGAATGAAGTGCACCAGCGACCATCGTTCATCATCGGTCATCACCTTATTGTCGAAGGCAACCATAGGCGTACCTGGCAGCCCGGTGGTAATCCGCATAAATAGATCCCGGCCCGTGTGGCCGCCGCGAAATGCCCCCGTATTAAAATCGCGAGGCGGAAGGTACAGGCCTTGAGTGTCTTTGAGGCTTGGAGCGTTGGGCCCGTCACCTGCGCCAGTCTCGCCATGACACACGATGCAATTCAGTTTCGAAAATATTCGAGCGCCCTCAGCCAATGATTGGACGGTGACGGGCGGTTCCGGCGGCACGCGGATCGGCGCAGCCAGTTCACCGTTGTCACGGGCTTGCTCGAACCGGTTGACCCGCTTGCCGGATGCGTCAGTAAAGGATGTCAGAGATTTTATATACTGGACCGCATCTCGGCGCTCTTGTTCCGTCAGGTAAGTGAAACTAGGCATCGAACTGCCCGGCATCCCGCGTGTGACGGTGTTCAAGAGGTCATCATCGGTCGGCAGGGTCATCCCCGGGGTAGACTTTATTTTGAACAACCCGGCACTGAAGTTGCGTGGACGCGGAAATAGCCAAACCGAAGCCGGACCTTTGCCATCGCCATTCACCCCATGACAAGCGGCACAATGTTGGACGTACACCGCCTTGCCGGCTTCGGCGTTGCTTTGCGGAAACGCCGGTTCACCGGACAGAGTCGGTCGGGTGGGCTCGACGATGGAGAACAAAGCCGCCAACACCAGAATATGGCGGAGTCGTTTGTGGACTTGCATCGTCAGCACGTTAACGATGGGGTCGATGGAGTTCTTTGACCTAAATCAAGAACTCGCGATACTTCAGTTTTTCTTATTAAGATCATTCAGGTAGGCAGCCAGAGCACCAAAGACTCGATCCGGGTCGTCCGTGCCGTCCCAACGCTCCCAGTACTGGATCAGCGGTGAAGTCTCGACATGCTGCTTGTTCCTGACATCTCCTTCGGCGGTCGCGCCTTTAGGCTGCCAATCTTTGCCCAGCGCCAGGCGAGCGCTGGCTAACATCGTGCGGGCTTGCGATGATTCACCCGAGCGCCAGGCAAGATAACCACGCAGAAAAAAAGCCCCGACAGCTTTGGTGTTAGTCTGGGAGACGGCTTGCAGTCGTTGCTGGGCTTTAGGCAGGTCGCCGCGCATCAACGACACCTCGCCAAGGACGAGCAGCGCGCCGGTTTCCTCCGGATTCAGATTATGAGCATGCTCGAGTGATTTCTCGGCAGCCGCCAGGTCGGCGTCGCCGCGAGTGTTGCAAGCTCGCACGACCCCCCATTGCTGAAAACCACGATGACTGTGCGGGTTTATCCGAGTCAATTCTTCAAATTGAGCCAGCGCGCCTTCCACGTCTCCTTCCGCGGCCAGGCATTGCCCCAGGTAATATCGCGCATCTTCGTGTTTTGCATCCAAAACCAGTGCGGCACGGAAAAGGGGGATCGCCTTTGCGTTATCCTTTACGATTTTCATTGCATTCATGGCCTCACGCAGTATCCGCCAGAACTCCAGGACTCGTGCCTTTTCCTCGACCGAATCCTGTGGAGTGGTCGATCCAATTAGCTTCGGGCCATTCGCTACGCTGGAGCTCGAGGAAGTGGTACGGTGTAGCGCATGGGCAACAAACCGTTTGGGCATCGGGTCGCCCTCGGTAATTTCCCAAGTCGTGTTCGCCTCGAGGTTGTCATAGAAGTTGGTCTGGCCTCCAAGCCAGCGGACCTCTAGCCTGTTTACCCGTTCTGCTTCACCTAAACCAAAATGAACGGTCCGGCTGCTTTGCGAAAGATAAGAGACGCTGGAGACCGTGCGACGCAACCCAACCTCCCCTATGTGAGCGATGAGCTTGGCCCCATCCCCGAACCCGAGCGGCGCGCCGTTTTTCAGGCGACTGTGTAACCTGACCTTCAGCCAGTGTCCTTGTTGCATGTCGTTACGGAGTAATTGCACCCCTTCCCCGAGAAACGAAATCATGATGTCCATCGCGCCGTCATTGTTGAAATCCGCAACCGCCAGACCGCGGCTAACGTGCGCTTCGGACAGTGATTTGTTCAGCGGCGCGAGGTTGTGAAAGAAACGGCGGTGATCGTTCCAAAAGAGGAAAGTTTCCTGAGGTTTGAGTTTGCGGGGAAATGGTCCCTCCTCTTCCAAAGTGCTTCCGTTGGCTACCACCAGGTCGAGCCAGCCATCGCCGTCAAAGTCTACAAATTCTGTTCCCCAACTCACATATTGCAGCGCGATTTGCCCCAAGCCGACCATATCGGCCACATCTGTAAACATGAGACCGGCCGGTTTGAAGTTGACCCGATTTGTGGCTTGCTCAGGCGCTTGCCCGTGGCGCCGACTGTCGGCCCAAAGATTATCAAATAGTGCATTTTCCTGGCCCACCCAGTGACCAATGAACAAATCATCGTCACCATCTCGGTCATAATCGCCCGCCGCCAAGCCCATTGCGCTGCGATAATCCTTCACACAGGCCTGGTCGCTAATGTCCTCAAATCTTCCTCCAACGTTGTGATAAAGCACATTATCCGAGACGTCATTAGCGACGTACAGGTCCAGCCAGCCATCATCATCGAAATCATGCCACAAAGCTCCCAAACTGCGGCCTGCGGCATCCGTCACGTGCAGTTGCTCGGATACATCGGTAAACGTCCCGTCTCCATTGCTGTGGAATAAGCGATTGGATGCCGGCAGATAGGATGAGGGATTGAGAGTATAAGGGACGGCCGTCCCAATCTGCGCGGACATCCGAGTCCGTTCGTCCTCTGAGCTATTGTATTGCACATACCCACAAACGTACAAGTCAGGCCAACGGTCGTTGTCGTAATCGCCCCATGTTGCACTGGACCAGAACCCCGGCAAATCAGGGAACCGCGAATCCCGCAC
>DATJGF010000251.1:0-12467 GCA_035495315.1 Candidatus Limnocylindrales bacterium
CTGAAAGGACTTTTCGAGTTCTTCCTACGATTGGCGATGTTGTTGGTTCGCATACACCCTTATATACGCAACCCCCCGCCAGATCTTGCCGACCAATAAGAACTTTTGGTCAGTGCCGCACAATCTTAGATCGTGGCGTTAAGCGGTTCCACTCGAACGACCGCGGGTTCTGGTTGTGAAATTCCCCTCTTCCCCTTAACTTTACTCTGAACCGTTTTGGGGCCTTTGTAAATCAATATCGCTCTTGACTTTAGTCAGAAAAGTCATGCAATTGTTCAACCGCGCCCATCAGGTCGGGCGCTTATCGGGCGCTGTCCGTCCTCGTTCCTGCTTTTCGTCCTCCTCCTCGATCTGAGGCCGCTTTAATTTGACCGGCACCTGCTAAGAACAAGGACACCGTGCAGAAGCTTTACCTTTTCTGCGGCAATTTGTCCCGCTTGTCTTCACTATATGCGCCATCTTGTCGCACCACTCACTCCCTCGGTTTCACCCGCCTTCTCCTCTCGCATTCGCAAGCTTAATCAAGCGGGACACAGCGCCCCCCGGCATCTGACCCCGCAAGACTCGCGACGTCGCTCCCTCTCCTCTTAGAAGGTCCTCTGGAGGAGAGGGTTGGGAGAGGAGGCCTTTTCATGCTGCGGTTCATGTGAAGTCTCCACGTTTTCCAACGCGCATTGTGACCATTAACTGTAGGAGACGACGTAAGGAGACTCTGATTCTCACGATTTTCGCCAACTACCCTGGATCAGAGTCTCCTTACGTCCTCTCCTACAAGGTTCAGGGGAAGCCGCGACGTTTTCCAACGCGGACCGAACCATCGGACCACCAACCGCATTTACCCGTCCGGGACCTCATGTTACGGATCGCCTTCCTGACGCCTCTGACGCCGCACCTGACGTCGGCCTGACGCTTCTAAACCTTCAAGATCACCCGTGAATACCGAGGTCCTGACGGGTTGACGTTTCTAAGCACCCCGGAAGAACACACCCGACCGGAACGCAGCCTTCAGGCTGCAGCCTCACATCCGACACATGCATATAGATGAGGACGGGCTTCAGTAGTCTCCAACGTTGTGAACGCTGTCTCAATGGCGCATAAGTCTCTCACAACTTTCAACCTGTAACTCGCAACCAGTGCCTCAATCATTTGGTTGCGGCGATCCCCCGCCAAAAATCATCCCGCCTAGTTCCCCGTCAAACTCCACTTCGCTGGCGGCGACCACAGCCGGCTCATCGCCTGCAAAATCCGTCCGTACCCTGGCGGAAACTTCACCACAATCAGCATGAACCACTGGCTTACAGGACACCACGAACGGCCTGGGTCGTCCGAAAAAGGGCTGTCGATCACTTTTCTGCCCCTGGGGACACGGTTTGTCCAATCGGGGACACGGTTTGTCCACCCATATAGGGAGAATTGCAACGATGACACTATGAACAATCAACACAAACTCAACAACCTGGTAACGAATCCAGCAATGGTTCCCGCTCGCTCTCGCCCGCCCTCCACCGTCGCTGGACCAATCCTCCACCCTCTTTCCTCCTTTAACCGGTTCGCACCGGTTGGAACCAATTGGAACCGGTTGGAACCCAAAGTGCGCTCTAACCCCCCGTTCACCTCATAGCGATTTCTCTAAATTTCAAAATCTCTCACTTAATTTCACCTAATTGCGCCAAATTTCACTTCCTACACTTCAACCTCGAACTGAAATTTCCAACTCATCACCAAATAATGACGCATTGTTTGACACCGCTCCTCCAGTTGCAGCGACCACCCAGTCACTCCGCCCACCGGCCTTCATCGAGCTCATCAACATCAAGCTGCTTCAAGCTGGATCAAACTGAATCAAACCAAATCAAGCCTAAAGCGGAGCGAGTTCCCCCTCCATCCTCCATCTTCTATCATCCATTCTTTGCCACCCGGCGCGCCATCTCTCCGTGCGCCCACGTAGACGAGCTGTGGCGACCACGTAGTATTTTCAAGGGACAGCCCTGATTCACTTTTTCCGGCGGTCATGTTGTGATTGCGACTCAGAAATAAACTAATCGAAGCCGTATGAAGGTAATGATTGTGGATAATAACGCGGAGATGCGCGGACTTATTCGCACGTTGCTGGCTGAAGTCGCCGATGACTTTGTGGAATGCGCCGACGGCGGTGAGGCGGTGGCCGCATACGAAGTCGAACGACCTGACTGGGCAGTAATGGACGTCGCGATGGGGACCATGGATGGTGTGACCGCCACGCGGCTGATCATGTCGAAGTTCCCACAATCACGCATCCTCATTGTGACTCAACATAATCATCCGAAGTTGCGCGAAAGCGCCCGTGAAGCGGGCGCGGCTGGGTTCTTGCTTAAAGAAGACCTGCTCCAATTGCCTTCTGCCTTGGGCGGCAAAGGTAATTCCAGCGGCAACGAACCGTCGCCACGCAACTGACTGATCAAACTCAACACCGGAGACCGACCATGAACGCGGAAACTTGCCAAACCTCAGAACCAAAGGACAACCTCCTTGCCTGGGCGCTAAACCATACCTCCCCGGCCACAGGACCTCGTGCCAACGGGCATTCCAAGAACCTGCAAGTGCCAATCTATCTCTGGGCTTGTTCACCCGAGGAACGGGCAAAGGCGCTGTTTCGCCGCGCGCAGAACCTCGACCTGCAATTCGAAGGATTGCTGGTTGATATCCTGGCAAGATTCGCGAATCTCCCGGTCGAACAAGTCGATCACGAAATCGAAGATGCCCTGAAACGAGTGTGCAATGCGTTGGGACTGCAGTGGGCTCAATTGTGGCGCAACTCCGCCAATTCCTGCGCTTCCTTCACCTTGACTCATCATTACTTGCAGGACAGCTTCCCGTCCGAGGCCACACCACCGGAAGGTCCATCAAACATATCTCCCGGGATGAAGCCGGCGTTGGCCACCCAGACCATGCCGCTGGGCACCGATTCCCAAGCGCTGTTTCCCTGGCTTACAAGTCACGTCAGGCGCGGAAAGAAAATCGTCGTCTCTCGGATCGATGATTTGCCCGCTGAAGCCGCCCAGGACAAAGCGATGTTGGCCCAGTTCGAGACGCGCTCCGGCATGGTCATTCCGTTTCTGGTCGAGGGCCAGGTCCTCGGGGCCGTCGCTTTTGGAATGCAGTCCGAACGCTTTTGTCCCGACTGGCTGTTGAAACGCCTGGAGCACGTCGCCACGGTTTTCGCGCAGGCAACCGCGCGCAAAGTCTCAGATGAGAAATTGCGAGCCAGCGAAGCGCAATTGAGCCTGGCCGCCGATTCTGCCGGCGCCGCCCTCTGGAGTCTGGAACTCAGCTCCGGACGTTTCCACACGACACCTAAAGCCTACGAACTGCTGGAACTGCCGAACGGTTCGGACCTGACCTTCGAGGGCTTTTTAGCCATGGTCCATCCCGAAGATCGTCAGCGGGTTCGCGTCGCAACAGACCAGGCGATTCTCACGCGCGGCGATCTGTCGATCGAATTCCGGGTTGTGCTGTCCGGCGAGCGCAACTATTGGGTCAGCACCCGCGGCCGGTGCCAATACAGTTCAGCCGGCACGCCGGAACGGCTCATGGGCGCGACGGTCGATATCACCGAACGGAAGTCTGCACAGGAAGCCCTCGCCAATTCTTACGCCGAAATCCAGCAACTGAAGGACCGCTTGCAAGCCGAAAGCGAGTACCTCAAAACCGAAATCAAGGTCAGCCATGCTCATGGCCATGTTATCGGCCAGGGCAAAGTCATTAAGCGAGTGCTCCATGACGTCGAGCAAGCAGCCCCGGCTGATTGCCCGGTGTTGATCAGCGGGGAAACCGGGACTGGCAAAGAGCTCATCGCTCAGGAAATTCACCGGCTCAGCCGGCGCAAAAGCCAGATGATGGTCCTCGTCAATTGCGCGGCGCTGCCCTCCGCCCTCGTCGAGAGTGAATTGTTCGGCCGCGAGCGCGGTGCTTATACCGGCGCGTTGACCAGCCAGGTCGGACGGTTTGAATTAGCTAACGGGTCGACCATTTTTCTGGATGAAGTCGGCGAGCTGTCGCTGGAAGTCCAGGCGAAGCTCTTGCGTGTGCTGCAGCAAGGGGAGTATCAGCGGTTAGGCAGCCCCAAAACCCACAAAGTCGATGTGCGCGTAATGGCCGCCACCAACCGGGATTTGGCCGCCGAAGTGCGCAAAGGGCGCTTCCGCGAGGACCTCTATTACCGGCTCAACGTTTTCCCGATTGCCATTCCT
The DNA here is from genome assembly GCA_035495315.1 of Candidatus Limnocylindrales bacterium. GTDB lineage: Bacteria > Verrucomicrobiota > Verrucomicrobiia > Limisphaerales > UBA8199 > DATJGF01. Next base: position 4,230 of record DATJGF010000251.1, read on the forward strand.
CCACTGCGAGAGAGAATCGACGACCTTCCGCTCTTAGTCTTTGCCTTCATGGAAGAGTTTGCGACACGCATGGGCAAGAAGATCACCAAGCTGCCTCGCAAGGCAATGGAGATACTTCAGCGTCACACCTGGCCGGGAAATATTCGAGAGCTCCGCAACGTGATCGAGCATAGTGTCATTTTGAGCTCGGGCGATACCCTTAAGCTGACCATCGCCGGTGACGGGGCAACCCGTGAGGCCCAACCGGTGACACTGGCCGAAGCTGAGCGGGAGCACATCCTTAGAACCTTGGAAAGCACGAGTTGGCGGATCAAAGGTCCACACGGCGCGGCCAAGATTCTGGATCTCGAACCCAGCACACTCTATTCCCGCATGCAAAAGCTCGGAATACCGCACCGGCGTCAGAAAGACGAAATGACGTCCCTGAGTTGACATACAGACTTGGCGCGACCCTATTTCGCCAGCAACAATAATTTTTCTTCGCTCTGTAAGCCTTCCAGCACTAGGAACTTGCGCTTGCCTCAGGCTGTGCTTCGGCGACTGGCATGGTTCCGGCAATGTTCCTTGTCGCCCGCGGCGGAACCGCAGGACTGATGCCGACGAGCAGTTACCGTGGGAAAAACTCGAGCCCTTGAATCGGGGTGTTATGAAATCTTCCTGGGCTACAGTCGAATCCACAGCAGTTTTGGACCGCCACCGATCGTTTGGGCTTTGTTGCAGAACAAAATCAACGGGTGAAACGGAAAGCGAACTACTTGAAAAACTGGTTTATCATGGGAATTGGCGCGTGCTTGGTGCTTTGTTGCGGTTGCAAGAGCATCGGCCCCTCAACTGTACCTCGAGACCGCTTTGATTATAGCGCATCGATCTCGGAGTCATGGAAGCGCCAGACCCTTCTGAATATCATAAGGTTGCGTTACCTCGATCCACCCACATTTGTCGATGTGGGACAGATCGTTGCCGGCTACACCCTTGAGGCTGCGGTTAATGCCGGCGGGACGCTTTCGTCAGCTGCCGCGGTGCAGGGCAATTACCTCAGTGCAGGGGGCGCGGCCAGGTTCACCGATCGTCCGACGATTACGTACACTCCCTTAACCGGACCGAAGTTCATTCGCTCACTGATGAGTCCCCTTCCGCCCGAGTCTGTTCTCTATACCGTTCAATCCGGTTGGCCGGCCAATGCCGTCTTTTACTCGGCGGTCGGCGCTATGAATGGATTAAAGAACCAGGAGACCACTATTGATGGCATGACACCACCCGATCCGAAGTTCCTGCGCGCACTGGAATTATTGCGAAAAATTCAGCTCACCGGAGCAGTTGGTTTAAGGGTCCGGCAGGGCGGCTCGCAGGGCTCCAGCACCATCCTGACGTTCCAGACAAAGGATATTACAGACGAAACCCTGGCCGACATCAAGGAACTGCGAGGGTTGCTCCGTTTGGATCCGAACGCGACGGAGATTCAGATTGCCTTTGGAGCCACCGCCAGCAGTGACCGCGAGCTTGCACTGCAAACCCGCTCAATTTTGCACATCATGATGGCAATGGCCGCCCAGGCAGAAGTCCCGCCCGAAGATTTAGCCCAAGGTCGGGTCTCGCCCGGGTACGAGTCTATCGGCGCCGGGGGAGAAGCCACGCGCCTAATCCGCATTCATAGTTCAAAGAGTAAGCCAAATGACACTTACGTACTCGTCCAGTTCCGGGACCATTGGTTCTGGATCGACGATCGAGATTTGAGGAGCAAGCGGGCCTTTTCCTTTATGATGATGCTCTTCACTCTGGCAGAAACCGGAGATAAAGAAAACCTGCCGGTCATAACTATACCGGCACAATAGACAGCTTAGTCTTACCGCTTTGCACATCGACCTTACAAACCTCGTTAATAGATCGTCGGTCCGGGACGGGATGCCGACTCCGGGTTCAAATACCGACTTCACGAGCGCGATTATAAGCGCGCGCTTCAGCAGCTTAAGATCAGCTAAGCTACTAGTGATTAGTGCCTTGAACAGGCGGTATAAACCGCTGCCAGGGCTGGCATATTTTTCGCATGATCTATGGGCGTGGTCTTTTCCATCATAAGGCTGTTCCCTTCCGTAAAACAGCGGGCTCAGGTGATTGAACTGCTACGATCCGTTCAGGACCTCACTCGACCGTGTCCGGGCTGCATGGGTTCATGGTTTTCTGAAGAGGAACTCTTGAACAATCACGTTCGCTACGCCGAACAATGGGAATCGGAGGAAGCCCTGCACCAGCACATTCGCTCGGACTTATACAAGCGCATCCTGGCGGCGTTGGAGCTCTCCAAGCGCCCTCCCGAGGTCACCTTTTACTACTGCTCGCAAACCAAGGGCTTGGAAGTCGTGGAAGCGGCAAGGCGGCAGGCCAAATTGCACGAGTCGGCCGGCAGCACAAACGGAATCTGAAGGACTTTTTGTGAGAAAACAGAATTAAACCTAATGAGCAAATCACTTGGTCCCTTTGTTTTGTCGTCCCGATGGCTGTCGAGCCTCACGATCAGTCTCGGTGTCCTGCTATGCGCCGGGGGCCTTTGTGGCGCTGCGGATCCCGACACATCGTCTGCGGCAGCTCCCACCCCTGATGGCAGTAAGACTAACGAGGTCCGGCAAGCAATCCACGAAAAGGGCCAGGCGGCTGTCGGTAAAGCGGAGGAGCTCTGGCAGGCCATCGACGAAAAGCGGCTCAAGAACCGCACCCCGGATGAGCTCGTTGCCTGGGTCATCATGGGCTGTTTGGTGGGCGGACTTCTTTTTCGGTTCGGTAAGAGAGGGCAGTTAACCAGCATCGTACTGGGTCTGGTTGGGTCGTTCATCGGCGGCATAGTAGCGCACGTCGCCCAATTGAACTTCGGTCTCGGTCCCGTGCTCATTACCTACGAGGATCTTATCTGCACTCTGGCCGGCGGCCTGCTGATGCTCTGCGGCGCCCGCTGGGCAGTCGTTAAAAAACTCTTCAAGCCGGCTTGATCTCGAAGTTCAGAATGCTTTTTCCGGCCGCGTTGTTGCTGGCCGGGTGTGGCACGACTCCCGTTTCCAAGCCGGTCGCAGCAGATCCGGCAATCCTGCGTGTAGGCGTCTGCCCCATTTCTCCCCCCATGATTTTCAAGGACGGGGAACAAATCACCGGCGTCGAGGCGGACCTGGCGCAGGCTTTGGGTAAGGAACTGGGCCGGCGAGTGGTTTTCGTCGAGGAAAAATGGGAAAAACTGATTGATGCGCTGTCCGAGAATCGGATCGATATCATCATGTCCTCGATGTCGATTACCCCGGCACGCCAGTACCGCATCGCCTTTTCGAATCCTTACCTCAAAGTCAGCCAATTGGCATTGTGTCGTGATGAGGACAAATACGCCTTCGTTCTTAATGTCGCAGCGCAAGCCAAACGAGGCTTTGGGCTGAAGCAGGGCACCACCTCGGATTTCCTCGTCCGCCAGGAGTTTCCGACGGTAGAGAGAAAGTACTACAAGACTGGTGAACAAGCCGCGGAGGCACTCGTCGATAAGGATATTGACGTTTTCCTTAGCGACGCGCCGATCGTGTGGCATCTCGCGGGACGGTATGAAGTCAAAGGTCTTGTGGTAATCGCTCTGCCTATGCCCAGTTATGACGAGCTGTTGGGTTGGGGGATTCGACGCGGGGATACTGCCCTGAGGGACTCGGCCAACGCCTTCATCGCCAAGGCCCAGGCCAGCGGTGCGTTAAACCGTATTTACAGTCAGTGGATGCCCGGGTTCCGATGAAACGCCTTAGCGGAGCGTGCCGGCCTGAGCCTTTAGAGTGGGTAATAACTTTTAACAGAATGATCATATGAAAATTGAATTCTTCGCTCTATCCTCGATGACCTTCGCTGTCATCATTTGTGTTGCGCACGCTGATGTTCTTGAGCTCAAGAACGGAAAGGTGCTGAATGGGACCTATGTCGGTGGAACCGCCGGCACGATTCGTTTCGAGACCTCCGAAGGAGTGCAGGTCATCGAGACTGCCCAGGCGCTGGCCCTTACGTTTACAGGAAGCGGCGCGGCTGCCGCGGGTTCTACTGCTCCTCCCGCCGCAGCTCCAGCTCCCGCGCCGGCACCTGCGGGAGGCCCGGTTACTGTTCCGGCGGGGACTACTCTCCTGGTGCGAATGCAAGACGGCGCCTCCTCCAATGATGCCAAAGGCAAGCGGTTTACCACGACGTTGGAAACGGATCTAATCATCAACGGTCAAATGGTCGCCAAGGCCGGCACCCGCATTTATGGCCGCGTGGAGAATGCAAAGAAGGCCGGACGATATGCCGGGCAAAGCTCGCTCGACCTCCGATTAACCGAATTGACCGTCGCGGGTTCAATGGTGCCGATTGTGACCGGTCCATACGCGCAATCCGGCGCCAAATCAATGGGCAAGACAGCACGCGGCGCAGCCGCGGGCGCCGCCATTGGCGCAATTGCCGATGGCGGCGATGGGGCCGCCAAAGGAGCCGCTATTGGCGCCGTCGCCTCCGGCGTGAAGCGCGGGCAATCCGTTGTGGTATCACCGGGAACATTGCTTGAGTTTCAATTGCAGCAGCCATTAACCGTCAATTCGGCTTCGTAACCACTTAGCTGTAACCGCGCGAAAGGACGACAACATGCATTCTATGAGTTCAACAAAAAACTGTTCCCTGGTGATTGCACTGGGATTCTGGCTCGCCGGCGCGGCGCTGGCAACCGCGCAACTGCCCCGCGATGCGCTTGAAGTGTTGCGGAGTGAACTAAAGCTTGACCGCAAGGTGCTGGTGGCCGAGCAAATGAAATTCACCGAATCAGAGAGCCAGGCGTTCTGGCCGATTTATGACAGCTACCGCGCTGAGGTCGACAAAGTTACGGACCACCTCGTCGAGTTGATCCTGGAATTCACCGAAAACTATCCAAACATTTCGGACCGTCGAGCGACTGAAATGCTCAAGCAACATGCCAAAATCGAAAGTGACCTGCTGAGCATTAAGAAAAAGTATATCAAGAAGCTTGGAAAAGTGTTGCCTGCGTCCAAGGTGTTCCGCTTCGCGCAAATCGATAACCGTCAGGACTTGGCGACGCGGATGTCACTGGCGGTTTATGTGCCGGTCCTTCCGGCGAGACAACTCGGAGAATCCCCTCAACCAAGGTGATCTTATGTCCCGGCTTTTCCCAATTTCAATGCTTGGATGCGCCGCTGCCTTAATGTTGGTCGCTGGATGCGCCACCCCCGTCAACAGCGAGTTCAAATCAGGAACTCGCTTTGGCGATTACAAGACCTTCGCCTTGATGCCTCTGCCGGACAAAAGCCCGGCAGACGATCCTGGCATGATGATGCGACTGGCACAACCAGCTCGCGAAACGGTAGTTGGCGAATTTGCTGCCAAGGGACTGAAGCAAGCGCCGCCGGAGGTCGCCGACCTTGCCGTCAACCTGAAGGGGCGGTCTTTGCCTCAAATCGAAGTCAGGAATTACGGCTACACCTATCCTGTAATGACGCGTTACGGGACATACACCGTGGTTCAAAATCCATATACTGAAATTTCAACCTATACCGAGCGCACATTAATAATTGAGATAATGGATAATCGCAGCAAAGAGGTCGTTTGGATTGGCTGGATGAAGAAAGACACATCTGGTAAGGTCACTGCGGACATGTTGCAGGACGCCATCCGAAAAATCCTGGCAAAGTATCCGCCAACCCCCTCCCAATAAAAACCTGCCGTAAAGACCCTTCAAACTATGCATCCAATTCGTTCTGAACTGAGCCGCAGTTTCCGATCGTTGTTCCTGAGCCTGCTCGGCCTACTCCTGGCTTCCGGCTGCAGGACTGGAGAACCCACCTCCGCCAGTTTTGCCTCGGTAGATATTCCCGGGCGAACTCCGGACCAAATATGTCAGACCGCCGGCAAGGTGTTTCAGGAAAACGGCTATGCAGTTCGGTCACTCTCACCTTCCGGCATGGTTTTCGAGAAGGAGGGATCGCAGGGACAATCCCTGGCTTATGGGGGCGTGGTTGATACCTACTATGGCGGCTCGACCATCGTGCGCGTCCGAGCTGCACTGGTCGATCTGAGCAGCGGAACCTACCGGTTGCAATGCAAAGCTTACATGGTTCGTCACGCAAACGATTCGTTTTTCGAGGACGAAAGCGCCCTCTTGAACTTCCGCAGCGGTCCATATCAGAAGGTGCTCAACGAGGTCGCCAAACGTCTGAAGTGAGCTTTGCTGCCAGGCGCAATTCTTTCGAGTGCCTTCCGCTTGCCAAATCCGCGCAGCCCCTTGGGATATCTATTTGGCGGGCGGCGAAAAGTAAGGCATTTGTTCCTTCGGTCGATAATCCTGCGGAAGGGCGGCGGCGAGGTTGATCTCAAGCGCTTGCTGATCTCCTGAAACGTTTCTGGCCACCTGGCGGACACCACGGCGCGTCGTTCGATACTCATATAATTCCGTGCGCACCGTACCTGCCCCGGCTGGATTCAGCGCAACCCGCACCGGTGTGATTTTGGCATTGGCAACTGAAACCAGAACGGGTTGCGGGCCGGTGGTTAATTTATTCATAAACCAGACTTCGAAGAGATTGGTTCCCGCCGGCACTGCCAGGCGCAGAATATTACCCTTCAGGGGTGAATATTCGAGAAATGCCTCGACCATATCACCGTTTTGTTCCTCCGCGCGCTTAACCCGCCAGCTCAGGTTGAGGTTGGAGTCGGTGTAAAAATCAACATACCCGACTGTCGTTTTGGGTTTAGTCGGATTGACGTCGTGCGTCGCACAACCACAGGCCAGCACCCAAACAAGCGCCGGCACAAATTGGATAACCTTCATCATGTACGACTGATTCCGGCGATGACCCCAGCTTAAAGCATGTTACGGCGAAATGGGCAGGTCTTTCAGCATCTCATCCACTATGGTCTGAACCCGTGCTGTCCGCGCTTCCTGGGTCAGGTCCTTGAGTACCGGCGCCTGCATCGAGCGACGTTGAAGGAGCTTCGAACTGGCCGGATCGATCAAATCCACGACCAACGTGCCGGCTTGAAAGTAACTGCGAGTGTCTTTAGTCGTGTCCTCGGCATGAACTTTTTTGACCAACGCATCGCTATCAGCACTGTAACCGAAGTAATCATTCATTGAGGTCGTTGCCGCGTTGTCCCCGACGATAACCAGGTAAGCGACTGTAACCTCGCCTCCCGACTCCACGTGGCTGACACCTTTGGCCCCCAGATTCTTGATCAAGGCCTGTTGCACCATCGTGTGAACTTGCTGCCGAGTTTCGGCGTAGCTTGGGATCTCCCGTGAGCCGGTATTTAGGAACGAGAAACTCCGCCCCTTGACGGGAGCCTTGTCGACGCGAGTCGAGACGGAGCTGCAGCCCACTAACACTACGAGCAACAGCAAGGTTAGTACCTGGCAGGCGGTCTTGGTTTGAGGATTGGACAACTGAGTTGAACGGGTTTCTTTCATGCTAGTCTTTCGTTTTATTTTGAATGGTTTTTCGTGTGAGGAAAGTCAGAATTTCACCCCGACCCCGAGTGTCAGCCGGAAATCACTATGCAAGGGCACGACGCCGCTGGCTTCGGTTTGCGGATTTTGGAGATAATCCCACACGAAGGAAACGTTGAGATCCAAATGTCGCTTGATCTCAAACTCCAGACTCGACACCCAGTGATGAGAGTAAAGCCCCGCCTGCTGACTGGCCAGCGTGGCGGCAAAAGTCTGCTCAAACGTTAGGCGTGAGGTGATATCCGCTTTGAATTTGGTGGTCAAAAGGCCGGCGGGCGTCGAGGCCGAGTCGGACTCTCCGGGCTCCACCGTTTCGAAGCGGGTGTATTGATAGCCCGGGCCGGCCGCCACTTTCCACTCGAGCTTATCTCGATCAAAGATGTAATAGCCAAACCCGACGCCGGCGGTGACCCGATGCGCGATGTTGGCCAATTGGTCGCGGTAATATTCCAGTTGGACTGGGCGAATAAACCAATACTTGTTCAGCCGGACGTCGTAGCTGAGGTTGACGCGATGATTGTTGGCGTTCTGCGAGCCTTCGACCTCGCTGTAATTGCCCAGATAGTTCAACAAGAACTGAGTGGCGGGTGTTCGCCGGGCCAGTTCCGCGCTGGCATTCAGGTTGGCTTGCTTGGAATTGCCGCCCTGTATGCTTAAACCAATGTTGGCTTTGCCCGACCAAAGGTTGATTTCACGGGTGCCACCGGGAGTGATCCCGGTGAGTTGTCCTCGGGGCAACTGCAGCT
>DATJGF010000252.1:0-10204 GCA_035495315.1 Candidatus Limnocylindrales bacterium
GCCTGCAATGTTCAGCGTCAGGCCCTCGCGGGCATGATCTGGGGCAAGCAATTCTTTTACTACGATCTGCCTAAGTGGTTCAATGGCGATCCCGGTCAGTTCGCCCCACCTGCTGAACGCAAGTGGGGCCGCAATCGTGAATGGATGCACCTGAATAATGCCGACATTCTGTCCATGCCTGATAAATGGGAGTACCCCTGGTATGCGGCGTGGGATTTGGCTTTTCATTGCATTCCGTTAACGCTCGTGGATCCGGAGTTCGCCAAGAACCAACTTCTGTTGCTCACGCGCGAATGGTATATGCACCCCAACGGCCAGCTGCCGGCTTACGAATGGGCCTTTGGTGATGTCAACCCTCCGGTCCATGCCTGGGCAACCTGGCGGGTATTTCAGATGGATCGCAATCAGCGAGGCGACAAGGGCGACCTGGCGTTCCTGGAGCGAGTTTTTCACAAGCTGATGCTCAATTTCACCTGGTGGGTGAACCGCAAAGACACCCAGGGAAGAAACATTTTCCAAGGTGGCTTCCTGGGTTTGGACAACATTGGCGTCTTCAACCGAAGCGCGGCCTTGCCAACAGGGGGATTCATTAACCAGGCCGACGGCACCAGTTGGATGGCGATGTACAGCCTCAACCTGATGCGCATCGCTCTGGAACTCGCAAAGCACAACAAAGCTTATGAGGATATCGCCACCAAGTTCTTCGAACATTTCCTGCACATTGCCGAAGCGATGAACAACATTGGTGAGGGGGGTATTGGTCTCTGGTGCGACAAAGACGAGTTTTATTACGACGTTCTAAACCTGCCCAACGGCGAAATGACCCCGCTCAAGGTTCGTTCCATGGTGGGCCTCATTCCTCTGTTTGCCGTCGAAACACTGGATGAGGACCTGCTCGAACAGCTGCCTGGCTTTGCAGCCCGCTTGAAATGGTTCCTAAATTATCGGCCGGATCTGGCGAAATTGGTATCCCGATGGAATGAGCCGGGGATGGGTCAACGTCATCTGTTGTCCCTGCTGCGCGGCCACCGTATGAAGTGTCTCCTGCGCCGCCTGCTTGACGAAACGGAGTTCCTTTCCGATTTCGGTATCCGTGCAATTTCACGTCATCATCTCGATCATCCGTATGAGTTCTCGTCCAATGGAACACGCTTAAGCGTTTCATATCAGCCGGCTGAGTCGAACTCAGGGCTCTTCGGGGGCAATTCCAATTGGCGTGGGCCAATCTGGATGCCGGTGAACTATCTCATCATCGAATCGCTTCAAAAATTCCACCATTACTATGGTGATGAGTTTGAAGTCGAATGTCCCACTGGCTCCGGCAAATTCATGACCATCTCTGAGGTAGCGGACGAACTGTCTGGACGCTTGAGCAGACTCTTCTTGAAGGACGAGAAGGGTGAGCGTCCGGTGCTCAATTATCATGAGAAGTTGTCGAAGGACCCGCATTTTCGCGACTACATCCTGTTCCATGAATATTTCCACGGTGACACTGGCCGCGGGGTCGGAGCTTCACATCAAACAGGCTGGACAGGATTGATCGCCAAGCTCCTTCAACCCAGGAAAGCACAATCGGTTATGGAACTTAGGCCCACAAAATCCTCAACCAAAGCGCCCCGCCTGGGGAATGCGCTGGTTCCAGTTTGACTATAGAAGGTAGCGATCCGAGCCCAATCCTGCCGATCGAGTCTAAAGACCGAGTCTGGTCAACAAGGTCTCAATTTGCCGCCACATTTCTTCGCGAGGCTTCAACACCTTTACCACACGGAAATATCCCTGCAGGAACGTAAAGATAATCTGAGCAGAAATCTCCGCCTGAAAATTCGCGGGCAGCTCCCCGGCCTTCTTAGCCTTTTCGAGCCGGCCCGAAAGGGACGCTTCAAACATCGTCATCCCCGACTTCACATATGAGGCCAAATCAGCCTCATCCAGGACGTCCGAGGAAAGGCTGCGCGCCATCAGGCATACGTGAGGTCTCTTGGGATTGTCCAAATCATCAACCAAGCCCCTAAAAAAGTCCCGGAGTCCCTTGCGAATGGACGGTTCGGCTTCAAGTAAAGCCAGCCGACGCCGTGTTACGGTGGCGTTATAGTGCCTCAGGCACTCTAAATAAAGTCGGTTCTTGCTGCCGAATAGATGGTAAAAGGACCCCTCCCCGATACCCATGGCTTTCAAAAGGTCACGCATTGACGACGCGCTATACCCCTTGGCCCAGAACACCCCTGTGGCCCGTTCGATGGCCCGTTCGTAATTAAATTCCAGTTTTCTACCCATGTCGTTGGCTGGCGCCAACTCCCGCCGGCTTGGCGCCGTTCTGTAGGCAACTCAATTTGTAGCAAATATTACAGTATAATTTGACGGCTTTCAAATGTGCGCAATTATTGTGTAATGATTGCTACACTACTGCGACAAACCTCACGTAACGATTCTGAATAACTCAACAAACAGAAAACTAAACATATGAAAACGTTTGAAGGTAAAGTGGCCGTCGTCACTGGCGGCAATAGTGGAATTGGGCTTGCCACGGCCAAAAAGTTCGGCACTCAGGGTGCGAAAGTCGCCATCTCGGGACGCGACCGCAAAACCCTGGACCAGGCAGCCAGGGAGATTGGTCCGGAGACTCTGGCCGTACAGGCAGATGTCACGGACCTCTCCAGCCTCGATGCGTTCTTCCGACAGGTCAAAGACCGGTTTGGCAACATCGACGCGCTGTTCGTCAACGCCGGTGTGGCCAAATTCGCTCCTGTACAAGAGGTAACCGTACAACATTACGACGAACTGCTGAACACCAATCTCAAGGGGTCATATTTCACCATCCAAAAGGCTCTGCCATTACTCAACGATGGCGCATCGGTCATTCTCACCACGACGGCAGTAGACACACTGGGCCTGCCCGGCTCCAGTGTTTATGCCGCCAGCAAGGCCGCGCTGCGTTCGTTGGCACGCACACTGTCTGCCGAGCTGATTGCGCGCAACGTCCGGGTCAATGCCATCGCTCCCGGCCCCATCGAAACCCCTATTTTTGGCCGGCTCGGGCTGACCCCACAAGGCGTGGATGAACTCGCCAAGGTCATCCTTGGACGGGTCCCCGCCAAACGCCTCGGTCGGTCTGAAGACATCGCGGAGGCCGTACTGTTTCTGGCTTCGCCTGCCTCCAACTATATCGTCGGCGTGGAGCTCAATGTGGACGGAGGGATGAGCCAACTCTGAAAGCGGCCAAAGGAACTACCGGAGCACAAGATGAGAGCCATTCAATTGAACGGGCTGGAGGGCCCTGAAAATATGCGCCTGGTTGACATTAAGAGACCCAAACCCGCGCCGAACGAAGTGTTGATAGAAGTGAAGGCTGCAGGTGTCAACTACGCTGAAGTCGAGCAGACCTGGGGCAGGTATCCGCTGCCGCGCCCACTGCCAATCATCATGGGTTTTGAAGCGGCCGGAGTCGTGGTCGATTGCGGCTCGCGGGTCGAAAGACTTAAGATTGGCGACCGGGTGACAGGGGTCGTTTCCAGTGGCGGATACGCGGAATATGCAACAGCCGATGCCAGCCTGACCATGCCGATTCCAGATGGGATCTCCTTCGCCGAGGCCAGCACCATTCCGATTCAAGGTCTATCCGCATATACGCTATTGAAGCTAGCCGCCAAGCCCTTGCCAGACGAAACGCTTCTCATCCAGGCGGCCGCCGGCGGCGTGGGCCTATATCTGGTGCAACTGGCAAAAATCATGGGAGTCAAACGAGTCATAGCCCTGGCTAGTTCGCCACGAAAACTCGAACTGGTCAGAAGGCTGGGAGCAGATGTGGTGATCGATTATAGCCACAGCACCTGGCCTGACCAAGTCATGCAGGCGACCGGTGGAAAAGGTGTGGACGTCGTCTTGGAAATGGCCTCAGGAAAGATCGGCGACGCGAGTTTCAATCTAATTGCGCCCTTCGGACGCGTAGTCTTTTACGGCGCCAAGAACTATCACGACACGATCTCAACCGTGAAGATGCAGCAGCTGAGCTTCAAAAACCAATCCCTGATCGGCTATGCCTTCCCGACATTGCGACCTGAGCAGATTAAGGAATGTGTTCAACCGCTTCTTGACCTTATTTCGCAAAAGAAAATCAAACTGGTCGCCGCGAACTCCTTTCCCCTTGTCCGAGCTGAGGCAGCCTTAGCTGCTCTTTCCAGCCGCCAGACCGTCGGCAAGGTCGTTCTCATTCCGTGAATCAAAACAAAAACCATTAAAATCAAAACCAGTATGACTAAAAATCAAACCATCAAAGTTGACGGTATCAATCTGTTCTACCGCGAAGCCGGAAATCCGAAGTCGCCTACTATTCTGTTGCTACATGGGTTCCCCACATCGTCTCACATGTTTCGCAACCTTATTCCAAAGCTTGCCGACGATTATCACGTCGTCGCACCCGATTTGCCGGGTTTTGGGTTTTCGGATTCGCCGCCGCGTAGCGATTTCAAGTACACCTTTGAAAACCTCGCACGGGTCATCGGGGGTTTCACTGAAGAAATCGGGCTGAAACGATTCGCGATCTACATATTCGATTACGGCGCTCCGGTTGGTCTGCGCCTAGCATTGGCGCACCCCGAGCGGATCTCCGCTATCATTTCGCAAAATGGCAACGCGTATGAGGAGGGGTTGAGCCAGGGCTGGAATCCCATCCAGAATTACTGGAAGGAGCCCAGCGCCTCGAACCGAGCGGCCTTGCGCGATTTTCTGAAGCCAGAGGCCACGAAGTGGCAATACACTCACGGTGTTGCCGATCAATCACTCGTTGCGCCTGAGAGCTTTACGCTGGATTCAGCCTTGCTCGCCAGGCCCGGCAATGACGAAATCCAGCTTGATCTATTTCTGGACTACGCGAGCAATGTCGCGCTATATCCGAAGTTTCAGGAGCTCTTTCGCAAGCATTGTCCGCCCTTGCTTGCGGTGTGGGGTCAGAATGATCCGTTTTTCCTGCCAGCCGGAGGAAAGGCGTTCTCTCGGGACAACCCGAATGCCGAGATTCACTTCTTCGACACCGGTCATTTCGCGCTGGAAACTCACGCGAACGAAATTGCCGACAAAGTCCGGACGTTTCTGAAACGGATCAGGCAGTAAGAGACTGATGTGGAATTAGGAAAGCAACCAAACCAGAACCCGTCGTTGACCATGCGAATGACCTCTTTTCTCTGGTGCGCTGATGACGCTTTAGCGAACGGGCGCTCCAGCCACGGTTACCGTTTGGCCAACACGGAGTTCTGGTGTTGGCGCTACAACGACAATTTCACCGTCATCGAGTCCCTTAATCTCGGCCCCCGTCTCGAGCTCCCGCGCGCGGACGACCGGTTTTTTTCTCAAGGTGCCGTTCTGCACCGTCCAGACAAATGATTCGTGGCCATCGGTCATGATGGCGGCTTTCGGAATCACGATCATCGGAGCTGCAGTTGCGGTAGAACGGTTCGCCAGAAAACTCACTTTGACACCCATTTCGGGTTTGATGAGTTCCAGGTCGGGCTTTTCGATTTGGACCTCGACTTTGACGGTTCCCTTTTGCCGGTCAGCTTCCGGGTAGACCTTAACCAGAGCCGCATCGAAGCGTTTGTCGGGATAAGCGTCGAGCGCAACTGCTGCAGGAGATCCGATGCCGACTTTTGCGATGTCGGATTCGTTAATGTCCACCTCCGCTCGCATGTCATCGGTATCGGCGAGCTGAGCAATATCGGTGGCGCCACCGCCGGCTTGGATTTGTCCGCCGTAATTTATGGTGTCGCCCATCTCGCGATACTTTTTGAGCACTATTCCGTTGATCGGTGAGGTGATGACGCATTGGCTGACTTCGAATTTCGCATAATCAACCGCAGCCTCGTCCCGTTTGAGTTGTGCCTGGGCCACCTCGGCCGCATTGATTGCGGTTTCGAGTTCTTCTTTTGAAATCGCGCCAGTCCCATCGAGCTTTCGTGCTCGCTCGGCTTTGGCGATGGTCAATCTCACGTTAGCCTCGGCCAGCTCGCGTGCGGCATACGCCTGCCTAAGTTGGGCCTGGTAATCACGATCATCAATTCGTGCCAGGAGGTCGCCCTCTTTGAGGTGCTGGCCTTCTTCGATTGGCTCGGCAAGGATTTGGCCCAGAATCTTGGTTCCGATGGTGATGTATTTATGACGGGTAACTACGTAACCAGAACCTGTCAGCATAACGCGCGGCTGGTTGTGCCCTCTAGCTTGTACCAAAAGCGTTTGCACGGTCAGCGGACGGCCGATCGTTCGTGAATATAAAGCGGAGGCGAGCACGCCTGCTGCAGTGAGGACAACAACAAGGGTCGCGGCGAAGACAAATCGCTTCCGGCTAGTCCGAGCTGGTGGGCGCGCGCGAGGGATTCGCAGGGATTCCAAGTTGCCGAGTTTTTGTACTGCTTCAGATGACATTTAAGTTCTCCTCAATGCTTTGACCACCGTAAGCCGCATAGCCTGCCGCGCTGGCAGCCAGCCGCCGGCGAGGCCCATAGCGACCGCGAACACGAGGGCCTGTATAACAATGGTGAAGGTAACGTGAAACCTGAAGGCCAGGGTCGGCGACGAAAGTGAACCGTTGAATTTGCTTGAAAACCCATTAATTGGCATAGCCAGGAGCACCCCAATCAGACCCGCCACAAAGGCCAAAGTCGAAGACTCCAATAGGAATGAAGTCATAATCGACATTGGCCGGAAACCCAAGGCCCGCAAGGTACCGATTTCCGTGGTGCGGGCCGAGACGGAGGCGTACATCGTATTCATCGCGGCGAAAATCGCTGCGGAGGCCATGATTCCGGCCACCACTAGACCCAGCACTCGGAGCTTTGCGGCAAAAGCGGATTGTTCTCTGTAATATTCGGATTCCGTTTCCGCCTGTAGATTAATCCTGGGGTCATCCGCGACACGCTGGACCAGGGACGCGACGTTTGCACCCGGCGCAAGCTTGAACCGAACGCTGTTGAAGGAGGAGCCACGGCGAGAATCATCCTGGAGCGTGTGAAGGTCGGCCCAGACCTCGGATTCAAACGAGCTACCGCCAGCCTCGAAGACCCCTACGACCCTCCAGGTTCTTCGACCAACTCGCAAATCCAAGCCCAAAGAACAACCCGGATATCGGTTGACGATTGATTTGCCAATGACCACCTCGCTCAGGCCAGGAACAAGCATACGACCCGAAATGATGTGAACCTTCTCATGCACCAGTGAACTTGGCGGTAGGACGCCGCGTAGCGGAAGATTATCCAAGCTCCGATCGGCCGCCGGCATCAGGATTTGTTCGGCGAGCTCGGGCGAAACCATTGGGTTGCCGGATGCGTCGCGCCGGATTTCCGGCAGAAATTTAAGCGCGTCGAGTTGGTCCAATGTGATTATCGAGGCGGTCTCTGAGCTGGCTCCTCGGCGCAGCAAAATGATGTTATCGGGTGAGCTTGTGTCCTGCACAGTCGAGTCCAGGCCGGCAACCAATGCCATCGCCGCGACGAAGACCGCGACCACCAGAGCGATGGCGCCGGCTGTCATCGAGTTGGAGACGCGCCTGAGCAACAGGCTTCTGCTGTTGTATTTGAATGGAATAGCCATATCAGTCGATGACCCTTAGAGAGTCGGCAATGGCGCGCCGCGCGGCCGCTCGAGCAGGAAACCAGGCGCTCAAAACGCCAATCAGAACCGAGACTGCCAGCGCCTCAGCGACCACGAACGGCGGTATCCGAAGGGTTGCAAATGGTCCCAGCGCGTCCGCATTGAACGAAAAGATTTTGAGAAGACCAAATGCTCCACCGCAGCCTACGGCACCGCCGAGCACGGCTATAGTCACGGATTCCGCTACCAGTAGGCCGAGTAAAGTGTTCGCTGGGAATCCAATCGAGCGCATAACAGCAATTTCGTTGCGCTTTTCTCGGATCGACATGGCAGCCGTGTTCGCGGCGACCAGGCCGATTGCGACAACCACGACGAGCCCAAGCAGTTCAGCCAGGCGAAAAAAAGCTCGAAACCGGCCAATGATGCTGCCCAGGAAAGCGGCCTCGGAGTCGCTCTGCGTTTCGGCCGATGAATTAGCAAACATTTGATCCAAGGCGGCTGCCACTTGCGGCACAGCGCTTGAACTATCCACGCGAACCCAGAAGTTATGGGCAATACCAGGCCGGCCTGCTGCTTCTTCGAAATAGTCGCGACGGAACATAAGGAAGCTAGGAGCCGGCGGCCGGGCAACTGTGCCGACTATGGTAAGGGCGAGATTGAATGGAAACGTGGTTCCGCGAAGTTGAATCTGCTGCCCTACATGCAGATTGAAGCGCCTCATCGTGCCCTCAGCCACAATGCACGCGGTTTTTAGCTTTTTGAACTGCTCAACTCCGCCTGCTGAAAATCCCCAGTCGGGCCACATCACGTCGATCTGCTCAGGATCAACTGCAATGTTCGGGAATTGGTCCGTGACGTCGTGATAAATTCCGCCGAAGAAAACATCAGGCACCACGGCGACTACGTGTGGCGTGGCGGCAATTTTGGACTTATAGGCTTCCGGAAGCGGGTAATCGAGACCCATCTTGGTCCGGCAGGCGATGCGAACCGACGAAGAGGTATCGGCGAGCACCTGATTTGCAAAGTTCGGCAAACTGACCAGGGCGGAGAAAATGAACAGCGAAACGGCGATGGAGAGCATTGTGAGGATCGTTCTCCGTTTGCTGCGTAGCAGGTTCTTCAGGATCAAGAGCGCGTATTTCATATTTGCCCCTTCGAGGGCCTACACTTGAACTCGAATCTTCGCATCAGGTTTGGGAGCTGCGCCGCCCTTCTCGGTTCCAACGAGCAGCCCCTTCTCCAGTCGATAGACGGTCTCCACAAACCGCTCCGAACGAGAATCGTGGGTCACCATCACGATCGTCTTCTGCAATTGTTCATTCAATTGGCTCAGGAGGTTCAGAATTTCATCGGCAGATTTGGCATCGAGGTCCCCCGTAGGCTCGTCCGCGACGACAATAGTGGGATCCGTGACGATAGCTCTGGCTATTGCCACGCGTTGTTCCTGTCCGCCAGAGAGTTGCCGTGGATAATGAGTCATCCGATCTGACAGGCCGACGGCCCTAAGCGCAAACTCCACATGCTCCATTCGCACCGATTTGCTCAGGTCTGTGAGCAATAGTGGCAACTCTACGTTCTCAAAGGCCGTCAAAACCGGGATTAAGTTGTAGAATTGGAACACCAGGCCGATATGCCGGGCACGCCAGGAGGCCAGTTCGCTCTCCGGCATCCCGGCGATTTCTTCCCCGCCCACGGCGACCCGTCCCGATGTGGGGTGATCGATCCCCGCAATCAAGTTGAGCATCGTGGTCTTCCCAGAGCCCGAGGGGCCCATAATAGCCACAAAACTGCGCGAAGGTATTTGGAGTGTGACGTCGTCGAGAGCGCGCACTTCAAATTCATCACGGCGATACGCACGCGTGACATGCTCCAGATCAACTGCGGTGTGTCCGTTTATCGTGGAATTTGGTGCCTTCATTTCAGCAATTGTTCAACAAGTTTCATCTCCGTCGACCAACATCGGTCGTCGAACATAAGACCAGCGAGGCGTCGGATTTGTGACAGCCGCTTTCCAGCCTCCTCCGAGCAACGCGATCAACCGTATGCTAATGGAACGCTACCGATCGCTTTGGCAACCATTCGCTCACTCAGCTCAAAGAGTCGTCGGCCCGTTTCAGAGTCGGTTGCAGCACTGCCAGGTTCGATTCGTTTGAACCGCTTTATTTTCAGGAATAATCCGCCGCTTACTCCTTCAAACTGGTTATCAAGCAGCAAGCTCAGAACCGACCCCGCAACGTCTCGTGGAGTTTGGCGGAGCAAGGGATCGAAGATTATCGGCACCAGGATTTTCATCCACAGTGGAAATTCGCGTCGGATCTTGGTCTTGACCACACCGATCTTCAAGCAATTAATTGCCACGTTTGATTGTTCACCGTTTCGTATGCGCGCCATTTCACTCGTAAACGCGTCGTTGGCCGCGCAGAATTGGAGAACGGACCGGATCGTCGAAAAATTCCCGGTGAGATTAACGTCGTCGAAATAGATCTTCCCTTGTTGAGCTGCTCCGCTGAGAAGGACAACGCGCGCGCTTTGATTGGATCGTCCCGCTGATTCCAGAAGTGGCAGGAGGCGCTGAGTTAGCGCGAACCGGCTGAGATAGTTGAGAGCAAAAGTGGATTCGATACCTTCA
>DATJGF010000253.1:0-78768 GCA_035495315.1 Candidatus Limnocylindrales bacterium
GATGTCATTTATCCAATGGCGCCACAATTCCTGCTGTTCAATCCCTCACTCGCCAAGGCGATGCTGGTCCCGATTCTGGACTACGCCGCTTCCCCGCGCTGGCGCTGGCCTTTTGCTCCACACGACCTTGGCACTTATCCCATGGCCAACGGCCAGGTTTACGGAGGCGGCGAGCGTACCGAGGAAGATCAAATGCCGGTCGAAGAAACCGGGAACATGTTGCTGCTCTTGGCGGCCCTGGCCCAGGTAGAGGGCAATGCCCAGTTTTGTGCCAAATACTGGCCCGTGCTCGTCAAGTGGGCTGATTATTTGAAAGCCAAAGGTTTCGATCCGGAAAACCAACTGTGCACGGACGATTTCGCGGGGCACCTTGCCCACAATGTCAATCTTTCGGCCAAGGCGATCTGTGGTTTGGGTGCCTTTGCCAAACTTTGCGAATTGCGCGGCGATAAGGCCAAGGCAGGGGAATTAATGGAGTTGGGCAGAGGATTCGCCGCCCGTTGGGTCAAAGAAGCCGACGATGGCGATCACTTCCGACTGGCGTTTGATAAACCGGGTTCCTGGAGCCAAAAGTATAACCTCGTTTGGGATCGGATCCTTGGACTGCATTTGTTCCCCGAATCTGCCATTCGCAAAGAGATGAACTTTTACAAAACCAAACAAAACGATTTCGGCCTGCCGCTCGATAATCGCCGCGCCTACACAAAACTCGATTGGACACTTTGGACCGCCACCCTGACTCAATCCGCGCCGGATTTCGAAGCTCTGGTCGATCCCGTCTGGCGTTTTCTCAACGAAAGCCCAAGTCATGTGCCGATGACCGACTGGTTTTCGACCACTTCCGGCAAGCAGGAAGGGTTTCAGGCACGATCGGTTGTCGGCGGGGTCTTTCTGCAAATGCTTTATGATTTGCCTGCGTGGAGAAAGTGGGCCGGATGTGATACTGCCAGGGCGGCCAATTGGGCTCCGTTGCCCAAGCCGCCGAAAATTGTCGTCGTTGTGCCAACCTCGGAAAGCGAGGCCATCACGTGGCGTTACACGACCACCCCGCAAACCGATGGTTGGTTCAAGCCCGATTTCGATGCGTCCTCCTGGAAGCAAAGCGCCGGCGGTTTTGGAATCAAAGGGACACCCGGGGCAGTCGTGCGCACGGTTTGGAATAGTTCCGATATCTGGTTGCGTCGGGAATTCACCCTGCCCAAGGGGAAATGGAAAGATCTGCAGCTGCGCCTGCACCACGACGAAGATGCCGAAGTGTACGTTAACGGCGTGATGGCTGCGCAGGTCGCTGGATACAGCACAGATTACCAGGCGACTCCCATTTCGGCGACTGCCCGCGCGGCTTTAAAGCCCGGGCCAAACGTGCTGGCGGTCCACTGCAAGCAAACTGGCGGCGGCCAATACATCGATGTCGGCTTGGAGGACGTCGAGCCGGTCGGGAAATAGATGCCCGCGCACGTGGGTCCGCGTAACGCAGAGTTTCACTCTGCTGTACCGCAGGTTTTTAACCTGCAAGGTGCCTCACGAACGCAGAGTGGAACTCTGCGATACAGCAGAGTAAAACTCTGCGTTCCACTTCAGGGTACGATGCGGAGCCTGTAAAAGCGTTGTGAGGATTGAGAGATGTCGTTGGTGACGGTAAGTATTGATCCTGTTCCAAGGAGCGGCGAGCCCAGAGCCGTCCAGATATTGGAATTCAAGTTATCGTTGTACTCGATTTGATAAGAAGTGCCCGAAACCGAGAGCCAACTCATCACCAGCGAGCCATTAGCAGGTTGCACGTTCAAACCCGGTCCTGTTTCGACCGCAGCCTGATCCGAAGCGGAGAAAGTTAGGTTATCGAGCGCTAGGCCTTGGGCTTTGCCGCTGGAGTCGGTCATTTCCCAAACCAACCACAGCGCGGCGCCGGGTGCCCAGTTCGTAATTACCTGGTTTTGGATACTGAGAATGGATTGATTGACAGAGGCTGTGCCATCGACCGCTATGCCACCCGTCGCGCTGGGACTGGTGGGGAAACTGACATTAAGCGCCGGCAGGGTCGCTGTGGCAGAGGTCGAGAAGGGCGCGATGCCCGTCGGATCGATGAAATAGAACGATGTTAAGGTTTTGGGCACGTCAGATTGACGCCACAGTTCTGCTGTGATTTGGGCATTGATATAATTGAGCGTGCGGCCGGTGAAATTTATGAATTTGGCACCGATTGCGGTCGCGCCGGTGCTGCTGGTAGCCAACAGGCCCAGTGCGCGGTTGGCACTGCCACCTAAGCCAAAATCGATCACGCCGCCAGTGGTTTGATCTCCCGAAGTGGCACCAAACTTCGACCCGGAAACACCCAATCCGTACCAGCCTTCTAGGCTTGGCAGACCCAAGCCGCCCGCGTTGCCGGAAGCGACGGCAGGGAAGGCGAAATCAAAAGGATTAGCCAGCGAGTAAATCACGCCATTAATCGAGACTGGGTTGGCACTATTCACCGAGACTGCGCCGGGATCGGGGAGCGCATTGAAATCCTGTGTATAGACCCAACTCACGCTGGAATAAGGAATCGATGAAGGCCCACTGGTAATGTTGTTACTGCTGCCCGCCGTCGCGAAGGCAAATTCCTGACGATCGAAACTCTGTCCATCTGGCGCAGAACCGTACGAATGATCGGGGGCGACATTGGTGTAATTGATATAATCGAGCACCTGTGGTTGCCCATTGTAAAGCCGGCTCAACGCCAGCGAGCCGGAGCCGCTTATGAGGCGGAAATTAGTATGCAGTTCAACAGCAGTGGAGAGATTGGTTTGACCATCGGCGAAAATAACCATGAACTGTCCGGGGTTGATCGAAGAGCCAGCAGGGAAACCCCAACCCAAAAGATTTGCGTAATTGGTCGCCAGGAAGAGGCCAGTCAACGAAACCGTACTGGCAGAGGGATTATAGAGTTCAAGCCAGGGCGTATGTTGTCCAGCGCGGTTCGTGATGCCGGTTAGATTATCGGCCTGCAGCTCGTTTAGCCACAATGGCTGGAACGAAGGCAACGTCGTCAGCACGGAATTGGGTCCGCCGGGCGTCGCCAGCGAGGAACTCGCTGCAGGTTGGATGTTCTGGAGACTATAGATCTGACCGAGATTTGGCCCCGAGCCGGAGAGCCGGAGCAGGAGCTGATTTCCGTTCGTGCTCGGCAAATACCAATAACTCAATGTGTAAGTCCCATTCGTCACAATGGGTGAGGTATTTTCCCAGATCGCGTCGGAGATAGTATCACCGGCTGCAGTCGCAACGACATGCAGGCTGGCAGTCCCAGAATGCCGGATGGAAGTGCTGATCGCCGAATTGGCCATATTGGCAGAGACAGTCCAGGGCCCCGTCAAAGCAGTTTCAAAATCGCCGTTTTGCAGGAGGTTCGGTCCGGCTTCGGGAACACTGCCAGCCACCAGTTTTAGGTCATCGACATAAACGTCCCCTGGGCTTCCATGCATGCAAATCAGAAGGATCGGTCGGGGAGCTGTACCAGTGAGAGTAACGTACTGCCAGGTTGGAAGCGTGCTGGTGTTGGTTGAGATCGCAGTCCAATTTCCTGATCGCCAATTATCCTGGCGCGGATCGATTAACTGCAACGAACTGCCAGTGCCGGTGGCATTGGTCGGCCAGGGCAGCGCTTCGGCGTAGCGCACCTTTGCAACCGTAAGATCAGGCTGACTATTCGTGCCTGGTTTGATCAGAGTCAGCGTCTCGCCGTTGGCTTGCAAAGTTCCGGTGAAGGTATCGAATACGGGGATGTTAGCACCGTAGGCTGCGGCGAACGACGGCCGATCGGCAGTAAGGACAAGGTAGTTGTTCGGGCCAATAATAGAACCGTTGGGAAACGTGTACGACAGGCCTTTGAATTGCCAGCCCGACAAGTCAAACGTTGAAGTGCTGGAATTGTTGTACAATTCGACAAAATCGGAATGAGAGATGGCGGGATCGCCCATGATCTCGTTGATGACGACTTGTCCGACCGGCGAGGGCACGGTTCCACTGTAAACGGCGGCCACGCTCCCTGTAGCTCCTGGAACAGGCTGACCATGAATGTCTACTCCAACGATATTCAGTTGGTTGGAGCCGGGCACGAGCGGTACTGTAATCGTGAAACCGATCACGCTGGTCCATGTGATAGGATATTCGATGCCATTGATTAAAACCGTCTTCACGTGAACCGGCGCAGTGCCGGTAATCACCGCGGTGTTATTGACAACAACCGGGGAATTCACAGCAAAGCTGGTGGCGTTTTCCCCCGCTAATTGTGAGCCAATACTCGTGCGGGCCGAACTGAGCCAGCCTTTAATGCTGGAACTGGGATTCTCGATGGACGTCTGGCCATTCGCAACGAAAGCATTGTATTTCGCATCGAGCAAGGGGCCACTGTTGGCGACATTGAGCGGACCGTTGACTAATTCTTCCAGCGCGCGCCAATACATCCGGCGGAAGGTCGGTTCATTGTAAATACTCTGCGTATTTGGATCCTGGCCATTAACCGAGAAGAGGTTCTGGCCGGGGCCCCAAGAGCCGCTGTTGCCAATGACGATGTTGAAATCGAACATCATCAAGGAGTATTTCGTTCCCTGGGTGCCGATGTAGCCATAAAGGTTTTGAGCGTTGTTGCAGCCGAATGAGTCCCAATTTCCAGCCGCATGGTTCGCAGCGAACACGCGCATCCAATTCTCCATGTCGGCTAAATTTTGCATATTAGCGACATAATTGGGTTTGCCGTAGGAAGTGGCGGCATCAACTAAGGAGAAAACATTCGTATAGTCGCTGGCCGAGCCCGCAGTGCGGCGGACAAGAAAATTATAGCGATATCGCGCCACTTTTTTGGCGCCACCCGTCGTTAAATACGGCATCAGGTTGCACCAGGAAAAATTGGCAAAGGGATTAAAACTAAAGGCGTGGAACTCGAACCAAGGCTGCATTTTGTACAACCACCCATCTGAATCGTTTGGCCAATGCTCTTTCACCACATCACCATCGGGTGTTTGGGTGTCCTCCATGAATGTCCCTCGACGCCGCCCATTGACGTAAACTGCGACATAGCGCCGGTTCAGCCACGGCACGCCCAGCGCTCGCAAGAAGGTGTTGGCCAATTGCTCACGCTGAATGCTGGCATCATCTCCCGCGCCATTGCCGGGCTGGTGCAGTTTGTTGAATGAAGTCGCTCCGAGGAATTTGTCATCGTCGGGGAAGATCCATTTGTAATGACAGGGACTGCCGTACGGCGAATCGAAGCTCTGGTGGTAAGGGCTGCCGGCCCAGCGCGCCTGGACATTGTAAATGACGCGGTTGCCACTCACCATGGTGCAATCGTGGGCCTCGTTGCTTAAGTCCTGAAGGTTAATCCAGCGGGTGACGTTCGTTTGAGTAATCCACAAATGATAAACCCCGAAACTGCCAACCGGATTGCCATCACCAAACATAACAACGCACTCGTGTGGCGGCGCATTGTCGTTGCGCAAGGCAGGGAAGCGAGACGAAACGGACTGGCTATCGCTGGCGGAAATATAAAACGCGACGATCGTGCCGGCGCTTCGCCCCGGTAGGGTCGCACTGAAAATTCCATCGCCCGCGATGTCATCACCGCCCGCCCCATCATCCCGCATCGGCACTACGGAATAGGTCGTTGCCGGATCGACGCGATAAAACAATGACAAATTCTGGACGCTGCTTGTGTCCTGCACTCGGGCTGTAACGATCACATTTTGGTTCGCTGTGGGCACCGCCGGCGAGTGAGTAACGTCGTAAATTGCCGGTCCTGCATTCGAGACGTACTGGCTGTTGCGTGCACCGGGCGTGCCGAGATTGGTCGGCACCGGCAGCCGTCCGGTGGCTTCAAGCCAGTTGCCGTTGAGGCGGAGCAGCGCTTCCGGCCAGCCGTGAAGCCAGCGCGCCTTAAACCGAAGCGTGGCGGTTTGGCCACCGGCCAGCGAATTGGCCCCGAGGGCCACTTGACAGGAGTTGTCTCCGGTCCACATCCGGTCACTGCAGCGGATATGGAGTGAATGACCGCTGGCATAACCAGTATTCTCCTGGCTGGACCGGAAATGGTCTCCTTGCATTGCCCAGTTGCTTAGGTCGATTTCGAAATCCGAATTCAACACGAGGTTGGCTCCGGTCGTCCCCGAACGAACCTCGACGTTATCGACCAGGCATTCACCCACATCCAACAGTCCAATTTGCGCATACCCGATCGAGGAATCGTAATTAGCGCCGTTATCGAGCACTGCCGTCGTTTCAATGTTGACCCAACTCGATTTCTGTGTGTCGTCGCTGTCGGTCCAGTTCGCCGCCAGCCGGTTGTTGGCATTGGGATCAATCAATTCCAAGCTGCTCCCACCGCCGGAACTCCATTGCCCCCACCGTCCGCCGGTGCCATAGGTTAAATCATTTACTACGATCTGAATGAGATTAGTCGAGACGACTCCCAGGTTGTTCGTTTGCACAACCGTGTCAGGCATGGTCAATGCCAGGTGCTCGCCGTTATGGGATAATTTTCCGCCGTAATCACCAATGCAATTAACGGTCGTCAGATTTCCATAATTGGTTCGCAAATGGGCCGCGTTGCGCGCGACGACCAGATAGCCGCCGGCTGCGAGAACCGTGTTCGATGGGAAAGTGTAACTGACAGCGTCACTCAGCTGCCAGCCGCCGAGGTTGACACTGCCGGCGCTGCGATTGTAGAGCTCGATGTACTGGTCGTCATCATCGCCGCTGATTGGATCGTACATCAATTCATTGATCACCACAGCACTCTGGCGAATTCCCGAATTGGCAGCACCCGGCGTCTTAGCGCTCAGACGGTAGAATTCATCAGCGCCGTCAGGCCGTCGGCCGCTCGAAACACCATTCTCCTGACCACCAAATTGGACCGCATCCAAATACCGGCTCTGGTCCGGGTTTTTGAAATAAATCGTTTCACCGGCGGCGCTGAGTTTGAAATTCATGTTGGTCTCGCTATAGAAAACAAATCCGCGGGCTGGAATGACAGTGCCTTGAGAGATGATGAACTTGTTAGTCGCGGCGTCGTCGGTCAGGATACAACCGGAGATGTCCACTGCCAGATTGGCGTGGTTATATAGCTCGATATAGTCATAGTCGGGCGGGTCGGTATGGGCCAGGAATTCGTTAATCACAACGTTGCGCAATGGGCTGGGCCTATACCCGTCCATGCCGCCTGGCGAGCCGCCAACGACATCGCTGATGTCCCAGGCGCGCGGATCTTCTTCACCGTAGGTAGGTCGCGAGAGCACTAGCGAATGGCCTGTCCCATCTGTCGCCACCGGCCAGGGATAAACATTGGAGTAGGGAACGGTTAACAGCAGCGCTCCAACCTCATCGAACAACTGCAGGGTATCTGCTTTCTTGAGACTGCCCGTATAAGGCCCCACGACGTTGGTGATGCCGTAAACAGTTTGAATATTCTGGGGCGAGGCCGCAATGACCAGGAACGCGCCCCCTGGAATGACCGTGCCGGGAGGAAAAGTGTAGTTAAGAGCTGAGCCAGCCAGCCGATAGCCGCTGATATCCTGAAACCACGGATTGGAATTATAGATTTCGACAAACTCGAGGTTGTTGGTGTCGGTGCGCGGCGTCGGTTTATACATGATCTCGGAAATCACAATCGCAGTTTTGCGGCTGCATGGACCCAACAGTTCGCTGGGGAGTGTCAGTGTCCCAACGGTGGGATTTGTCACGGAAGAGATATCGCGGAACTGCGCGGTCGCCGCGAAGCCCTGGACATGACTGCAGACGGCCATGCCGAATGAAATCGGGTTGGTCATGCTGATCGAGGCGCTGCCCAATTGTTGCCAGAGGCCACCATCGTAACTCGCGTAGCCGGTAAATTGGGTGCCGACGCGCTGCAGTCGCACCCACATGTCGGGATAGTTCACTCGTGCATTTCCGCTGGTGGTGGTGCCTGCGCCAATTGTCTGTCGTAATTCAAACGTAACTCCGTTCATGCTGGGGGCGGCTAAAACCGCGGCAAACCGAGCCCCCGGGGTTAAATCTTCACGGGCGATTAAACCGCATTGTGCGAACGGATCGGTCTGGCTGAACGACGCCAACCGCACGCGAATATCAAAATCGCCGGTGACAAATTGGGAAGCGAATTGGAACTGATCACCGGCACCGCCAATGTTTTTACCGGCTCCGGTCAGATCGAAACCTCCGCCAACGCCGCTGATTGTCCCCGCGGGAATCGGAGCACCGATGCCTTGAAGGGAATAGGGACCCGCAAAGAACAAGACGACCGTGTTGGTGACGATCGTGTTGGGGGTGGTGGCGCGGTCCTTGATGCCATTAATGACCATCACATAATTGCTATTGGCGACCAGGGGAGGAGTCGTGAAAGTGACGCTGAGGTCGTCGACAGAAAGACTGATGCCCAGAATAGGCAGGCCGTTCGTGAAAATGTAATTGGCGAGATTGGTCGCGCTGGCCGGCTCAACCGCTTCCGAAAAAACCAGCTGAAGGTTAGTCGGTCCGAGATAGATTGCGCGCTGCACGGTTGGTGGGATGTTGTCCGTTAGCACAAACAATGTGGCGCCGCTGCTGGTAACCACACCGGCGGAATTGGAAACCACGCAACTATATATCTGGTTGTTGTTAATCTTCGGATTGGCGTTGCTTACGGCATAAACAGGGCTGTTAGCATTCGGGCCCGTGGCGTTGGCGCCGTTGACGAGCCAGCGGTAGGTCACTGGCCCGCGGTTGGTAACAAGCACTGCAAAAACCGCATCCCGGCCGTCCCCGACTGTTAGATTGGTGGGTTGAGTGTAAATGCCCGGCGGCGTGTCTATCCCGTCATAGGGAATCAACCGAGTGCCGGCGTTGTTGAGCGCGCCGAGCGGTTCTTCGATTGCGCCAGAGGGCAACTGCCAACGCGCGGCGAGATTGTCGTTTGCGGCGCCCTGTTGCATGAGCGCTTCGAAATAATAACGATGTCCGGCTTGAAGCGGGATCGGCGCTGATTGCTGATTCGTCTCGTGAGTCCATTCACGTGGATTGGTGAGTGTATTCACCCAGGCGATTGGGCGCGCATTGACTGCGGTTTCATCGCTGCTAAGCAGTAGTTCGGACGTGTCATCGCTCGCGATCCAAAAATTGTAATTACCGTTGATTGGCGGGACCACGAAGGCGCGGACCCGTTGACCGTAATAGGTCATCCCGGTGTCGCTGTCAGTTTCCAGACTCCCGTAGATTTGGGTGAAGTTTGCGTCGGGATTGTTGGGCCAGTTAGGGTTAAGGGAGCTGTTGGTCAAAGCGCTCATTGTGTTGCCCGCGCTCGATGATAATCCTGTCCAGAGTTGGCGATAAACACCGAACACTGGCGGCGGCAGACTCACATCGGAAAATGTGGCGGTGCATAGCTGCGAGCTATTGCCCGCAGTGACCGCCAGACCGCCCAACGCAGTTTCCGCAAGCGGCACACTTTGAGTCGAACCCACCTGTGGCCAATCGATCCCGTTGGTGCTGTAATAGGCGCTGAAATTATTGACGGCGCGAGTCAGTCGTAGCCAAACCGGAGCGCCGAGGTTTTGCGCGCCAATCGCGATCTGGAAACTGCACCCATTACCTGTGGCGGCACGCCACTGAAAAGTGATTCCGTTATTCGTCGTGGCCAGGACCGCGGCTTCAAGCCCGCCGAGGCTCGTATCTGACCGGAACATCACCCCAGCTTGCGCCGATGGAGCGTTTGCGATCGTTTTTACCTGGGCCGTGATGGTTCCGTCGCCATTGACCAGCCTCCAGGCGAAGTGCAACTGATCCGAATTGCAAATGTCACTGCCGCCGCCTTGAATCGTCCATACTCCATTAGCAAAAGCTGCGGAGCCTGTCTGGGCAGGAGAGCCCAGATCGGCGTCAGCCCAACCAGGGGCAAGAGCGGCTTGCGCAGAACGGGCTGAAACCAGGAGTAGAAACAACCCAGACAGCAATAAACCGAATGAAACAGACTGTAGGAGACGACGTAAGGAGACTTTGACCAAATCCGGCACCTGTCTGTAAATAATCAGAGTCTCCTTACGCCGTCTCCTTTGTGTAGCGTTGAGAGAAAAGTTGGGTAAACTGCTGCCGCGAGGGTCAATTCTGATTAGCACGTTGAGGCGAGGAATGATCGGTTAAACTAATGATTTCGTGCATCTTAGCATACAAAATGACAACAAGACTGTCGAGCAAAATTAATCCGCACCTCGGAGGGCCAATTGAAAATGTTTGGGGCTCGCGGCGCTCGGTCTCGAGATAATCTTTGGATAAGGCATCTGATGGAATCAGTGACCGTGGAACCAATTTGGCCAGCCTGATAATGAGCAACTTACGAAGACACGCTCACACTTTAACCGGAAGACAAACCGGCGAGACCTTCCGGTAACCAGAAATAAATCGCTGTTTATTTTACCTCGCTTAAGCCGCCATCTGTTTCACCATCCGTTCAAACTGCTCGGGCTGATAGCTGCCCGGCACGTTACGAAAGGAAATACTCAGCCGATTCCATCCATTAATGGCGACAACCGCTAGGGTGAGATTGACCAACTCTGCTTCGGTGAACTGGGTGCGCGCTTGTTCGTAAACGTCGTCAGGAACGTGATTGTCCGCGACCAAGGTGACGGCTTCGGCCCACGCCAGCGCCGCCCGTTCACGCTCCGTGTAGAACGGGGATTCGCGCCAGGCGTCCAGCAAGTAGAGTCGTTGTTCAGATTCGCCGGCTGCCCGTAAATCTTTCGAGTGCATATCCAGGCAGTAGGCGCAGCCATTGATTTGGGACACGCGAAATTCCAGTAGGTGCAGCAGCTTTTCCTCCAATCCCGACGAGCGGAGGTACTGCCCCAAACCGAACATTGCCCTAAGCGCTCCTGGCGCGACTTTTGAAAAATCAATTCTGGGCTTCATATCTTTTTCCTTTGAATGAATATACGCTCGGGAAGAAAATTACCGTCAAACTGATTTGTGTTGAGATCGGTAAGCGTCGACGCGTCTTGCGCGTCTTTTATTGCTCCGGCCCTGCAGATTTTAAATGAATTTGCGGAAATTAGTTTTCAGGATTCCACCCTCTTTACCAGAAAAATGCTTGTTGGCCGGTACATTTCCATTCGCCATTGGTTTGGACCAAATACCATGAATGGGTGGTCTGGACAGTGCCGGGTGGCGCATTGAGCCCGCCTCCGTAGAACACATCCTCCACGATCGCGCCGATTCGAGTGACGCCGGTTGGGTTGCCTTCAACGGAGACAATCTGCACGCCTTTGACAGTGCGGATGGGAGGGTGTTCGATCGGCAAAATGGAATGCTCACCGGGGATCGTGACCTCCGCGAGACGCTGCGTGTTGCCAGTGGAGCCGGCCCAGAGCATGGTTTCAAAGGCGTGATAAGGTGAATCGGTTCCCTTGTCGGACCATGTATTACGGGCGAGGTAGGGGTTGTTGATGATCAAGCGGCTGGCTCCTTGAGGGACCTCTTCAGTGGCTTCCCTACGTAGCTTTGCCAATTCACTTTCCAATGAAGAAACCCTGGCCGCGTCGCGTCTGAGTCCGGTCACTTCGCCCCGGAGTCGGAGCAATTCCTGGAGTTGGTCGCTGGACGTGGTTAGCGTGTTAGCGGCAGCTTGTGCGAGTTGGTTGGAGAGGTCATCTATGCGGGTATTCGATTGATCGAGTTGGCCCTGTAAAGAGCTGTTCTCACCGGCCAGCGCAGTTCGCGCGTTATGTTGTTTCACAGAGAGGATGATGCTGGCGACTATGATCGCGCCGGCGACGGCCATACTGAATTTGTACACAGTCATAGCTTTCAAAAGGCTCAGTGCAGTTCCCTGAGTAATGGCAGAGTTGGTCAGTGCGGCTGCGCCCAGCGTTGCGACAAGACCCGCGGGGGCTGCCACTACCGCTTCTGCGGTTAATCCGGCGGCAAGCGCGCTGACGGAAAGCGTCAATCCGCGCGCGACTAGCAGGCGATGCAGTTTGTCCAATGCGCGGCTCACTCGCTTCTTGGCGGCTTCGTCGGTCGTGCCGAGTGCTTCACCGACGCTGCGGAAATCGAGCTGCTCGAAAAAGCGAAGCAGAAGGGCAGTTCGCTCCTCAGCGCCCAATTGGTTAATAGCCTCGTCAAGGATGGGGGCGACCTCATCGAGAGCCATATTCTGATGTTGCTCCAGGGCATTCATTTCGGCCGCCTTCCTTTCACGCGCCTGACGGCGACGCTCGCCTCGCAAGATGTTGGATGCGACAAAGCAAGTGTGGCGGTGTAACCATCCACCGACCATTACCTCTGGCCGAAGCGATCCAGCCATACGCGCCAGATCCGCAAAGACGGTCTGCGTGATGTCTTCCGCCAGGTGCGTATCACCATCGGTCATCCGAACGGCAGCGGAATAGACCAGGTTTACGTAACGTGTGACGAGAGCTTGAAACCCCGCGTCAGAGCCTGTTCTGGCAAATTCCGCAAGCAATTCACGGCTGTCCTTCATGTTTATCATTAAAGAGCCACTGATGAGCGAAAAGGGACAAGATTTTTCGTTGGGTGAAGGTAGCGTTAGCAAAGCCGGCGGTCATTGCCCGATTGCATGGGCAAAGGGCTTGGACTATTGGGCCTCGTGGAATTCGATCTTCCAAAGGACTAATCGTAGCGGAAAGTCATCTTCACGGGGCGCGTTGCGGCGCCGTAGCCTGAGCGAACAGCATCTGGCCAAGGCCCGTACGGAGCGCCGTGTTGAAGGGCATTGAGAAAAAATTGACCGAGGGGTTCTGTCAAAGTGTGTCCCATAACTTGTGGTTCGCTAACACGACCCGTGTCATCAAGATTAAAGCGGATGGTCACTGCACCGGGGGCACCTGGGTAAAAATCTCCTGAGGACTCCCGCTGCTCTTTCATCACCCCGGCCAGGACCACGTCAATCAGCTGCCCGTCATATTCGCTGAAGGAGGCGTCAACCACAGAAGATTCAATCGATACCCCGAAGGCGCCTTGGGCAAAAGTCTGCCCGCTATGGTTCGAGAACGGGGACGAGGACCAGAACGAGCGGATGAAGGTTCATGGAGCTCGTAGAATTGATCGGAGTCTCCTTACGTCGTCTCCTACGATCAGCGGTGCAGCAGATTCGGATTTTTGCGAATCACAAACAATGCGCCGGCGATGACGAGGCCAAGCATCGCGATCGCGATCAAGGTGGCGATCATTTTCAGAATGCGCGCCTGCTGAAAGGCTCGTTCGGTTCGTGCCTTCTCCGCTTGCATAAACAGCGCGAACTCCTGGTCGGCAGAAATCACCTCCGCGACGTCCTCGCGCAGCTTTAAGGTGAGCCACGAGGCGCGTGTGGGTGAGTTGCGCCACAGCAGGGGCAGTTTTTCGAGGGCCTCCGGATCCGGGGCTACCAGGCCGCAGTGGCTCCAGAAAGGAGCTTCTTCCTGGGTCCAGAACCGGTGCAAACCGTGGTTGGTGGCGACGGCCTGGAGTCTATCCCACAGGAGTGGCCGCAATTGGTCGGCCAGAGCGAAGTCGGTAAAGGCCTCGTTATGAATGCGCCCCTGACGTTGTGCGATCTGCAAGCCCACCGCGCCTAGTAACTTACCATCCGGGCCTTCAGCGACCTGGAATTCCGTGATCCGGCGAGCGAGTTCATCGACCGGAAAACGCATCGACTGCCAAAGGGTGGTCAATTGGCCTACGTCATCGAGCGTCGCCCGCCGGACGCGGTAATTGGTCGATGTCATTGCCGCCAATTTAGAAAATTCAACCGCCGAATTCAAAGCCGAAAGCTGAAGGAACGCCGGATTCACCCTGCAGAAGGTGTACTCCCGTTTTCCCCATGCCACATGAATCGGTAACCATTCAGTCCAACCACGGATAGACACGAATAAACACTGATGGGAAGCTCTTGCGATACACATGCCCGCGACCGACGCCAATCACTGAATGGTGATCGCGCTGCTCGCCTGTACCCACTGAGGCTAAAATCCGTATCCATCGGTGTTCATCCGTGGTTGATACTTCTCGGACTGGGACGAATTCGTCGTTCCGGCTTTCCTCGACGGTTTTACCTGCTACATTCAACTCCTCTATGAGTTCTTCTTTTGACCTTTCGAAAAGCACCGCAGCCAGGGCTGTGCGCGGCGTGTGTTTGGCGGGTTGTCTGGTGTGTGCCGGCACGTTTGAGCCCGCCCATGCTCGCGCAGCGGACGTTGGAGCCGCGCCGGACGACCCTTATTTGTGGCTGGAAGAGGTCACGGGGGACCGGGCGCTGACGTGGGTGCGCGAGCAGAATGCGGTCAGCACGAAAGAGCTGGAGGCTTCACCTGCGTTTGAGCAGGTCCGCGCGCGCCTGTTGTCGATCATGGACTCGAAGGAGCGGATACCGTACGTCGCGAAGCACGGGATCTATTATTATAATTTTTGGCGCGACGAAAAGAACCCTCGCGGATTGTGGCGCCGGACGAGCCTGGCCGAGTACAAAAAGGCTGAGCCCTCCTGGGAGACAGTGTTGGATTTGGACAAACTCTCCACGGCAGAGAAGGAGAATTGGGTCTGGAAAGGTTATGATGTGCTCTATCCGACATACGATCGCTGCCTGGTGTTCCTGTCGCGTGGCGGCGCCGACGCGAAGGTCGTGCGAGAATTTGACCTGCAATCGAAGGAATTCGTAAAGGATGGGTTTTCGTTGCCGGAAGCCAAATCGGATGTCGCTTGGCGGGATCGGGACACGCTTTATGTTGGCACAGATTTCGGGCCCGGTTCGTTGACCAGTTCCGGCTATCCGCGCGTGGTGAAAGAGTGGAAACGAGGAACGCCGCTGACCGCGGCCAAGATGGTATTCGAGGGCAAAGTCGAGGATGTCGCGGTCAATGCATCCGTCGATCACGATCATGGACACACTTATGAGTTCATCAGCCGCGGCCCGACTTTCTTCACGACCGAAGAGTATATCCGGCGTGGCGATCAGTGGGTTCATATTGATAAGCCGGCCGACGCGTCGGTGGGGACTTTTGAAGACCAAATCCTGCTGCGTTTGCGAACCGACTGGAATGTCGGCGGCAAAACCTATCCGGCGGGCGCCCTGCTGGCTGCCGGGCTGGAGGATTATCTGAAAGGCGAGCGGAAGTTGGAGATGTTGTTCACCCCCGCGGCGCGGAAGAGCCTGGCCGCGAGCAGCCCGACCAAAAACTTTCTGATTGTGAATGAGTTGGATAATGTCCGAAACCGCCTTTATCTACTGCAGCACCGCAATGGCAATTGGACGCGCACGCCGCTTGCCGCACCCGAGTTTGGGTCCGTCAACATCAACGGGATCGATCCGGACGAGTCCGACGATTACTTCATGACGGTTACCGATTTCCTCACGCCTTCGAGCTTGTCCTATGGAAAGTTAGGCGAGACCGGCAGCGAGAAGCTGAAGACCTTGCCGGCCTTTTTCAATGCGCAAGGGCTTGAGATCAGTCAACACGAGGCGACCTCGAAGGATGGGACGAAGGTCCCTTATTTCCAGGTCAGCCGGAAAGAGCTTGCGCTGAATGGGGCCAATCCGACGTTGCTCTACGGATATGGCGGTTTCGAGGTGCCGATGTTGCCGGTTTACAACGCCGGTGTCGGATCGGCCTGGCTCGAGCGCGGCGGTGTTTACATTCTGGCCAACATTCGCGGCGGCGGAGAGTTTGGGCCGACCTGGCATGAAGCGGCGCGCAAAGAGCATCGGCAACGCGCGTATGACGATTTCATCGCGGTGGCGGAGGATTTAACCGCGCGGAAATTGACCTCACCGGCTCATCTAGGCATTGAAGGCGGGTCCAACGGCGGTTTGTTGATGGGGGTGATGCTGACGGAACGGCCGGACTTGTTCAAAGCGGTGGTTTGCCAGGTGCCGCTGCTCGATATGCGGCGGTTTAATAAGTTGCTCGCCGGGGCCAGCTGGATGGATGAATACGGCAACCCGGACAAACCGGAAGAGTGGTCCTACATCAGGAAGTACTCACCCTACCAAAACGTCCATGGCGACCGGAAATATCCGCGCGTGCTGTTCACCACCTCGACACGGGATGATCGGGTGCACCCCGGTCACGCCCGCAAGATGGTCGCCCGCATGAAAGAGCAGGGGCACGACGTGTTGTACTATGAGAATATTGAGGGCGGCCACGGCGGTGCCGCCAACAACAAACAGGCCGCTTACATGTCGGCGCTGGCTTACACGTTTCTGCTGCAGGAATTGGGCCCGAAGAAGGTGGACTGATGCGCCCTGGGACAAGCATTTGTGCAGAAGGAATCATTTGGCCTGCAGCTAACGCCAGATAGCGCCGGTGGTTTTCGCTCAGAAACAGTAACCGGTAGCCAGGTATATGAGCAGCAGGATTGAAATGAGCACCCAGACCAGCTGCTGCGTTGGCCCATTGCAGTTCAGGTGCGTTGTCTCGAAGTCGTGGTGGCTCGATCACCTGCCTTTGCGTTGGCATCGGATCTGAGTATTGGGAAACGGCTGTTCGTCGAAACCGCACCAGCTTCACCACCACCATTGAACGCGGTCGTGTGGGTCGTAGCGCATTTTCATGCGGTCAAACTTCACCCAGGTGGCGTGGCCGTCGAGATAGAAGGCGTTGCCGCCGGCGGGGTCTCGTCCGAGCATGTGGGGATTATGGTGATGGCCATCGGGCGTCAGGCCGCTGTTCGGGTTCAAAAAATCCCTGCTATTGGCGACGGACAAGAGGGGATCGACGATCAACTCGGCGAGCGAGGCATTGGTGTTACCAGTGAACCTGGAGATGAACTGTTTGCCGGGCAGCATGTAGCTCGGCAAGTTTTGCGTTGGGTCGGGTTTGCCATTGGAATCCAGCCGCACGCCCAGCCAACCATAGCCAATGATGTCCAGATCCCACCAGGCGACGGCGGGGTCAAAAGCTTTCACGGAGGCCCGAACGCTGGGACAGTAGAAAGTCTCCCTGCGCACGGCATTATTAGTGAGGGCATTCTTGGTCGCTCGAGGCAAGTCCCACAGCCACGATCCACCGATAGCATGCTGCGGTACCAAGTCCCTGTTATCGTGCCCGTATAAGGTCGCTGCAAGTCCGAATTGACGAATGTTGCTGAGGCATTTCACACGATTGGCTCGCTCTTTAGCATGGGAGAGCGCAGGCAGAAGCATCGCTGCGAGTATGGCGATAATGGCAATGACAACGAGCAATTCAATCAGCGTGAAAGCCTCAACGATTTTGCCCGGCCTCATGGGAGAGGCATCGTAACCGGGCAAGGGGAAAGGTCAACGGGCGAATTGCCTGGGGTTTGCAGGGCCGGCAAAGCCAGCTGACCGGCACTACAGCGGCAGGACGAAGCGGGGGCAAACACCTGAACCGACGTACCCGCCATGTGCTAAACCGTGCGTCCGTGCTCTTTCGAATGGCGGCACTGGCGGCTGGCCAAACTGATACCTGGATTGGTCATTTCTACGGCCGCAAGCGAGCTCACCTTGGAGTGCCCAAGGCGATCACCGCCACCGGCCCACAAAATCGCATGCGTCGTCTATCACAGGCTCAAGTACCAGGAGGAGTTTCTTCCCCTGGAAGTCGCGGTATACGAGCTGGAGGCGCAGGAGAGGCGGATGCGCAACTGCGAAAACAGGCTGAAGAGTTCGGCCGCGAACTCAGAGAAAGGAAGCAAGCTGCGTAATGGTTATTTAGAAGAAGGGCGGCAGAGGATGGAAGCCAGCATCGGGCGTCACACTCCCATCGAACTACCGGCCGAAATTACTCAGCAATTTTTTAAACTGGGGATCGTCCAATTAAAACCGCCGAGGCTAAACTATTCCCAACCGTGGGACGGCAGATCCCATTATCGAAAGCAGCATCACGCCTTCTTGTCGCTGACTGTTTACATTAGAGCCTTCGTTCGTAGTACTTAGGCCGCTGCGCGCCATTTGGTATTCTTGTTGCTCATCATTGGCGACTTCAAAAGAAACCCAAACGTGAATGATTTAAAATTCGCCTGGCGCCAATTGTGCAAGAACCCGGGCTTTTCGACCGTCGCTATTCTCACCTTGGCGCTCGGCATCGGGGCGAACACCGCCATCTTCAGTGTGATCAACGCCGTGCTGTTGAGGCCGCCGCCGTTTCAGGAGCCGAAACGGCTCGTCTTCGTCTCCGAGAAATCCAAAGACATGGACGACATGTCCGTCGCTTATCCGAACTTCCTCGACTGGCAACGGCAGCAGGAGAGCTTCAGCAGTCTGGCGGCGTTTCGTACTGAAGAATGGAACTTAACCGGCACCAGTCATCCGGAGCGCGTAGTCGGACTCCAGGTCTCGGCAGGTTTTTTCCCCACGCTCGGTGTGCAACCGCTCGGAGGCCGCGTGTTCACGGCCGGTGAAGACAAGGTTGGCGGCGAACGGGTGGTGGTCTTGAGCGAGGGGCTCTGGCGGCGACGCTTCGGCGCGGACCCGGCTGTACTCGAGCGGCCTGTCTCACTCAACGGCCAAAGCTACATCGTAGTGGGTATCCTGCCGGCCGCATTCCAGTTCCCACGACGCGTGGAGCTATGGACGCCTCTCGGCTACAAAGCTGAATGGACGGACCAGCGCGGCTGGCATCCAGGCATGTATGTCATCGGGCGGCTGAAGTCAGGCGTTGACATCCCCGCGGCGCGGAGCGATCTGGAGCTCATCGCTGCGCGGCTCGCGAAGGAGTATCCCAATACCAACGACGGCAACGGCGTCACCCTGATGGCGCTGCAGGAACGCCTCGCCGGCCCGAGCGTCCGCACTGCCCTGGTGATGCTGCTCGGCGCGGTTTTGTTGGTGCTGCTGATCGCCTGCACCAATGTCACAAACCTCCTGCTCGCCCGGGCGGCGCAGCGGCGCAAGGAAATCGCTGTCCGGCTCGCCCTCGGCGCCGGACGTTGGCGGTTGCTGCGCCAGGTGCTCCTCGAAAGCCTGCTGCTCGCGGGCGCCGGCGGACTTGCCGGACTTCTGCTGGCGTTCTGGGGAACGGCGCTGTTGACGAACCTGCTGCCTGGGAAAGTCCGCGAATTCGTCACCCTGAACATCGACCGGACCGTGTTGCTCTTCTCGTTCATCACCGCCGTCGCCACCGGACTGCTGTTCGGTCTCGCGCCGGCGTGGCTTCTGGCCAATGGCGATTCCGCCGATGCGCTGAAGGAAGGCGCGCGCGGCGACTCCTCCGCCATAGGACGTACCTGGGGCCGCCGCGCCCTGATTGTCGGCGAAGTCGCTTTTGCACTCATGCTGCTGGTGGCGGCGGGGCTGCTGCTTCGCAGCTTTAGCCGCCTGCAGGCCGTCCCGGTCGGATTGGATCCCGCAGATGTACTGACGATGGACCTCAGCTTGCCTGTTTACAAATATCCTGACGACCCCGCCCGGGCGCGGTTCTACCGGCGGGCGGCCGAGGCGGTGTCTGCCCTGCCCGGCGTGAAATCAGCCGCATTCATTGCGCCGCTGCCTTTAGGGTTCGGCGGCTGGCAGTCGGGAATCCGCATTGAAGGTGAGCCGCCCGCCAAGCCGGGCCAGGCGCGATTGTCCGACTTCGCCCTCGTCACACCCGATTATTTCAAGACGATGGGCGTAACCATCCTCAAGGGCCGCGCGTTTACGGACGCCGACGACGGCAAACACCGGGTCTGCATCGTCGACGAAACTTTCGACCGGAAGCATTTCAAGGGGGATGCCCTCGGCAAACGCTTGGCCAACGGTGGTGACGGCACAAACTGGATGACCATCGTCGGGGTGGCTCGGCACGTGAAGAACTACGGCGCGGGAGAAGACTCACGCATCGAAACCTATGAGCCGGTAGCCCAAAATGCCGGAGGCAGCATGACCCTCGTCATCAAGACAGAAGCCCCGCCGCTCACGCTCAGCGAGCCGGCCCGGAAGGCGATTCTGTCCGTCGACTCCGACCAGCCGGTTGCTGACATCCTCACCATGGAGCAGGTTCTCGCCCGCAACGTCGCGGAGCGCCGGCTGGCCATGCTGCTCTTGAGCTTGTTCGCAGCGCTGGCGCTCATGCTTGCCGTGGTGGGCCTCTACGGCGTGATGGCCTACAACGTCGCCAACCGCACCCGCGAGATTGGCATCCGCATGGCGCTCGGCGCGCAGGTCGCCGATGTGCTCGGGCTGGTGCTGCGCCAGGGCGGCAGTCTGGTCCTCTTAGGTGTCGTGTTCGGACTCGCCGGTGCGTTAGCTGTCACCCAGCTGATGGCCCGGCTTCTGTTCCAAGTCAAAACGACTGACCTCGCAACCTATCTCACCACACCGCTCCTGCTCGGACTTGCCGGCTTGCTCGCCTGCTGGCTCCCCGCGCGCCGCGCGGCGAAAGTCGATCCGACAGAGGCGCTCAGATGTGAATGATACCGCTGGAGCAGCTATCCGTTCTAAAACTTTGTTCCGACGCCTACCACGTCTCCGACGCCTACCACGTCTCAAAATGCACGGAATTTGCGTTGTAGATGGCGTGCGGTTCTTTCGACTCGCCCGGATGACCGACGGAAATACACGCGACCGGCATGACCGAGGCTGGCAGTGAGAGAATCTCTCTGATACTTTTAATGCGTTCCGCCCGCGGATGCACGCCCAACCAACACGCACCCAACCCAAGGATGTGAGCTGCCAAAAGGAGATTCTCAATCGCCGCCGAGCAGTCCTGGAGCATATAACTGAGTTGATTGTCGTGCGCTGCCTCCAAGTCACCGCATACCACGATACTCAGAGCGGCAGTCGCGAGCATTTGCCCGTGCGGTAACGCCGTTGCGATGTGTAAGAGTGTTCGCCGGTTGCGAACCACCACGAAATGCCACGGGTTTTTGCCAGCGGCGGAAGGAGCGGCCATGGCGGCTGCACCCAACTTTTCCACTGCCGCCTCGTCCACTTCTCCAGGCGAATAAACCCGAATACTCCGTCGCTCGAAGATAAACCTGAATCTCTCGTCCATTGGCGTAATCACAAAACGAGTAGTTACCGTGCCGAGTCTGCTCAATGGCATCGCTGGAATCTGATGCCCGCATCGCATCTCCCATGCAGCCGCTTAGCTGAGGCTGCTTAATTGTCGTAAGGCGTTTCGCACTTTTCAGTCGCCTATGCTGATGGTCAAATCCGGTGCTTTTAGGTGGCTAAGTAAAAGCCCAAACTCACGTGGAGGTATCGCCAGTCCGCGGGCTGACATTTCTGCAAGAATCTGCGAGGGAAGTCTTTTATTTATCTGGTCAAGCTCGCGCATCTGGATTTCGTTGGGACGCTGGTTGGTCGACGCAGCGACGAGCTTTGCGGAGTGCCGCTTACCTTTCGGATTGGTCAGAAGAAGTTCGGGCATGTAGTTGTTCCTGTCGCCAGTTTGCGCTCACCCTGCCACCAAAGGCAACCGCCCAGTGGCCCGTGCGGCCCATGTCGCGGACCATTGTCGAGAGCGGACCCGGGGAGTGTTTGGCGTCTTTGCTGACAGCCCGCGAAGCTCGAAACCGGACTCTTTCTGCGGCAATCTGGTCGCAGGCCGGCTTCTCCCTGGTGGTTCACCTCGATGACCGGCGCTCAGTCGCGTCGGCTCCACATCGCCAGCACGCCGATAAGCACACCCACGCCGAACGCGACTCCGGCCGCGTGATACGGATACTCGCGGATAGTCCTGTCGGTAGCTTTGGCAGCAGCAGTGGTTTGGTCTTGCAGCCGGTCGCAAACCTCTTTGGCTTTCGCGATTCCGTTCTCCAGTTTTACCCTCAATTCGCCCTTCTCGGTCGCTACATCATTTCGTGATTCCATAGGTTTTTCTTTGTTGATTCAACTTCGCCCAACTCTCGCACCTTCGCAACAGGCGTTTCCTCTTTGTGCGAAGGCCTTTGCGCCGATGGCGGACGATTGAGCGGAGACCCGGGGGATTCAGGAAGTGCTGATTTGAGTTGAAACGAACATTGTTGGCAGCGGACGCCGTTCGCGATAAATGTTTTTCCGTGCCTGTCTTAGACCACCTGTTTTCCATTGGTTGCGTTCGCAAGGCGCTCTGGAGATTTTGGTATCCCTTGCTCACGCGGCGACTTCATGGCGAAGAGGTATTATTCCTCAATTACGCATACGAAGAGGAACCGCCCATGGGCATCCCGCTTTCGCCTGAAGACGAATTGAATCGCGCTTGCATCCAGCTTTATCACCACGTCGCCACGCAAGCTCCGTTGCGTGGAAAAAACATACTGGAGGTAAGCTGTGGGCATGGTGGCGGAGCAGCTTACCTTACGCACGCGCTTCAACCGCAGCGCTACACCGCCCTGGATTTGAATCCTGCGGGAATTCGCTTTTGCAAACAACGTCATCAGATTGCGGGGTTGGTCTTCATCCAGGGTGACGCGGAAAACCTGCCGTTTGCGCCCAGCACCTTCGATGGGGTTGTCAATGTCGAAGCCTCTCACTGTTATGCAAACTTGCCGCGATTCCTGGCAGAGGTCGCGCGGGTGCTGCGACCGGGCGGACATTTTCTCTACGCAGACTTTCGCTTTGGTGACCGCCTGGGCGAATGGGAACAGGCACTTGTCGCGGCCCCATTTCAAATCTTGCGCAACCAGAACATCAACGCCGAAGTGTTGCGTGGAATGAACCAGAATTCCTCGCGCTCACTGGACCTTGTCGAGCGGCGGCTGCCAAAATTCCTGCACCCGCTCGGGCGTGACTTTGCTGGCACCAAAGGCTCGCGGATTTACCAGGCCCTGAACAGCGGGGAACTCTCGTATCGTTCGTATTGCTTTGAGAAACCCGTAATATCTTCGGTTTAATGATAGCGTAACGCGACGTTATGACGTTCGTCAGAATTGACAGCCGCCCGCGGTCCGGGCAACAAGGTCTGACGTAGAGATTCCGTTACCGCAAAGCAATCCGGGCATTTGCGGGTCGGAAATCAGTATGCAAACCATTCTTCCATCGGAGTTCAAACGCATGATGGTACTGATGCTGGACGGCTCGCCCCACGTTATCGAGGATTTGCACACCAGCGGTACTGCACAGACCAGGCACAAACTCCACACCCGTCTCCGCCACCTTACCACCGGTCGCACCGTAAAACGACGCGATCACGGAGGGGCGACGCGCAAGCGATAGAAACAATTCCCGAGTCCGCTGTTTTGAGGATTGAAGCTGGTGCGGCCACTGGCAGGCGCGGCCTCGTTCGGACCGAGGAAATCCTCCCAGTTCTGCAAGTCGGCCGAACGCTGCAGGATCAGTCGGGTGCCGGGGATGGACTGACATTCAATCTTCAGCCGATTATCGCAAGGATCGCAACCAATCCGGGTGACGCACGTTGCCGTCGGTGCAAACGACACCTGGTCGAGCCAGACACTTCCTTCGGCTGAATCGGTGCATATCTAGAACGTTCAACCCGCTATAACAATCCGCGACCAGGGCGTACGAGCCCACGATTTGCACCCCGCCCGCCCCTGTGGGTCCATTGAAATGCCCTAAGCGTTGCGGAAATGCCGGCTGGCTGACATCGACCATATGCAATCCGCCGTGGGAAGTGCCGTCGGCGTTCAATGCCAGAAACGCGGTACCACCAACAATTGCGATTTGTCCAATAGTGCCGCCTTCGGCCGGGACGTAACGTGCCAGCCAGACGGGCCGAGAGGGTTCGAGCACGTCGATAGTTTCGAGGCTGTCATAGCCCAGGTAAGCGATGCCGTTCGTTACCTCTATAGCCCTGGTGTATGTGGAAAGCGTGTTGGTCCATTGGCCGACCCATTGAAGCGCAACATTGCTCTGCGCGCTTAAGTTGGTGGCACT
This sequence comes from Candidatus Limnocylindrales bacterium, assembly GCA_035495315.1. Lineage (GTDB taxonomy): Bacteria > Verrucomicrobiota > Verrucomicrobiia > Limisphaerales > UBA8199 > DATJGF01. The sequence continues at coordinate 23,744 of DATJGF010000253.1, forward strand.
CAGCCAAACCCCTATTGAAATCCCGGCCAAAAACCTACGACCGCGCTTACCCCAAGCACCGCTTCTCGAAGTCATTGTTCCAACTCCTGATTAGCCAGTCAGGCATTCTTCTACATCAACATAAGATTATCGAAACAACCCGGGAATGTCAATTACTAGAGCGTACTAGACAACTGGCCAATCATCACGATGCATGCCATGCCTCGATGAGGCTTTGCAGCCTGCGCTCATCAAGGGCGCATTCCCAGTAGCCACCCTCCTTGATTGCCGAGCCAACAATTACCGCATCAGCGTAGCGCTTGCACATCCCAATGTTGTCTGGTGAGACGCCAGAACCAACGATCAGGGGAGGGGCCCACGGCTTTCCCATGGTTGAGGCTGTTTGCTTCTTGACGCTCTCGATGGCAGCGCGGGCCTGTCCTAAATCCGCCTCAGCCGCGGGATCGCCTGTCGCCTTTCCGGTGATGATGGCGCCTTCGATTTTTTGGAACAGAATGTTTTGCAGCCATGGCTCCAGCGAATCCAGCCCCGGCATAAACAGGGTATGTTTCTTGTGAAGGTCGACATAAACCTGCGGACCTGGCCCCTGCAACCCCAACTGCGCCATCAGCAGGTTGCGCATCAAATAAAGCTTCGCCAGATTGCCCTCATTGGCAGTCCGACCCTCCGGGCGCAATCCTTCAAACAGCGCGCTCTCACAACGGATAAAGTCCAATCCAGTCCGGCAGGCAATTTCCATCGCCCAATGATCTGCGCAAGCCAGGACTTGAATCCCAACCCTGAAACTGGGGCAACACCTCTTCAGCAACTCTGCCAAGGCTCTCATGCACCAGTAAATCACCGGCGGTTGATCGCTTCGGACAAAATAAGGCGCCGCAACGTTCTCAATGATCACCTCGTTTACTCCATTGCGCTGGTAGCATCGAGCTTCCGACAAGAATCGATCCTCGAGCGTGGGCCAGAAGGACAAAGCCCTGACCCCCTCAAGCGCCCCAGCAACACAGGCCCCATCCTGGTCATCGGTTATGGGAGCCGGAAGTTTGTTAATAATATCCCAGTCATCGCGCCAGGCGGCTGGCAGTCCCAAGGACAAACGCCACTGCGCGGGTCCGGCAATGATGGTGTTGATGGGCACATGCAGCATCCCAATCAGAGCTGCATCCTTGTGCTCACTATCCAGGGATTTCATAGCTTTGGACTCCGCCTTACGCTGTGACTGTATGCGTGCGTTTCCAACCGAGTCAAGCACCCGTGCACAGTCCGGCCCGAAAATGTCTCGTCTCACGCCTCACATATCACTCACGACAACCTTTTAAACTAGCAATCACCACCCCTTTGCGACTGTTGCTACCGTTGCGTGAAATTTCTCGCGGAATCCGGCCGATGGGATGTGTCAACTCCAGAAAGGAGACTTGACTCCAGAGGCACAAACCAGAGAATGCATATCATGGTTGGCGCGGGCAGAAATCCTCATTCCCTAAAACGCCTGGCTCGCGCCAGCATGTTGCTCCTTTTCCTGGCCCTTTGCGGCGCGGGTTCGCTGAGCGCGGCGACGGGTGACAGTCACTGGGACAGGCAGTTCGGCCTGCCCGGAGTGACGAATCGCGTTTTTGCGCTCCGCTTCAATGGAGACAGGCTCTACGCCAGCGGCTACGCCGTCGCGGCCGGCGGACAGCTGGCGACCAACACCGCCGTGGACGTCTTCGACGGCACCAATTGGAGCAGCGCGATCGGCGAGCTTACAGGTGGGCTCTGCCTCATTTACGATGTCGGTTTTCTGCGGAACGATGTTTACGTCGCGGGGATTTTTTCGCGAGCCGGGGGTGTATCGTCGCCGGGCCTGGCGAAGTGGAACGGAAGTGATTGGTCGAACATCGGCTTTGCCGGCGCCGCGTTCGCTTTGGCGTCCGACGGAACAAACCTTTACGTTGGCGGCTCGTTCACTAACGCGGGTGGTGTACTCAACACGAACATCGCTCGCTACGACGGCACGAACTGGTATTCATTAGGCGACGGTCTCGGGTATTATGACAACCTTAACTCGTACGTGTTCGCCCTCGAGTTGCACAATGGGCAGCTTCACGCCGGCGGGATGTTTACGAATGCCGGCACTCTTCCGGCTGGGAACGTCGCCGTATGGGACGGATCTAGTTGGTCGTCACTGGGTACCGGTCCGGCCAACGGTGTAAACAACAGCGTTTCGGCATTCGCTTTTCAAGGCAACGATGTCTATGTCGGCGGAACCTTCAGCGTGGCCGGCAGTGTCCCCGCCAATGGCATCGCCCGGTGGGACGGCGCGTCGTGGTCGGCGTTGGGCCCGGGTTGCCGAGGCGGCGTCGGCTGCATTGGTATCCTTGGCTCCGACATTTACGTTGGCGGCGGATTCACCAACGTCGGCGGTGTGAGTGCGCGTTCGTTTGCCAAATGGGACGGCTTCTCTTGGACAACCTGGCCCGTCACCGACGGTGTTTTTCAGTATCCGTTGAACGACGCGCCGAATCGCATGTTGGTCAAAGACGGCTCACTCTATATCGGCGGACCTTTTAACCAGGCCGGAGACGTTATCGCCAATCACGTCGTTCGCTATGACGGGACCAATTTCTATCCTTTGGGCCAAAAGCCGGCCAATGGGTTCGCCACTCCGCCCATCAACGTAGCCTGCATCGGACAGGCGGATGATGGCATTTATGTCGGTGGCCTTCTGACCGCGGCGGGGAAGACCCGCGCCAATCGCATCGCGCGCTGGGACGGAACGAACTGGAATACGGTCGGCGGCGGAACCATGGGCGGCGCCAGCAGCGCGAACCGCGTGCTGGCGATCGCGGGTCGCGGCAGCGATGTGTTTGTTGGCGGCACCTTCACGAACGTCGGCGGCATCGACGTCAGCAACATCGCGCGATGGGACGGCGCGAATTGGTGGAATATCGGTATGGGCTTCGACTCCAGTGTCAGTGTATTGGCGGCCACGGAAAATGCCGTTTATGCCGGCGGCAGTTTTACCAACGTGATCGATCCGCCTTTCATCTTTCCCGTTAACCACATCGCAATGTGGGACGGGTTCAATTGGAATAACCTCGATGCCGGAGTCAACGGCAACGTCAACGCGATTGCCGTCTCCGGCAACAATGTTTACATCGGCGGCACATTTACCATCGCGAGCGGCGTGCCCGCCAATCGGATCGCGGTGTGGGACGGTGCCGGCTGGGCCCCCCTGGGCATTGGCTCGGCCAACGGCCTGAACGGAACTGTGCTGGCCATCGCGCTCAATGGCACCGATGTCTATGTCGGCGGTACGTTCTCTAGCGCCGGGACCACCGTCGTTCGTGGCATCGCCAAATGGGACGGCGCCAACTGGTCCGGCCTGGGCAGCGGCGCGACTAGTACCAGCACGGCGGAGGTCCGCGCCCTGGCTTTCGGCGGTGATGGAAAACTGTATTGCTGCGGACGTTTCACCAACATGAGCGGCATCAACGCCAGCAGCATCGCCCGCTGGAACGGCACTCAATGGGAAGCCCTGGGCAGCGGATTCTTTGCGGACTCTCCTATAGCGCGCGGAGTCGGTCTCGCGATTCGTGGCAATGACGTTTACGCCGTGGGCAGCTTCTCCGGCGCCGGCCTGACCGAGTCCAGCGGCATTGCTCGCTGGAACGAAACGATTGATTTCACGCCGCCGTTGACGATGAATTTTTCCCGAACCCAACTATTGCCAGGAAACATTTTCCAGTCACGCCTCATCTGCAGCGAGCGCACGACTTACTCGATTGAATACGCAGACGATTTGCAAACGTGGACCGCCCTCATGACGAACAGCGCGGTGCAATTTGATTTCACGAACGCGGTGTCGCCACAGGTTAACCGGCGTGTCTTCAGGGCGAGGGTGATCCCTTGATTTGTTGCCGGGGCGTTCAGGACAGGAGGGAAGGCCAGGTTCAATTGTGCGGAAGACGTGGCGAATAGCTCGATAGTGCGAGGCGCACGTAACGCTTGCTAGCTCGAGCTGGGAAACTGTGGCAGCGCATCTGCGCGGCCTAAGCCAGGCGATCGAATCCCACGACTAATCCTGATTTCCGGGCGAAGATGGCTTTGGCAATAAGCCGACTTGAAGGTTCGACACGGATTTTGTCGCGTAAAATGACATAATCCCGCCGCTGGCATATGGCGTGAACACCTCCACCGCATCTCGCCACCTTGCTACAAATACTCGCGTCCCTCTTTGTTCGGCTAAGCCTGACTTATGTTGTTCTCCTGATGCCCATGAAATCACGACTCAGCTCTTGCCACAATGAACTTGTCAGAATATGGTCAAGCCTGTGATTCCTCTTCCCATAACCGCGGAGGGGGCGGCAACGCCGGGGTGTTCACGTTGCCAGCGAGTTATCAGAGGCTTTACGCTGATTGAACTCCTGGTCGTAATCGCTATTATCGCTATTCTTGCCAGTCTGCTCCTGCCCGCTTTGAGTCGCGCCAAAGAGAAGAGCAAGCAAATAAGCTGTCTCAACAACCTGCGGCAAATGGGCGTTTCGCTTTTCATGTACGCGCATGATAACGTGGACAAACTTCCGCCCCCCGAATTCGACCCTGACCGGATACCCGATTCCGAGCCCTGGCGAGGGTATCTTCTGTTTTGGGACCCGGGAAAAATGGGTCAACCTGCGCGTCCGCAAGCGGCGGTAAATCTCGGCCTGCTTTATATTGGCAACTACCTGCGGACTCCGCTCATATTTTATTGTCCGAGCCTCAAGCATCCCTCCGGGATCCGAGTGCTTTTTGAAAAGAAGTACTTCGAAAGTCCCCAAGTTCCATGGCCTATGTATGCAGTCGATGGACAGGTCAATATGACTTACACCTACTTTCCGCAAACCGATGTGCCTTCAGCACGAGCAAATGAAGCAATACGGGATTGGACTCAAGTGGCGGACAAGCAGACGCAGTTATGCGCCAAGCGGTCGATGATGACCGACCTGATCTACACTTGGGGCACTCTGGCCCATACCTCTGGCCAAAATCCCTTCGGCCTTAATGTCGTTTGGGGAGATGGCCACATTAATTTTTGCACAACTCGCCGCGCTTTCGATCCCAACCTTTGGGGGGGGACCGGTCCCAACCCTACAAGCGAAACTCCCGGTGATAACGCAATCCGCTGGCGAACGATTGTTTCCTTTCTCCGACCTTGATGGATGCCCCGGAAGCCCATTGCGCTGCGCGACGGGGTTCGGATCACGCTCCAATCCCGTGGCGACCTTGAACGGATCCCTCAGCTCACGTTGAAAATGCGCCTGCCCTCCCGCCGCGATTTTCTGCAACGTTTGGCCGCCAGCGTGTGCACTACGGCGTATCTGAGCGAACAGGCGTCCCAAGCCTCTTCCAAGCAAACCAGCGAATCTGAACGCAAGGTGGTGCAATCAATCCGAACCGAATCCGATGTGGGTTCTTTGTTTCCTTTCATTGAAAGCCAGGCGGTCAAATCGGACTTCTCGCTTTCGTTTCTCAATCCGCAGTTCAAAACCTGCAAGGCCTGGAAACGGCGAGCACGAGGCAAACTCCTCGACCTGTTGCATTATGCCCCTGTTGCGTGCAACTCGCAGCCGGAAATTGTGGAGCGGCTCGACAAGGGAACTTACATTCGGGAAAAAATTTATTTCAACACCACGCCGGACATCCGGGTCCCGGCGTACCTGCTGATTCCGAAACACGCCAAATTCCCAGCCCCGGCCGTTATCGCCTTGCACGATCACGGAGGCTTTTACTTCTGGGGCAAAGAGAAGCTGGTCGAGACCGAAAGCGAGCACCCGGTTTTGACCGATTTTAAGGAAGAGTATTACGGCGGAAAGAGTTTGGCGTCCGAAATCGTGCGCCAGGGATATGTCGTGCTGGTCATAGATATGTTCTATTGGGGCGAGCGGCGAATGCTTTTGGACGACGACCCCCTCGATTGGCACGACCGGCCCGGGGATATCAAACCGGAGAGAATCTCCGCATTCAATCAGCGCGCGGGGCAAAGCGAACAATTGGTCGGACGAACGATTTTTGCGGCTGGCTTTACCTGGGCTGGCGTCATGTTCTGGGACGACGTTCGCTCGGTGGACTATCTTTTGTCGCGTTCGGAAGTTGACCGAGCGCGCATTGGTTGCGTTGGGCTGTCGGTCGGTGGGTTGCGATCGTGCCATCTGGCGGCTTTGGATGATCGCATTAAGGCCGCGGTGGTTGTGGGCTGGATGGCGTCATTCCCGACCCAGTTGCGACGGCACGTGAGAAATACCATTGGACATACGAAATTGGTCCCCGGCCTCTACGGTTATATGGACTACCCGGACGTGGCCTCCCTGGCGATCCCATCGGCGTTGCTCGTGATCAATGGCAGCCGCGATGGCCTTTTCAATCTCGATGGAGTTCATGCTTCGTTTGAAAAACTCGCGGCCTGTTACAAAAAAGCGGGCGTGTCCGATCGATTTCGTGGCCGTTTGTACGACACTCCGCACGAATTCAATCTTGAAATGCAGACAGAAGCCTGGGACTGGCTGCGGCGCTGGCTGTGAGTTGCAAGAGTGATCGGTTTGCCGGCTGGCAGGCTCAACCGCCTCGTCGGAACAGTGTTACCGCCAGGACCAGAACTCGACGCGGACGATACGGACGACATGCACGCGCCCACCGATTCCGAAGCAAGCAAGAGGCCTTACCCGATAAACTTAGTCTCCTGGTGAAGGGCCACACCTGTCAGTTGGGTGGGGCCGACGGTTTGGCAGGACTGCCTAGTCTGCGCAAGCGTTGTGAAAGTCGCCGCGGTTGCAGAGCGGTTCGAGCGCGGATTCCTGGCGGAACCTGAAGGGGTTGCGGAAGCCCATTGCGGCGGCTTTCTGCAGCAGTTCCAGGGCTCGATCGGCCTCGACGGCGGCGGTTGTGGCGGAAGCGGCAGAGCCCTCCTTTGCAGCCAGGCTCGCCAGCGTGGCGCGGCAGCAAGCAGTCTGAAACCAGTCCTCGCCTGAGCGGGAAGGCAGTTGGTCGTAGATGGCCAACGCGCGGCGGGTGTCGGTCGTGGCGTTGGCGAAATCGCCGAGATCCAGGCAGGCCACGCCCCGGCCTCGAAGGCCGTAAGCGAGGCCGATTTGACATTGCTCTGAGGGTTATCCGAACGATAGGTCACGAACTGAAGTGTGGTGGTAGTAATGGTCGGCAGCATTCATTGAAATGAAAGAACGCTTGATAGGCGAGCCTCGTCATTGCTGTGTCGTGCAAAGACGCCTGAACTGGGGCTGACAGAAACCGGGCCTACCTCAAGATTCGCGTGGAGCAAGGCTTAAAATAGCACAATCCGCTCGGAAAGACGATACAATCGCCAAATTACTGTTCATGCATTTGTTGCTTGAACTGAAACTTCAGGGTCTGTCAGACAAACAACGACAAAACAATCGGACGCCAGAGGATAGGCGGTTTTGAGCATTTCACGAGAATGGGTCCCCAGGAAACGGGCAGCAGTCAGGCAAAAGCTCGCTTCCATGAAAACTCGTGGCAACGCACAGCATACTCAATCCGATTTTGCCGCCGCATTCGGCGGACCCGTGGATGATTTTCCACGGCGGCTTTTACTATTATTCGGAGACTCGCGATAAACGCCAGATTTGGATCCGCCGGTCGCGGACGATAGCAGGAATCGGGCAAGACCCGGGGGTGTGCGTGTGGCGGGCCCCCTCGCGCGGGCTCAACAGCGATAACGTGTGGGCGCCCGAACTCCACCTCATTGATGGTCGCTGGTTCATTTATTATGCCGCCGATGACGGCCAGAACGAGAATCACCGCATGTGGGTCCTGGAATGCGAAGATTCGGACCCATTCGGCAAATACCGCTGCCGCGGACGCCTCGAGACCGGAGGCTGGGCGATCGATGGCACGTTCTTAGCCCTGGACGACGGCCGCAGGTACTTGCTCTGGTCTGGCTGGCCAGGCCGGCGCAACGGGCAACAAAACCTCTACATCGCGCCGATGAAAGACCCGGCGACAGTCTCCGGCGGCCGTGTTCTGCTGGCGATGCCCGACCAATGTTGGGAACGAGTCGCGATGCCGATTTGTGAGGGGCCGCAGGTGCTGAAGCGGAACGGCGAAATCTTTGTGGTGTATTCCGCCAGCGGCAGTTGGACACCCGACTACTGCCTGGGTCTGCTTCACAACCGCACCAAAGATCTGTTGAACCCCGCGGCGTGGATAAAGCACGGACCAGTGTTCAAAAAGACCGAACAGGTCTGGGGCGTTGGACATTGCTCGTTCGTAAAGTCGCTTTGCCAGACTGAGGACTGGATAATTTATCACTCCAAATCGAGCCGACAGCCCGGTTGGGACGACCGGGATGTCCATGCCAAACGGTTTAGCTGGACGAGCGATGGATTCCCGGATTTTGGCTCGCCGCTGCCACGCACTATTTCACCTCAGCCTCTCCTTTCTCCGCGACCCGGCCTGGTCCGCGTCGCCGCGTAATTAAAAAACCAACCTGTTCGATTGACCGATGTTCAAGCTCGCCGTTTACGAAAATCGCTATAATCAAAGTCATCGATGTGCTGCCGGCATTCCCGATGCTCGTAGATCCCGTTTTCAAAGCGTACCCCAGCGCTCAACGCTCGCTGTCATTCTTGTAGTCGCAGCGCTGGTCGCCGGCTGCGCCGCACCTCCGGTCCCGCCGGCGGTGCATACCAGCGGGTGCACCAGTCCGTCCTCACCGGAAGCGGCCGCGGTGAGAGTGACCACCAAAAGGGAAGGGAACCTGACCCATTTCTATGTGCAGAACAACGAATTCTCCGAAATCACGATGAGCATTGACATGAACCTGGTCAATCTCAAGGGGGAGGTAACTTTTCCGTACACGGCGACCTTTCCGCCACGACAAACAACGGAGGCCTTCGCCCTGACGGCAACCGACTGCAGTCAAAAATGGGAATACACCTATACGAATTATTACAAATTAGGGAGCAATTGTGCGCAGCACGACGACAATTATGTCTATGACTTGCCGTACAGCTCTGGCGCGCGATACAAGGTGACCCAGGGCTACAATGGGAAATTCAGCCACACCGGTGCGAATCAATACGCGATCGATTGGCAGATGCCGGAAGGAACAGCCGTGCGGGCCGCGCGCGGTGGTATTATCGTGCGGGTCAAGGATGATTCTACCACAGGTGGCCCGAGCATGGATTACGACCGGTTCAACAATTACATTCTAATTCGCCACGAGGACGGGACATTGGCGCATTATTGTCACCTCAAGAAAGGTGGCGCGGTCGTCAAAGTGGGACAGCAAGTTGCCGCGGGAGAACTGATCGCGCATTCTGGCAACACTGGCTTTTCAAGTGGTCCCCATTTGCACTTCTCGGTTTTTAAAACCAAGGACGGGCGGACCCGCATCACGATTCCGGTTAAGTTTAAAACCTCGGAGGACGACGCGGCGACTTTGACAGCCGGGCACGCTTATCGTGCTCCGGAAATGCAGCACGTCGCGGTTGGCGGTTCGAGTCTTCAGTTGATCCAGTAAAACGCGAACGGACGATTACCCGCAGCAACGGATTTCCGTCTGGAAGGTTTTTTATCAATCCAGACGGAACTCCTTGGCCTGCTTTCGCAAAAATTACTGGCCACTGCCCGAAGGGCGCGTGCTCGAGTCGGAGCTTCTTGAACCGCTCGAAGTACCCGTGCCGCTGCTGGAGCCGTTGAACGAATTGGAGCTAGTGCCTCCCTGATTGATATTGGTTGCCGTTTCACTGGTGCTTGGAGCATTGCTCAAGCTCGAGCCAGTTCCGGTCCCTTGCTGTTCGCCCGTGGTGCTTGTGCCCCCTTCATTTTTATTACATCCGACCAACGCAAAAGCAGTGCAAGCGATGAGGATCAGTTTTTTCATAGCGTCTATTTCTTTGTCTTAGTCTCTCTGGTTCCCTGACTCGGTTTCTAATCCCCGTACCATTAGGCAATCGCTCAAACCAAACAACACCGGGAAACCCTCCTTTGACTACAGGAAAGCACCCAAAGCACAAGACCGTGGAGGCAAGAAGATTGCATAAAAATCAAAGGGGCAAAATGATTGATATTCATTTTGCCCCTCATGACGAGCAATTCGACCGACGAGCTATGGTCCGGCTGGTGGTGGGGGCACCGGCTGCGTCAGTGGATTCTGCGGGGGAGGAGGAATTGGCTGCCCATAAGGCGGATAGCTCTGGCCAGCAGGCGGCGCCTGGTAAGGTTCCTGGCCGTATACCGGAGCCGCGGCTTGGCGATTGAGACCTGGGATTTGGTCGACCACGTACTGATCGAGCCCATTGGTCCGCAAATAATCCTGTTGCTGCGGCGTCAGTTCGAATACTTGTCCTGTAGCGCGCATGCGGTCAAGGATTTGTTGATCAGAAAACCCCGCACGTTTCATTGCCGCCACTTCGTCCACGGTGACAAAGCCGTCGCCATTGAGATCGGCGGTGGTGGCACTGAGAGCTTCCTGAGGCGTCGCGGGGTTCTGTTGCGCCCTTTGCACCGCCGCCTGGGCTCCCGCCGTATCATGACCCGTCAAACGGTCTTTGTTTGCCCCAATGAGGTAACCGCCGCCTGCACCGACCGCACCGCCAAGGAGAGCTCCCAACAGGCGGTGATGCTCTCCGCCTATCGCAGCGCCGGCGGCCGCGCCGCCAACCCCGCCAATCGCCGCCCCTTGGGCGCCCGGAGAGCCCGGCAACTGGTGACAGCCGCTGGTGGCCAGACCTAAAGCTGCCAATAAACAGCTGCTAACCGAAATGTGATGGAAGTACTTTTTGAGCATAAACGTCTTGTGTTTGATGTGTAGAGCGCCGCAATTCGCCCGCCCTTTTCCTTAATAAAAAAATGATGCCGGGTTTGTGCGTTGCAACTGGGGTGAAATGGGTAAAGTAGCCCAGGCTTTCAGCCAGCTTTTCAGCATGCCGTATCCCCGACTTTCAGTCGGCCCGATGGTTTTGCATGGCGGAATCCGGCTGTCTGCAGTGAAGCCTTGCTACGATTTTTCGAGCCCAACTTTTTTCATCGTTTCATCCCAGAGCTGGCGCAACACATCACGGCTGTGAGTCAGATAACGGCGGTCGGCGCTGAAGACTTCGAGCGTAATCGTGCCATTATAATAACAATTCTGGAGTGAGCGAATATGATGAGGCGTATCAAGAGTTCCCGCGCCGAGCGGCAAATGCAGATCCGAGTTGCCGCCCTTATTATCATGCAAATGGACGTGACATAGGCGTCCGCCGTACGCCTTGAGGATTTCGTCAGTGGTATTATGGTCGGTCAACAAGTTGGCATGGCCGATGTCCAGGTGAAGACCCAACTGGGGCAAGGGGTCGAGCAACTCCGCCAATTGGGCGGCGCTATTGAACCCCGCCGGCAGGTTCTCGATCATCAGGCCCAATCCTAAATCGAGCGCGGCCGGCAAAAGCTCCCCCAATGTCTGTAAATTGCGTTTGATGACATAACTTCGGTCATGAAGTGGCGCCTGGCGATCGGGGTGAACGTTCATCCACTTTGCGCCCAACGCGGCAAAAGCCTCGAGGCACAACCTCAGTTCAGTGACCGCGGCGCGGCGCAACGATTCAAAAGGGCTGCACAAAGGCAGGTAATAGGCGGTATGTCCCACAATTCCGAGGCCGGCGGTTTCCAGCGCCGCTTTGACAGCAGGGATGTCCAGGTGCTGTACACCCGCCAAAGGAGGCTCCAGCGTAAGGTCAATGAACTCAAAGCCCATGGCGGCGATTTCACGAACCTCTTCAATGAGATCGCGGCCCGGGTGGTTCATGCTCCCGATTTGCATTCAGATTTCCAGTTTCCGATGTTCGGGCTGAGTTGCAGAAAACCACGCTCGGGAGTCCAGCAGCATACTTCGGTGTCGGACGACCTCGGGACCGATGTGCTGGCGTGAGAAGGGGCGCCAAAGGGAGCGGGGCAGCGCGAGCGCGGCGCTTGGGCAAAGCCAGCCGTAAACGGTCAGCAATGCTCGTAACAACGGTTGGTCAGCTTCCAACCGGTTGTTCAAATGGTTCCAATCGATTTGGCCGGCTCTGGCGTAAAGCAAGTTGAAGATATCGGTCCAATCGCAGCGGTCGCGCTGAATGATATATAGCTTGCACCAAATCAGCTCCTCCAACGGGATCACCGATAATCTCTCTCCCCGGAGAGTCAATTTGGGCGCACGTTTGAACCAAAGCTCGTCGACGTGCGCGCGCTGATTGGCCATCGACCAGATGATATCGACGATAAAGTCGGACTGAGCTCCGCGGTAAATCCAGTTGCGATCGTAGGGGAGGCGGTCGTAAAAATCCTCAAAACCCGCCTGGTGGAGAGCGTTTATTGCTTTTTCCCGATCCTGGGGCCGGACGTAAAGATCGATATCCTTGGTGTCGCGCCATCGGCCGGTATACGCCGCAAAAGCGAAGCCGCCTCCGACCATGAAATCGAGGCCGGCGGCCCGCATCATTTTGAGCGCCCGCGCATACGCCGCCCACTCGGAGTCAGGAATGGCGGTGGCCCAACGAGATTGCAAACGGTGCGCCTTGGAGAGCCTGGTAATGGGAGTTGCCGCCCGACGGTTCTTGCTTTTGGAGTATCGGGTGCTCCTGCTCCGTTCTAAGGGCATCTCGAAAACGTTGGCTCAGGCTCGATCATGAAGGGACGTGACGCCCTCTTCGTGAGCGCAATGTGCACAGCAGTAAATATTCCCGCCGGCTTCAACCCCATGGCCGATTATCTTGCAGCCGCAGTGTTCGCATTCGGGTGCGAGCGCGTGAATTGCACATTCAAACGAATCGAAATAATGCGAAATACCCGTTACGACAATCTCCAATGGTTTGTCGTATTCGTTCCCGCAAACTTCACATCTATTCATAGGCTTACTTTAAGTTTATTGAGTCGGAGTTTGTGACGGCACCTGAGTCGGCTGAGGTCTGGTGAAGAATTGCGGGTCGCGCACATCTTCGCGGTTGATCCCAGGCCTGAAGCTGGTACCGGCTTGCGGATCCACCTGTCCTGTGTCGGTTTGGGTGCCATACTCGTATTGCTTTTCCGACGTGCCGCCCTGGGAGCTCCTACAGCCGGCTAAGACTAGTACCGCAAGGACCAACAAAATCGTCAATTTCATCTTGTCTCCCTCTCTTGTGACAGTCGAAGTGCGGCGGGCGAGTGGCAATAGGGTAATGACCTCCGCGGAGTTTGATGATTGAGGATACGCCGAATAGTTCAGCTCAATTTAGTGAAAGCCTCGAGAGAATCGATGCGCGGACCGGCCTGAGTCCAGACGAGCGGGGCGATATGCATTACGCGGCGAGTCATCTGCTGGTTCCATGCATGGAATACGACGTAATCAGTCCGCTCGTCCGGTCCCCTTATAATGGAATTGTGTCCGGGACCAATTAACCGCCCGGGTATAGTTCGAAGCACGCGCGGTCCCAATTCATTGCCGGCATCGGAGTAAGGACCCAGAACATTGTCAGCGATCCCGTAATCCACACCATAGTTCTCGGTTTCCCAACGGCCGCCGCTGTAAAAGCAGTAGTATTGATCGTGATGTTTGTGGATACAGGGGCCTTCCAGGGTATGCCAATCCCAAATGCCGCCGTACATCAGTCTTGGTGACTGAAAGCGTTGCCAGTCGGAGCGAGCTCGCAGGATAACTGTTTCCTTCGGTTCCAAACAGGTCATGCCGCGCATTTTGGCGACCGCCAAGCCTGTGCCGGCACGGGCGTTATCGGTCCGATCTAAAAAGTCTTTTGCATAGAAAAGATACCATTGGTTGTCGGCATCCTGGAAGGGATGTGGATCGATGGCGAAAGAGCAGAGTGCCAGGTCGAGCAACGGCTTTCCACAATCGATGTAAGGTCCTTGAGGGGAATCACTCGTCGCGACTCGCAATTGGTGCCGTTTGTCTTCGTGACCGACCGAGTAATAGAGGTAAAAGCGGCCATCGCAAAACGCGACTGCCGGTGCCCAAAAATGGTTGCCGAGCCGGGGATCGGGTCGCACCAAAGCGTTGTCGAGAGGCTGCCAGTTGATCAAATCCGACGTCCGGAGAATCGGAAAAATGTTGCCGGTGGTTCGGCCGTTGGCTTCGAGTTCGCCGGTGCCGATAGCGTAGTAGGTGTCGAGGTGTTTCCACACGAACGGATCGGCAAAATAGCTGTCATAAACAGGGGCCATGTGCTGCGGCCTCTCGGAGGTGATGCCCATAGCAGAGTTTGGAACGGCTTTGGTTGGGAACAACTGGGGGGTTTTGCTTAGGTGTGGTGCAGGGTGGCGACGTCTTCGCAGAATTCGAAGGGAGAGCCTCCAGCGACGCTAAACTCCCCAGCACGCTTCAGATATATTTGGGCCTCGTGGGAGCTCGGCTTTCCGAAATCTGGGATCGCTATTTAAAGTAAAGGTGGGCGAGTTTTCTTGCGAGGTTGGTGGCGATCTGCTCGTCGGTGTTGGACAAAATAATAATGGCGAGTTTTTCGTCTGGAAACCGCTGAATCGTTGCCGAAAAGCCAGAGGTTGATCCACCGTGGCCAATATTGCGGTGACCCTCAAACTCTTCGATACGCCAGCCAAAGCCGTATTGGGTCGATTTCCCATTTTTCAGAACCGCTGGTTGCCACATGGTCGCTTTGGACTTGGCGTTAAGGAGTTCGTCACCATCCAACGCGGCATTCCATTTGGCTAAATCGCCAACGGTTGAGACCATCGCACCCGCAGAAAAGACGTCAGTCAAGTCATAATCACGATTGACCCAGACAAGATTGGTTTGTTCATACCCGGCGGCGCGATGAGGAATAATCAAGGCTGGCAGACGATTCGTGGTTGATCCCATGGAAAGCGGCCGAAGTATGCGGTCGCTCAAGAAATCCCAATAGCTTTTGCCGGAAGCATTCTGGATGATGAAGCCGAGGAGATTATAGCCGGTGTTGTTGTATTTCCAGGACGCGCCTGGCTCAAACTCGAGCGGGTAAGTGTCGATAGCGGCAATGAATTCTGCCTCTGTAAGGTGGCGAGTCAGTTCGAATCCTTTCAGTCCGGTATAGCTCTTGAGACCGGAGGTATGAGTCAGGAGATGATGGATGGTAATGTCGCGCCAGGTTGGAGGGGTAAAACCTAAGTACCGGTTAATTTTCTCTTCGACATTTAGTTTGCCGTCCTGGGCCAGCAAGAGGATCGCCGCCGCGGTGAATTGTTTGGTGACTGAACCTATTTCGAAGACAGTGTCGGGTGTAACCGGCACATTGAGTTCCAGATTTGCGAACCCGTAGGCAGAGGTTTTTATACATGCGCCGTTGCGGGCGATAGTCAATGCCAGGCCTGGAATCCTGTGGGCGGCCATCTCTGAGTTGATGAGCTGGTCCACCTCATCTGTGCGGCCACTGGTTGCGCCGATCATAACAAGCGCACAGAAGACCGGACTCAAAGCCCGCGGTGACATGGTAAAACTTTAGGGGACGGAAACAATCTTCGCCATCGCAAAGCAGCAGGCATCTTAAGGTGTTTGAGTCCTCAGTTGCCGCTCTTTTCGCCGCTCCGTTGGGAACTTGCGATCGATTCGACGCAGCGGGGTAGTCTTTGTGCTGATCGGACTTCCGAGAGCGCCCCATTTGAAAGCTCCCGCGGATGAGCCAAATTGGTAAATGGTGCACAACGGGGTGCTTATAATTGGAGGCGGCGCGGCGGGCTTGGCCGCCGCGCTGCGTCTCTCGGGAGAAGGAGTTCCTGTGGGCATACTTGAGGGACGGGAGCGGCTCGGAGGGCGAATGCACACGATCCACAGCGACCCTAAGTGCCTGTTGGTCGAGCTAGGTGCCGAATTTATCCATGGGGAACAGAACACGACTTGGGATTACGTCAAATCGGCGAAGCTACGGACGCAAAAGGTGCCGGACCGCCACTGGAGATTCGTTAAAGGGGAGTTACTTAAGGACCGCAAATTGTGGGATCGGATCTCGTCGGTGATGTCCCGGATCAATGAGGCTGCTCCCGACCAGGATTTCCAATCGTTTGTGGATCATGGTTGGGGTATTGACCCTTTGGCCAGGAATCTGGCGCTGGAGTATGCGGAAAATTTCCATGCGGCGCCGGCAAATCGAATTAGCGTTCACGCGTTAGCTCTGGCGGAAGAAGCGGCAGAAAAGGACGAGGCTACTTCACAGTTCCGTATCAAGGCGGGATATTGTGGGTTGGTCGATTGGTTTACCAGGCAACTTGCTGCACGCGAAATTCCGGTGTACCTCAACAATACTGTGAAGGTCATTCGGTGGCAGCGCGGGCGCGTGGACGTGATAACTCAGGCGGGTATGCAGGAACAACACTGGCAGGCCGAACGCGCTGTGATTACGCTTCCACTTGGGGTTCTTCAAAATCAAAGAGGCGCGGGGGCGGTGCAGTTCGATCCGCTTCTGCACACAAAGCAAAAGGCGATCGAAGGGCTGGCAATGGGTTCGGTATTTAAGATGACGCTGCACTTCAAGTCCCGTTTCTGGAAGCGGAATTTTGGATTCATTCACGTCAATAATCCATGGCTGCCGGTGTGGTGGTCTGATTCGCGGGGACCACTGATAACCGCCTGGGCTGGCGGACCGCGCGCTGAACAACTGGCCAGAGAAGGTCCGCAGGCTGCGCTAGCCGTGGCGTTTCGTCTCCTGGCAAGCCTGTTTAAAATCGCGCCACAGAAGCTAAACGACAATCTGCTAGGTTGCTATACCCACGATTGGATGCAGGATCCTTTCGCGTGTGGCGCCTACAGCTACACGCCGGTACGCATGAAGGATATGCCGAGGCGCTTGGCGATGCCAGTGGCGGAGACGCTGTTTTTTGCAGGCGAAGCCACCGACTCGCAGGGCGAACAAGGAACGGTTCATGGGGCGCTGGCCAGTGGAGAGCGCGCCGCCGAGGAGGTACTGCATTCAATCCAGTGTGGGCAGGAGACTATTCCCGTAATTTCGAGTCGATGATAATTGTTACGGGACCGTCATTGCTGAGGGTGACGATCATGTGCGCGCCGAATTCGCCCGTGTGGACGGGCTTGCCCAGGTCGACTTCCATCCGGCGAACGAATTGTTCATATAAAGGCACGGCAATTGCGGGGGGCGCCGAACGGCTGTAAGAAGGTCGATTGCCTTTACGGGTGCTGGCGAACAAGGTGAACTGGCTAACCAGAAAAATGTTCCCGTTAACTTCCTGCACAGATCGATTCATTACCCCGGCTTCATCATCGAAGACGCGCAGCCGCACAATTTTTCCACTGACCCATTCGAGGTCTTCCGTTGTGTCGGCCTCTTCGAATGCCGCCAGGACTAATAAACCAATCTGAATCGAGGATTTGACGGCCCCATCAATAACGACGCGGGCTTCATTGACTCGTTGGACCACAACGCGCATGATTAGGATGGAGTGAAGGGTGCAGAACGCGGTTCCAATGTCGAGCATTCTGGGGGGTGTCTCCCCCATTCCAGGGTAGGGTCGGGAAGGGTATAATGCTCCGATGAATACAAAAGAAATGAGCAGCAAAGTGCAAGATTTGCAACGACGGGCCACCGAGCGGGCCCGAGACATGGGACAAGCCACTGATCAGTATGTGCGCGAAAACACCTGGACGACAATAGCCATTGCCGCGTTACTCGGCTGCGTGATTGGCTACCTGATAGCAGGCAGGGAAGATTGAATTAGGCGCGTCAGTTCGGCGACGTTTAGCCGCGGGAGATGGACCTGATCCTCTCCATATTGATCGGCGTGACGATTGGGTAATGGTAGAGTTCCTGCTGGCCGGGCCATACGCCTGGATTGCGCTCGCCATTCGCTCAGGGTTCCTTGAGGCTTTGCTGGCCCGGTTTGTTGGAGTGCGAGGCGGCTGGTTTGGTCCTAAGCAACCGCTTTTTTCCGGAGAGGCAAGGGATGCGGGTCCGAGGTGTTGCGCCCGATTAGTGGGAAGAGCCTGGCAGGCAGCCGATCTTAGCAAAGGCAACGGCGTAAACCAGGAATCCAATGATCAACAACCATGGATTGCCTCGAATGGCCAGGAGAATACCCCAGCCCAAAAACACACTAATTACCAAATAGGCGACAATCGCCAGGAAAAATTTCATTGCTGGATATTAGCGTCCTTTCCCTGCAGCGCAAGCCCGTGGCGGGCCTGGCGCTTAAGAACAAGGGGTGCTTTGCCAGATGGAAGAGAAGCCGGCGGCTGGGTCTTTTGGCAGTTTCTAAGGAAAACTGGCGTATCGCGGCGTCCCCCACGCTGGTAATCACGAGCCAGAATCTCAGTAACCAGGTTCTGATTATGTTCAAGCTCCCGCGTCAGGTATTCAAAGAGCAATTCCATCAAACGGACGAGGGCGATGCCATCGCTTCGGCGGGTGCGCAGGTGCAGCCATTCGCAACAACGCATGAAGGCTTCGAAGGCAGATCTGCATGGTGATTGTCCCGAGTCACTCCAGAGCAGAGGCTTCGTTTCGATGAAGTTGCCGCTGTTTCCGATCAGGTCCCAATACCGGGCGAAACGGCGCAACTTCTGCATGGTCGTGAAGTCGATGTCGCGGTTCTGCAAAATCTCGTACGGCGGATTAGGATTATAGACCATCCGCCATTCGGTATCGTGTCGTGCGATGGGGGTGCCGCGTAGCCGCTTGAGAATGCCGACTTGGATTTCCTGCGGCTCGAGTGCAATTAACTCGTCAAAGCCTGCAGCGAAGCTGTCGAGTGTTTCGCCGGGCAGGCCGACAATTAAATCGGCGTGGATGTGGACGCCGGTGTGGTGTCGCAAGAATCGGAAATTGTCGCTCAGACGTTCGTAATTCTGGCGGCGCTTAATTCGAGCGCCGACGTCCCGGTTAAAGGTTTGGATACCTACCTCGAATTGTAGGGCACCGGAGGGGAATTTCGAGATCACCTCGCGCAACTCAACGGGCAGGCGGTCTGGCACCATCTCAAAATGAAAAAAGTGGCCGGCGCGATATTGTGCCAGACAGAATTCGAGAATGGCACGGCTGACATTGACGTTTAGATTGAACGTTCGATCGACGAATTTGAAATGCTTAACACCTCGCGCCAGTAATTGCTCGAGCTGCGAGAGCAGGGCCGCCAGCGGGACCTGCCGGACTGGAATATCGAGCGAGGATAGGCAGAACTCACACGTGTAGGGGCAGCCGCGCGAGGCCTCGACGTAAATCAGCCGGTGGGCAATGTCATCCTCGTTGTAAAGGTGATAGGGCAGTGTGAGTTGAGCGAAATCAGGTAGGTCGGCCGGGATAACCTTTTGGGCGGGCGGCTTGCCGGCCAGCAATTGGCCACATACCTCGGCAAATTTCAAATCGGCTTCCCCGGTAATGACATAATCAGCGAGCGTGACGATCGTCTGCTCTTCGGTCTCGAAGCTCACCTCGGGTCCCCCGAGAATAATGAGGAGATCCGGACGGACGCGTTTGAGCATGGCGATGAGCTCAGTAGCGGGCGCGACGTTCCAGATGTAGATCCCAAAGCCGATAATCTTGGGATCTCGCCACAAAAGCGCTTCGGCGATATCGATCGGGCGCTGGTTTATATCGAATTCGGCGATGCACGCTCGGGATTGTAAGGAGCCGAGATTGGCCAGCAGATAACGCAGCCCGAACGCCGCGTGAATGTACTTGGCGTTAAGGGTGGTGAGAACAATGTCGGCCATGGTGGGAACAAATTTAGCAGTGTGGCAGGATCGGGGCAACGTGGGAAGCTAGGGTATTTTTCGCGATCGTTTGAGGTTTTCGCCCACTTCAGCAGGGCTGGCGCAGGTCCTACGATTCAGGCGGTCGTCAGCGGCCAGCAATGATACCGAAACATACCAACCCGAGCGAAACGCCGTTCGTTTCCATTGGCATTTTTGCCTGGAATGAGGAGCGGGCGATTTCGGCGATGCTGGCCTCCCTTTTTCAACAGAGTCTGTTTGAGAGACTGTGCCGTCGTGGTTTGGCTTGCGAAGTGATTTGTGTCACTAACGGGTGCACGGATCGGACGGCATCAGTGGCCGAAGAGGTTTTTGCCCAGCAACGGCATAAGCATTCCTGGGCCGAGGGTTTTGCCGGTCGTGTCGCGGCGATCCAGGAGCGCGGAAAGGTGAACGCCTGGAATCGATTTGTTCACGAGTTTTCTGTGCGTCAGGCAAAGTACCTATTCATGATGGATGCGGATATTCTTATCCATCGGCCGGAAACTCTCTGGAACATGGTCCAAAGTCTTGAGCAAAATCCGGCGGCGTCTGTCGCAGTTGATCGGCCTCGCAAAGATATTTTCTTCAAGCAGCAGCGGTCCTGGCGCGATTGGTTCTCGTTGCGGATCTCCGAAGTGACACTGGCAGCAAGTGCTCAGTTGTGCGCGCAACTTTATTGTATTCGCGCAGAGGTCGCCCGCGGCCTGTACCTGCCCAAGGACCTGCCCGCCTGTGAAGATGGTTTTATCAAAAGTCTGGTCTGCACCGATAACCTGGCGCACGAGACTCTGCCGGAGCGGATTTGTCTGGCGCCGGAGGCTGAACACACGTTCGAAGCCTATACCTCTCCGGCGGCGATCCTGAGAAACCAAAAGCGGCAGGTGATTGGCCAAACCATCGTTCATCTGCTAGTCGATAAAAACCTGCGTCAACTGCCAGGCTTTCAACGGCGACAACTCGCCCAAACATTGCGCGCACGAGACGCGACCGATCCGGATTGGCTGAAGCGACTTATCAGCCAGCACCTTCAGCGCACCCGCTGGTTTTGGCGCTTGTATCCCGGCCTGTTCGAGTATCGGCTTACGCGCTTACGCGGGCTCAATCCGTTAAAGCAAATCATCTGTCTTCCGGCCGCGTGCGCGAGTTGTTGCGCGACTCTTTTGGCGAGTTTATTGGCCTATCGTACGCTGAAATCGGGCTCGATTCATTACTGGCCGAAAGAGCGGCGATTGGGGTTGGGAGGCGTGCATTCAGCCGACTTGCGGCTACGGCCGATGAACTGAAGCGCTACTGAGAAAAGCAACGCGAAGAGAACTATGCATGGTACTGTTTCCACAAAGGTTGGGCGCCTGCTCGTCAACCTGATGTTTCATCCCCAATATATCTCCCGTTGCCTCGCGCACAACGTGCGCAATGGCAAGAGCCCGCTGGATTTGGAATTACCGTGGTTTTCCTATGCCGCGATCGACTTTCTTAACAAGTATCTCAAACCCGAGATGGCAGTGTGCGAATACGGTTCGGGCGGCTCGACGCTGTTCTTTGCGCAACGGGTCAAATCCGTGGTTTCTATTGAGGATAACCCGCGATGGTACGACCTGGTGAATCGCCGATTGCAGGAGAAATCGATAAAGAACGTCCGGCTAAAACTGTGCAGTTTCGATTTTAAGAACCCTGTCGGTTTTGAGCATTCCGCTTACCTGCACGCCATCCCGGACGAGCGGTTGGACGTGATCGTGATCGATGGCAGCGAAGAATGGACCAAGGTGCGCCCGATTTGTTTCGAGAAGGCTGAGAATCGTGTGAAGCGGGGTGGGATCATTGTCGTAGATGATTCCTGGCGGTATCCGTTGCTGCGGCAGAAGAACAACGCACACTCCTATAAGGTCTTTCAGAGCGTGGGTCCCTGTCGCCCGGGCGTCACCAGCACGGACGTCTTTTTCTACTGATGGATGTAAAGACCCTTTTTGGGCTAACGGCAATTCCTGCGGGGATTTTCGGGGGCATCGTCGCGGCGTCCCTTTCGAAGCGGATCCGCGATCTCTTCTTTGTACTCCTGATATTTTTGTCCCCGTTTATTGAGCGACTGGACCTCAACTACGTCAGTCGGGAATGGTATCGCGGCACCTCTCGCGGCTTTGAGGTCGCGGTGCTGGATATACTGGCGATAAGTCTTTTGGCCAGTACCGTGTTGTTCCCCCGACGCGACCAGATCAGGGCTTTTTGGCCGGCGAGCTTTGGGTTCATGTTGTTGTTCTTCATTTATGCCTGTTTCAATGTGGCGATTTCGGATCCTCATCTGTTCGGGCTGTTTGGACTGTTCCGCATGGTGCGTGGGTTTATTGTGGTGCTGGCAGTAGCGTTCTATGTCCGGACCGAGCGCGAAGTAAGGATATTCCTGGGGACGATGGCGCTGCTGATTGGGTGTGAATGTCTGCTGGGTTTAAAGCAACGATATCTCGGGGGCGTGCACCGTGTTTTTGGCACCCTCGACGAATCAAACAGCCTCTCGGGTTTCCTCTGCATGACTTCCCCGTTGCTGGTCGCCGGTCTCAATTCGCAAGTGCCGAAACAGCTCAAGTTATTGTGCGCGCTGGTAATCCCGCTGGCCTGCATCGGAGAAATCCTGACTATATCGCGCGCTGGAGTAATTACCATCTCAACGGTGCTGCTGGGGACGGCTCTGGCGACAGCTTCATTTCGTTTGCGGTTGCGTTTGATCGTGTGTGTCGTAGTGATCGCCCTCGGCGCCGCTGGGATGCTAGCCAAGTCGTGGAAAACACTCAGTTCGCGTTTTCACGAGTCGAATTTGAAGCAGGAATACGCCAGCAAGAAAAACCTTGGTCGCGGCTATTATATTCGGATTGCCAAGGTGATCGCCAGGGATCGGCTCTTTGGCGTAGGTCTGAACAACTGGTCTTACTGGGTCAGCAATAAGTACGGGCCTCAGGAAGGTTATCCATTCGTGCCGTACAAGGGCACCGATCGCGAACCCAGCGATAAAATTCCGGAGAATAGCAATCTCGACGAGGCTCAAGCGGCCCCTGCTCATAGCCTGGGCGCGCTCACCGTCGGCGAACTGGGTCTTCCGGGGCTCGTGATCTTCGGCCTGGTGTGGCTGCGGTGGTTCCAAATGGGCGCGAGTTTTCTTTGGCCCCGCACCCCGGACCCCATGCGGCGTATCCCAATCGGTATCTTTTTTGGATTCAGCGGCATGTTTTTGCAGTGTTTGACCGAGTGGTTTTACTGGCACCTGCCGCTCTACTACGTCTTTCACGTTTTGCTCGGGGTGCTGATGAGTCTGTACTTTATTAAACGACAACAGCGCAAGGCCGCGCAGGCGGTATCCAGTATAGAACCGAGTGCTTATCCACAAGTCGCCTTGGCTTCCGGCTTATGACCGAGAGGCATAAAACTCGCGCAATTCACTTGCTTCGAAAGCTCGACCCGGCTGAGTGGAGCGGAACCGAGGTGGCGATTCAACGGTTATTTGGCGGTTTGCGGGCACACGGTATTGATCCTGTCGCCTATTGTCCCAAGCTCGAGCACGGGAGCGTTAGTGACCCATTGACCTGCGATGGTTTTGAGGTTCATCGTTTTCGGGCCTTCATGCCGGTGATGGGCATTTCACGACAGCGCAAGCGCCAATTAATGGCCGTGGGGGGCAACCTGATGTCGTTTGATTTAATACCGGCACTCTGGCGCGAGCGCAATATAGGCGTCATTCATAGCCATACTCTCGGCCGGCTGGGAGGAATCGCACTGAGGCTTGCCAAACAGCGTAATGCGCCCTTCGTGGTCACGATCCATGGCGGCGTTCTCGATTTGCCCGAGCGCATCAAACAAACCTTCAACACGCCGACGGATCGCGGCTGGGAATGGGGCCGGCTCTTCGGCATCCTGTTCCAATCGCATCGTTTGTTTCGCGATGCGGATGCGATCCTGACGTGCAACGGACAAGAGGCCGCTTTGCTGCAGAAGCAACTTCCGCACAAGCGAGTCCTGGTACAGCCTCACGGTGTGCCCCTCGAGACCTTTCAACAGGACTGTCGCGAAGCTGCGCGCACCGCGTTTCCACAAATTCGCGATCGCGTCGTGCTACTAAGTCTCGGGCGGATTGACCCGGTAAAGAATCAGAGTTGGTTGATCGAGCAGGCGCCCGCGATTTTTGAACGTCATAAGGGTGCCTTGCTCGTGCTGGCAGGACCGAGCACTGATGAGCTTTACGAGCAAGCGCTCCGCCGGCGAATTATCGAACTGGGTTTAGAGCAGCGGGTCGTATTCACCGGAGGGTTGCCCCCGAGCGATCCTCGTTTGACCGGATTATTGCAATGCGCTACGGCTTTAATCCTTCCGTCGCTTTCAGAGACGTTTGGGCTGGTCATTTTGGAGGCTTGGGCTGCCGGCACGATGGTGTTGTCGGCGCAGGCCTCCGGTCCCGCAGCTTTGGTGCGCGATGGGGAAAACGGCTGGCTATTCGACCTTGAGAAACCTGCGACATTTCACGGAGCACTGGATTGGATAATCGCGCATCCCGAGGAGAGGGAACAGATGATTGCGCGCGGCGCGAAGGTCACCAGGGAATATAGCGTGCATACCCTGGCGGGTCGGATGAGTGCGTTGTACGACGGATTAATCGAGGAGAGAAATGCATTACGTAATCATTCGTGACGATGACACCAATGCGTTTACGCCGGTAGAGTGCCTGGAGCGTCTTTACCGCCCATTCCTGAACGCGGGCTTGCCGGTAAACCTCGCGGTCATTCCTGATGTTAGCCTGAATGCGCGCAGGGGAGACGGCGAGCCTGAAGGCTTTCTCGGAATTGATGCAGACGGTGGCGACACAGCCGTGGACCTGGGGCGAGACCTGTACCTAACCAACAATGCAGACAATGCTGTCCTTACACCTGCACGACTCGCGGCTCGTCCCAGAACAGAACTTACTCGGCCTATTAACGAAAATGACCAACTCGTGCGGTATCTTCACGATAACCCCGGCTATTATATCGTTCAACACGGGTGCCATCATGATTACCTGGAATTTGACCAGCCATCGCGCCCCGAACTTGCCGCACGGCTTGATCGTGGCGCTGCGGTTCTTAGCGCTGCCGGATTTGGCAAGGCGCAAACTTTTGTGGCGCCTTATGACAAACTCTCTCGGGGAGCTTTGCTGGAAGTGGGTCGGCGCTTTGAGATCCTTTCAACCGGATGGTTCGAATTGCGGCGTTTGCCATATTCCTGGTGGCCGAGATACCTGTTGAAAAAAGTCCGCTGCCAGCCGCACTGGCGGGTTGGACGCACCTTGCTGCTGTCGCATCCCGGTTGTTTGCTTTCCTGCCACCGCACTTACAGTACGATGATGGGAGGCATCTTCCACCATTTAAGAACTCACCGACTAACTGTCCTGGTGACGCACTGGTGGGAATATTTCCGCAATAATAAACCCGATGAAGCTTTCATTGGCGTTCTGCATGAAACCGCCAGCTACCTGGCGTCGCATCCGAATCTCAAAGTAATCTCGTTCCAGGATCTGGTCAGGAATCGCATTCCGATGAACTAAGAGGCTTCTTGGCTCTTCATCTTGGGTGAGTTATTGCAGGACGGTTGAGCCAGGCGCGAGGGCCCAAAAATTCACGAAAATCCGGCGGGCTTGACCAACGCCGGCTAGCGAGCCACGATGGTTAGCGGGAAACAAGCACTCATATGAAATTCTTTCCTCTTTTAACAACCTTTATGGCTCTACTGACAACACCGGCCGCACGAGCCGATTTGCCTCCGTTAATTCCACGCGACCTGCTCTTTGGCAACCCTGAGCGGACATCACCAAATCTTTCGCCTGACGGCACACGTCTGGCCTGGCTGGCGCCGGATACCAATAACGTTTTGCAGGTGTGGGTAAAGACCCTGGGCAAGGAGGACGACAAAATTGTTACCGCCGACAAAAAGCGCGGTATTCGCCAATACTTTTGGGCTAAAGACAATCGCACATTATTGTATTTGCAGGACAGCGACGGTGACGAGAATTTCCACATATATGGCGTCGATTTGGCGTCAGGAAATGTGCGCGATTACACACCCTTCCAGGGGGTTCGTGCCGATGTGACCGATTTGAATCCTGACTTTCCCGATGAGTTGCTCTTAACCCTTAATCTTCGTGACCGGGGGTTGTTCGATGTGTATCGGCTTAATTTGCGCAACGGTGCTCTCGAAATGGACACTGAGAACCCAGGAGATGTCATCGGCTGGGGCACCGATCCCAAATTCTGCGTCCGATTTGCGCAAATCTCGACTCCGGACGGAGGCACAGAAATCCGTGTGCGAACAGACGAGAAATCGACCTGGAAAAGTTTTCTCAAAGTAGGGCCCGATGAGATTCTGAACGCGCTCAGCTTCACCGCGGACGGAAGTTCACTTTACCTGATCTCTTCGATGGGACGGAACACTGCGGCTGTGGTCGAAAAGAATATCGCGACCGGAACAGAAAAGATCGTCGCGGCGAGCGACGAGGTCGATGCGGGGAACGTGGTGATTCATCCTCGGCGCTACGTCGTTGAGGCGGTGGAGTTCTCCCCTGGCCGTAGTCATTGGCAAGTCATTGATAATGCTGTCAAAGATGATTTTGCGGCTTTAGCCAAGGTGAATGACGGTGATTTCTTCATTGCGAGCCGGACAGAGGCCGATGACGTTTGGCTGGTTGGGTTTCAGTCCGATCGAGCCCCGGGCCGTTTTTACCGCTGGGACCGCAAGGCCAAAGAATCCAAGTTTCTATTCACGACGCGCCCGAAGCTTGATGGGCTCGCGTTGTCGGAAATGAAAGCTGTCGCCATCACGGCGCGAGACGGGCTTAAGATTAACACTTACTTAACCCTTCCGGTGGGCATCGCTGCACGGAATCTGCCGATGGTGCTGTTTCCTCATGGTGGGCCTTGGGCGCGCGATCAATGGGGTTTCAACGGCTATTCTCAATGGCTGGCTAACCGGGGTTACGCAGTGCTGCAGCCTAATTTTCGTGGCTCGACCGGATATGGCAAGAAGCACCTCAACGCCGGGAACAAGCAATGGGGGCTTAAGATGCACGACGACCTGATTGACTGCGTGAATTGGGCAATCAAAGAAGGCATTGCCGATCCCAAGCGGATTGGGATCATGGGTGGCTCATATGGTGGCTACTGCGCTTTGGCGGCGCTGACGTTTACACCGGAGGTATTTGCCTGTTCCGTCGATATCGTGGGACCGTCCAATCTTAAAACCTTGATTGGGACTATTCCGCCTTACTGGAAACCAATGCGCGCTGTGTTCGATGTTCGCCTGGGGAATGTCGATGACCCGAAAGATGCGGAGTTGGTCCGCAACGCTTCGCCGCTGAACAGTGCCAGCCGCATTGTTCGGCCACTACTTATCGGCCAGGGCGCCAACGATCCGCGAGTCAAGCAAGCTGAATCCGAGCAGATTGTCGGCGCGATTGAGAAGAACCATGGCCATGTCATTTACGTCGTCTACCCTGATGAAGGGCATGGTTTTGCTCGTCCGGAGAACCGGACCGACTTCAATGCGCGCGCCGAAGGGTTTCTAAGTGAGCACCTCGGGGGACGAGTTGAGTCAATACCTGGGGATAAGATCCCCGGGGCTACCGCCGTCGTGCGGGTTATTGGCGGAGCGCCTTGAGGAGGGTGGCGGAGCAGAGTGAAAACGAGCAGGTCGTCGTCTCATACGCATGCCTTAGCCGATGCATGCATGGGGAATAACAGAAACCGATCAAGAAGGCTGATTTGGCGCGGAGCCTAACGAACGGGTGTGCAGAAAAAATCGGAGGCTTGTGCGTCAACCCGCAGGGTCAATTCGACGTCGTCTAACCCACAGCGAGCACACGTCTCGGCGACTTCGATTACATCCGAAAAGCACTTCGCTTCAGCCGGGTTGCTGGTCCACCCATCTTCTTTGAAATACTCGTGCGTGTTTTGCCGTCGCAATAAGCGTTTGATGGTCATCTCCCTGGAATTGATGTCTAAAATCTTGGCCATAGCTTCACACACTGCAATTTAGACTCGAATTATTTACGTGCAAGAGGGCGCGGGTGTATTTTTCCCACTCGTCACAGGTTTCCGGAGTGCGCCTTAATGAATGGGTGGCGCAGAAATTGGTGGAATGACCTGTATTCCGCTGCCAATGGGTATGAAGATTCCGGCACCGCCGATGGAAGGTTGGCCGACGGCAGAGCTTCCGGCATTAATCGCAGCCGCACTAACAAACGTATCGATCGCCAACTGCGCGTACTTGGAGAGGTAACGATAAGGCGAGAACGGCACGTAGACGATGTCGCCCGCCTGCAATGGAACATCCGGCGCCAGGCCACGAAGCACATTGCGGTAGTCGACCACGGCGATCTGCGGGTGAGAGAGCGAGCCGCGGACAACCGTGACGTGGTTCATGTAGGCGCCATTGATGGTACCATAAGCGCTGGCCACTGCAGCGGCGGCAGTCAACCCGTGGCGGTAAGGAACCGCACGAGGCTGGGTCACGGCCCCGAGGACATAAACCTCTTTGGCCGTTGCTGTGGGCAGGTAGATCAGGTCACCGGGCGACAGATAGATATTTTGGGTGAGGTCACCTTGATGGAAGAGCCGAGTGAAATCTACCGGAAGCGGTTTGCCGTGCCGCAGCACAAAGCTGCGGTTGAAATCGGCCAATTCATCGCTGGCACCGGCGGCTTCCTGCTGTTGGAACGAGGAGAGACTGATCGTGCCGCCGGCCAGCGACACGGCTTCCAGTAATGTTATTGGCGAGGCCAAGGGATAAACTCCCGGAGCCTGAACCCGTCCTAAGACCCAAACGCGTTGGCTCTCGACCTCACGCAGAACAAGCGAGATCTGGGGTCGCTCCCGCATGTACTTGGCCAATCCGTTTTCAAGCTGGGCGCGCGCTTCTGCCAACGTGAGTCCCCATACATCGATGCCCGGCAGAAGATTGAAATAGATCATTCCATCCGGGCCGACCACGGTAGTGGACTTTGAAGCTGGTTCTCCCACAACTTCGATCTCCAGTTTGTCGCCAGGGCCGAGGGTGAACTGGGAGGTTGGAGGTTTCAACCAGGCGGGGTCGATCTGATTGGTGAGGGTAATTTCGGTCAGTGGAACCGAGACTATCGGTGGCGCTGTAGTCGGCGCGAAGGATGTCGGCGCAAGGGATGTTGACGGATGCTGACAACCCTCTAGCAACCCCGAGGCTATCGCCAGCAAAAGCAGACTCCAGCTATTGCGGGCTTCCAAGGGCGTGTGCCGCCCCGAGTCAGCTGATTTGCTCATAACTCATTGGTTGATCGGTTTGACTACATCAACCCCCACCCAGGAGGTGATGATCGATTGAATGAACGCCGTTGCGGCAAGATCCGCTGCTTCCTCGACTTTTATGAACGGCCGCGAATTGACATAGATGATATCGCGCGGCTGCAGCAAGGTGTCCGGTTGGACTGCATCGAGGACCGCGTGAGTGTTGGCAACAAACCGGATTGGCGCGCTCAACGAACCGCGCACCACCATGACTCGGGCCTTAAAGGCGCGATCAGTGAACCCCCCACGCTGGGCAATCGCAGACACAATCGTCAGGTTCGGCGTGTAGGTGACCGAGCCGGGCAGCCGCACTTCCCCGACAACGTAGACCTGCTGCACATCGCCCGGCGCGAAATAGAGATAATCCCCGGGCTCAATTCCGATATTTTGGGAGAGATCGCCTCGCTGGAAGAGGCGTTCGAAATTCAGCGGGTAACGTTTGCCTTCGCGAGCCAGAAAACTATGCTGAAAATCTGTTAGTTCAACGAGGTGACGATCAACCAGTGCGCTTTCCAAACCATGAGCCCGCGCGAGTGCTTCGAGTACGGTCACCGGTCGATCGAGAATGAAGACTCCCTTGGTCGCGACTTTGCCCAGCACGTAGTATTTTTTACTTTTGTAAGCCACCGGCGTGATAATCATGTGTGGTGCGCGGCGGAATTTTGCCAGCTCCTGGTCCATCCGGACTCGTAGTTCGTCGATCGTGAGACCTGCAGCCAGCACATTAGTCGCCTCGAGATAGTTAACGCGACCGTCTGGCCCCACTGCTGTTTCGGTCAGCGCGAGTTCGGGCGCGCCGTAGAGGTTGAAGTTCAACACATCTCCGGGGCCCAGGGTAAGACGTCGTTGCCAGGGCGCTTTTTGCTCGGGGCCAATAATAGAAAAGAAGCCAATGTTGCCGGGTTCTTCCGCGCTGCTTTCCACTGTGGCGGCCGGGGTATTCGTGGCGATGTCCGGGGCGAACAGTGGTTCCTCGGCACCAACCGGCTTGAGCGCGCTAAGGACGAATATGCCGAGGACGCAACTCAACCAGCGGGGGAACTTGTTTTTGAGGGATACTGAAGTTTGTCGGTTGATCACCGCACCGACTAAATTGCACCGCGCATCATGCAATGTTTGGATGTTAGCCCGCGTCGTTGCTGCGCGCGCGAAGTCGCTGTCTGCCAGCCAAAGTAGATTGGGCAAATGTGAACCGAGCAGCACGGCCTCGGGGATTTCAGCAGGAGGTAATTCAACCAGGATCACCAAATTATCGATTTGACGCCAATGATTGAGGGCATCACGCCATTGCTTGCGTCGTTCGAGGTTCCAGACCCAGCCGGGCAACGGGATGTGCACTACGGGCTGCGAGTTGGGGCCGGTTAATTGTTCGGTCACCTGGCTGGGGCAGGTGAGCACGGTACTGGTCAGCGCGTTGGAGCCATTGGAGGGCGGTTCATAACTGTCGAGATCTTGCGGTGGGGGTTCCTCGAGCAGCTCCTCACTGGTTTCAAGATGCGTCGGTGAAGGGCGCGTCGCGATTGTCAGCACCCGAAAGCCGGTCAAGCTGGCTGCCTCAGCTAACAAACTAATCCAGGTGGAACGTCCTTCCCCCGAAGCAGAGGATGTGATCCCACAAATTAAACCGTGGTTCGGCGATGGACTTAGCCGGCCCTGTAACATTGTCCATGCACGAAAGGCCCATTGAGCGCGTTCCTGCGATTGCATTTGGTGGAGGTTCCCTAATGTGGCGAGGATTGGGAGACGCGTCACACGGCTGACGTCCTCAGGAGTTTTCAAGCGGCTGTCCAAAAACTCGAATAACAAAACCAATAGAATCGTGGCGACCAGTCCGAGACCACCGCCGAACACCGTCGCGATTGCAATTTTGATACGGCGCAAGTTCGTCTTTAGGCCCTCGATGGTCGCGGGTGCAAGCACGCGGAGACTGCCTGGAGCGTTGGCGGCATAAAGCTCGGCTTCACGTTGCCGCTTCAATAGTTCGATCCTGCCATCTTCGAGTGCTCGCATTTTGATATGCAACAAATCCAATGCCGGGTTCATTGCTTCGGCCAAGCCCTTCGCGGCGGGAGGCGAGACTATTGTGGACACACTTCGATTGGTTCCGGCGTCGGCCATTTCTTTGCGCAACTCATCGATAGTTTCCTTCTGGGCCTGCACCTTGGGGTGAATGTCCGTGTACTTGGTCTTGAGATCGTCGAGCTCGGTGAGGGCCTTCTGAAGACGCTCATTGACCGCACTCATCCGGGCATTGACCTGAACATAATTATTGGTTGTGGAACCTCCGGTTGGACGGACATTGAAGAACTGGTTTTCGACTTCCGTAACGTCACGGTTGATCTCCTCGACTTCCTTTTTGAGATAGTTATTAGCCATCGTCTGGAGTTGGCGCGCCTCCTGTAGCCGGGTGTATTCCACCGCATTGGTGATGTACCGGTTAAGCCACTCGACTGCCTGCCGAGGATCGCGGGCAGCCAGGTAGACCTTTACGACATCGGAGTCGGGATCCGGATCGATTTTGATCCATTTGCCAAATGTGTCGGGCGACACCGGTGGAACCAACTGTTCTGCGGTCTGGCGTAAAACTTCAGGTGAGCGGATCAAGGCTGCCAGAGTGTCACCGGAAATGGGAGGGGTCTTGAAATACTCGCTCTTGCCCGGTGTTTCATACCGCAGCAGTTGGGCAGCGGCAGTGAACTTCGGTCGAATGACGTGCCATCCGAGCACGGCGAAAAGGCCGGCGGAAGCGCACGAGCCCAGGAGTAACCAATGCCAACGGCGTATCAGGACATCGAGCACGAACCACGCATCTATCGGCGGCTTTTTGCTGTGTCCATTCGTGTGCATCGCTGCCGGTGCCAGACCGGATAATCCATCGCCGGATCGGCCGGCAGGATTGGCGGGCGGATCGGCCGGTACGGGACCCGGCCGCCATCGGGGCGAGTTAGTATTCGCTTCGTCCTTCATCGGTGATTTAATCGGCGACTAAATACCCATATGTCACATGGGTCCAGTTTCGCACCGTCAAGGATACTTCCTTGCTTGCGTGTTTGCTTAGTGGGTAGATCCCCCTTACCTCCTTGGCTGAAACCCTACCGTCTAAAACGACCGTTCCACCAAGAGAAAAGCCGCGTTCCAGCGAACGCGGCTTTTCTTTTGGTTCGAAAGAACCAGGCCTCAAAAAGGCGGCACTTACTTCTCCAACTCAGCGTTTTCGATCATTTTCATCCCGTTGCGTTCCACCACCTTGCCCTTTAAGGTGATCGTCTCGCCTGCTTTCGGCGCCAGCTCTTCATTCATTGGCTTGTGGTCGCCGATCACCAAATAAAGCTGATCGTCGGTGAGCAGGCCCACCGGCCCACCGCTCTTAATGCACTTCTCGGCGCAACCGCGATGTTTTTCGCCCTTGGCCCCATGGTCCAGGTAACACATCAAATCGACCACCTCGCCTTTAATGGTCTGCGTTGCCGCTTTTTCGTCCGCGGCGAAATTGATTACCGGAACCAACAGCACTGTGGAGAGTCCCAAGGCTACGGAGATTTTGAATAATTTAATTCTCATGGGTTGTTTAATGTTTATTTGTTAGGAGATTTAACCACATTTAACAGTTAACCTTAATCCAATCGCCGCAAATTGCGAATGAATTCAGGCGCAGCGGCTCCGTTTATCCAATTGCCGCTATGCCAGCCAGGGGCGGCGTGAGAGCGTGAACAGGATCGCGCATTCCACCACAAAGAGGAAGGCGATGGAGTGTATTTGAAAAGGAAAGTCGAACGCGGAATGGATCAGACAGCCGAGCAAGGCTAACCAACTCAACCAGACGAATATGGCCCTGGCAGGAAGGCCGCCGGGAATGAACCAGCGCAAGATTACTAATCCGAGCGCCAGCAGGAACAGCGTGCATCCGGGCAAGCCGAACGTGAGACGCGTTTCCAGCCAATCATTGTGGGCTTGCGCGGGCCAAAATTCCGCCTCAGCGGGATGATACAATTCAGAAACGGTTTGAAACGTACCCGGTCCAGCGCCAAACACGCCGAAATCCCGGATCATATGCGAAACGACGTCGTAAATGTGCAGCCGCGCCTTCATACTGTCCCCGTTTTCAGGCATCCGCGATTTAATCTCGTGCCAACCGAACGCCAAAGCCAGAATCGGCCCCGCGAGCAAGCATGTCGTCAGGATGGTGGCTCGGCTCATTTGTGCGACGTGCGAAAATGGCTTTCCTTCAACTGCAATGCTCGGGAAGTCCAGTTGGGTTGGAATTCCTAGCCGAAAATGCCCGCGGGTGAGCACAAGTAGACCGCACGTCAGTAGCATAGACCCCGATATTAGCGCGCCGCCGCGGCTGGCGGAGATGATTGCGCCGGCGGACATGAGCGCGGAGCAAACTAGGAGAAGGTGTGCATGGCGGTGCTTTGGCCTCTGGCTCGAGTTGAACGTGAACCAGAGTCCAAGACACAAGGGCCACAACAAGTTTAGATACTGGGCAGCATTGGCGCGGTAGGCGTAGGGCCCGAATTGGGTGATGGCTGTCTGGTGAATGTGGGGTTTGACCAGGAATAGGAGTTTGGGGGAGTCGGCGAGCCGTTGAATGATACACTCGGTGGCGAGCAGACCCCCGTTGAGGCTCAAGAGCCATAGTAATCGTCGCAAGCGGCGGGGGAAGCCCTGTGATCCTATTTCAGCTCCTGATTTGGCCGACAGCCAGTCGCACGTTGACCAGAATACACAGACCAATCCTAAGTAGGTCCAGAACGCGAACCAGGTGCTTGTGCTGTCATAACTGTGCGGCAGCCAGGCAACGCAAACGTGGTATTCAAAACGCAATTCGCCGGGGCGAAAGGTTGCGCGCGCATTAAGGGCGCTCGTCAGACAATAGGTGAGCAGCGCGACCGTTATTGTCCCGAGCGCGACGTTTGCCACTTTGGGCCGCCGCCAAAGCGTCATGCCCTGGCGATCGGGTAGCTCAGGAGTTCCCCACTCCAATGCTTCATAACGAGCGAGTTTGCGAATTGTCCATGACAACACTGAAAGCAGGGCCAGGACGTAAGCAGTGACGTTCATCGCCCAGATGGACCAGCCTTGAGTCGTCCCGAAAGCCCAAGGCGAAAAAATGACCATCGCGTAAATCACTAGTTCCCGCAGAGTCTCGCAGGTCCAGTACCGCACGTTTCACGGAGTCGCGTAATTACGGCCTCCGGTCGGCACAGTGCCGGAAGTGGAAGACGTAATGTTAGTGAAGGGCCCTGGAAACGGTACGAAAGGAGGCCCGATGGAGGCTCCACGGATTTGTGGTGCGCCGCGGACTGGCGGGAGAGGCCTTGGGGACAACTCCGGCCTTGAGATCTGCATCACTGCCGAATCAAGTATCGCCGTAAGAGACGGTCTCCCGCTTGATCGGTATAGGGTTCGCTTCACTGGTTCGCGTAGTTCAGGAAACAATGTTAACAGCATGCCAAGGATCTCAGATGCCGAACCCGGGACGACCTGGTCGACGGATTGAGCGATACTCCTGTAACCCTGCGGAACCACCTGGCATACGGCTCGTACAATGTGAGTTGCGCGCGCCGGAGCGGCACTGGCTGCAACTTTAGCGAACAGGGCAGCGCGCTTCGGTTCTTGTTCGGCGGCGGTTGCAGCCGCAGTTTCAGCCACTGCAGGCACGATTGAGGAGATAGTGCCGACAACGGAGGGGACAATCGCGGGACTGAGGTTGTATGCAGCTCGGACCACGTTCGTTGTTGTGTTCCGACGGTCGGCCTCTGGCGCAGCTAATACAAGGCTAGCTGCTTTGGCGGGCAGTTCTATACGCGTGACCCCCGAAAGGCTATCCTGAAGTGAGTTCGACTTTGAACCATCGCTGCACAGCGTATTCAGCGGAGTCAAAAGTATAGCGCCGAGGATCAGACTGGGCGCACGCCCGGAGAATCTGCTGCGAAGCATACGTAAAAACCTGAGGCCGGTTAGTTTTGCGAAAACCCGACCAAGCTTACTGCTTCGAGCCTGCTCATTTGCATCTGGACTCTGTTTTTCCGATAGGCGCGGGCCAGGCAGTTTGGCATCGAAACGAAGATTAGTTTTTCCGAGGCTCCATCGGCGTGCGGCGTCAATCCAGGTTTCCGCCAAAAGTTCCCCTAAAATGGTAAATCTGCTGGGATTGTTCCAGAGTGGGCATCGCCGGGCGCATTGCAGAGAGGGAGCAGATTTGCATTTATGATCTACTGAACGCAAGCGGCATTTAGGCGCTTCCAATTCCAGAATTCCCAGGGCCCCGCCTTGAAAAGAATGGCACGCCTTAAGCCGGGCGCCGTAAGAGTTGGGATGGCGCCAAAATCGGTTTCCATCCGCCAGTTCAATGCGTACGGTGGTGAATCCCAATCGGTCCGCGGCCATTCGGAAGTCCGCATAGAAATCCTCCACCGATGAGCAGCGTTCGCCTTCGTGCTTCAACCATTTTCGCAGGCAAAGGGCATATCCAATCTCGCGGCGCATCGCTAATGATTCGCGCATTTTTCGCCATAACGTGCTCCAGTTTCCACAAACGTGGGTTTTCCAGGCGCATAAATATAAGGCCCCGAGAACCAGCCAAATCGAAAGTGGCAAAAAGCGTCCGGACCAGCAGAAGAGGCCCAAAACTCCGGTCAACGAAAAAAATCCTGTAAGACAATAAAACCCAATGACGACACGGCCAGGCGACATGCCCAAGGCCAGCAATTGATGATGAAGATGATTCCGGTCTGGCCGAAAGAGCGGCAACCCTATTAAGGCTCGCCGCACGATGGCCAGGCCGGTGTCCACCAGCGGCAGGGCCAGCCCAAACAGCGGAACCGCCAATCCTTTTGCACCTTGCACGTGCGACGCGACGATCGAAAACAGGCCTAGTTGGAATCCGAGCAAATACGCACCACCGTCGCCAAGGTAAATCCGAGCTGGTGGGAAATTATATCGCAGAAAGGCCAGCGACGCCCCGGTCATCCCGGCTGCGAGGCAGACCAACAGGCTATTATCGAAGCTTGTGAAGGTGATGGACATCATCAAAATCAGACCGATTCCAGCCGCGAGCCCATCGACGCCATCGATCAAATTAATCAGATTGGTGTAGCTCACCAGCCATACAACGCTCACCAGCATTTCCCATGCGCTGTGGCCCGGAAATGTTTCCACGATGGGAATGTTCAAGCACTCAATTCCAATGCCCGAGCAGCTGACAGCTGTCGCGATCAACGACTGGCCGAACAGTTTCTTCCACGGTCCTAGTGGCTCCAGGTCATCCCAAAAACCGAGCACGAAGATGGCCAGTGAAGCGACGGTTACCACCGCGCTTTCCGAAGAGAGGACTCCGGGTACGGCTCCCCATAAGGTAAGAAAACATTGAAGGCCGAGAAAGGCTGTCATCAGCGCCAACCCGCCCAGTCGCGGCACCGCTTCGTCCCCGCGATGATGCAAGTCCCTTGGGCGACTCATACTGAGGCGGGAAGCAGTTTTCATAGCCCAGGGGGTGGCCAGCAGGACGATCCCCCAGCCCAAGGCTCCAGACACGATACAGGGCACCAAACTCATCCGAGGTAGGAACTATGGAAGGAAGGCGATCCAATATCAAGCAATTTTGGGTGTCTTTGATGAAGATCTGCTCGACACGAGAGAAGAGGCGATGGTGTTGACATCGCCCACTTTGAATATCCCTCTTTAATGCGGCCTAATCAGAATCCCCCATCCACAAACCAACGGTTCGTTTTTCGGTCTCGTTTCAGCGCCAGGTTATGCTTTTTGGTCTCACCGCTCTTTAGCTTAATTTCGTAAGGCACAAAACGGGCCTCGTTACCTTGCGAGGTGAATGATTCACCGAGGCTGACAATTTGGAGGCCCGCGACGTACTGCTGGATTTGTTCATTGAGCGGTATCGGAAAGAACCTGCCCACTTCCGTCCAATCGGATCGGCCGCAGGCTTCGAAGAAGGCGCGCGCGGCTTGTTCTGCGGTCATCGAGGCATATCTCTGATTGTCGGGGAGCACTTGGGGTTCCTGGTACCAATTGACGTTGGCAGGCAGATCGAGATGAAACACGCCAGGATCGATTGGCAGATCGTACTCGATCTGGCTGAGCAGAAAGATTGGAACCATATTGGCATCTTTGAGCAAATAGACCTCGGCCGATTCCAGCCGCTCGGTTTGGGTATCAAAACGATACACTCGGCGCGTATCTGCGGTCTGGACGAATTTGTCTTTTAAGTAATCACCGTCAGGAAGGCCGGATTTCGTTTCGATAGTGACCACAGCTATCGTGCGTCCATCAGCGGTGCGCTCTTCGGCCAGTTTAAGAGGCCAGCCTTTGGCGCGGGCATTTTGCAGTTCTTTTGTGATTGTGCCGCTTAGATCG
The DNA here is from genome assembly GCA_035495315.1 of Candidatus Limnocylindrales bacterium. Classification (GTDB taxonomy): domain Bacteria; phylum Verrucomicrobiota; class Verrucomicrobiia; order Limisphaerales; family UBA8199; genus DATJGF01. The sequence continues at coordinate 61,124 of DATJGF010000253.1, forward strand.
GCAATCCCGTGTATCCAGTCGGTATCAAACGCGCTACGCGCTGGTTGCGGGATTTTCATCGCGAGATTCGCCGGCTTGAGATAAAGCAGAGTGGATTGGCCATCCATCAGCGCTACTCGGCCGGGTTTCTCGACTCGCCACTTAAGATCCGGCTCGAATTGTTTCCAGAGCTCGATGTTGGTTAAATCGGCAGCCGGAATAATCGCGCTAAAATTGTCAGCCGGTGGCGTGCGGAGCTGCCCGCGTATGTGCACGGTTTTGAGCTTCGCCATGGCGCGCGCGCCCTTGGCCAACACATCCGTAGCCTTGGCTTCGACACCTGACGGCGCCATCATTGCGACAATAATCAACGCAGCCATGCCCGCAGCAGCCCCTAAACCCCAACCCCATCGTCTAAACAGTTTCATAAGCGAACTCCCTTCTTGTTCTGTTTCGAGCGCACGAACCCGCCGCATCACGGGAATTACCAGGGACACTTCCGTAGCCTTGCGGCCACTCGTTGCCAATCGCTCTTGCAAGCGGCTCAGCGCCGCGTATTCAGCGCGGCAGGAATCACAAGTGTCGAGATGCGTCCGGCACTGGCGCGATGACTCCTCGGGGAGTAGCTCCTCCAGGCACGCAACGAGGTTTTCCCGGCATTCAGCGCAGTTCATGGCTTCTATTGTTGTTGATGTTTTCCTTCACGCCCCACGTTTTCCAATTGCTTGCGCAACAGTGCGTAAGCACGGGAGAGTGTTTTGGTGACCGTGCCGAGCGGTACGCTGAGGCATTCCGCGATTTCCTGGCAGGAATGGCCTTCATAATACCGTAGCACGACCACACGACGATAGGTCTCCGGCAGGGCGGCGATGGCTGCTTCCAATGGATAATCCAGCGCGTCCTGGGCTTGATCACCCCGCAGCGCTTCGGCGGCTTCTCGCTCGCGTTGGTGGCGCCACGTCGCGCGCCATTGTTCCTTGAGCACTCGACTTGCGATCCCCAGCAGCCACGCATAAAACGATTCCGGCTCACGCAGCTTCTTTAATGAAACAAAAGCGCGCACGAATGCTTCTTGTGCGGCTTCCTCGGCTTCCAGCGCGCTGTTCAGGCGCCCGGCGCAATACGCGAACAAGGGCCTTTGGTATCGCTCGACCAGGAGGCGAAAGTCTTCCGGACTCCCGTTTCGGCTCCGGCGGACATACTCTCCGTCGGTTAGATCCATCGGCGCGTCCTGCTCCTGCGAGTTCATATCGTCAACCTATAGTGAAGGGCAGGTCACTTTTGCGACAATAAATCTAACTTTTTGCTGTGAGCAGCTAAGCAAATCTTGTGAAGTAGCTAGCAAAATCCGAACAACGAAAGGTCGATACCGCTAGAGCTGGTTTAACACCAACTCTTTAGCATCTCGACCTTCGGAATTTCTTTTGCAGCTAGGAGAGCAACGTGCTCTTTAGGATACTTTATCGCCTTACTCCCGGCGTTGGGCCGATGGGTGGGTTTGTTGGCAACGCACGAGGAAATGGTCCATTGATAGGTGGATTGACCGCTGGGCCGATGCCTTGGGGCGTCAGCGCTGGGCGAATACTCTCAGGCGGCAAGAGCGGCCTGATGTCCTGCGGACTCATGGCGGGGCGAATTGAATCCGGGGTGAGTACGGGTCGGAGGTCCGGTGGCTGCATTGTTTGTGGAAAGTTTGCAGGCGGAATCGCGGGTTGCATGTTTGGAGGTGTAAGGACCAGAGGGTTATCTTGAGGCGTCAGCACAGGGGTGTTGCCTTGCGGATTCAAAACGGTGTTTGGTGGAGGCACTGCAAAGTTGGTATTCGGGTTTATACCGTTGTTTACCGTGCCTGGGCCAAAGCGAGGTGCACTCAATGAATTAAGCCCCGGAGTGATGGTTTGAGCTGGTCCCTGAAGGGCTGGGGTGCTCCCCAAAAATAAAGATACAATACCGATTGAAATCGCACTTTTCATAAAAGTCCTCCTATTAGCAAAAAGATCAGCCCAAAACACCCCGAATGCAAGTGAGACGTCGTAGGGTTAAGTGTCCCATGATGTTGGGATGTTCCGTCCACCGGATAAAAAGGCTTGAAAGTAGAATTGCGGAGGACGCGCCGATCCACCGGGCAGGATGCCCGGTTCTACGTCAGGCGGGGCGCCTGACGCTACGGCGGACAGCTCCGTCTGCGCTTACACCTTTAACAAGGAGCGGGTTTCGGCGAGGCCGGGGGCGGGTCGGCCGTACTCGCTGGCCGTCACCCGAGCTAAGGCCACGACGTGGCGCCATCGGAATGCGGGACGGCCCTCGGCAAACTCTTCAGACACCGTGCGATAGAACTTCTCAGCATGCAACGAACCATCCTCGCTGATGGCATAGCGCAGGAAAAGGTTGAACAAAGACCGTGGATCATGGCCCTGTTCGCCATAGCGTTGCGCGACGGCACTTGCTTTGGCTTGAAGATTGCCTCGTATGGCTTCCTCGGCATCGCGCAGCAGAGCCTCAGGATCGGTAGACTTGACTTCGTTGAGGTGACGCTCAAACGGGATTGGTTTCCAGTTGAGGAAATCACCGCCGCGGCCGGTGCGGTCGAAGGCGACCTGGTAAGCGCCGAGGATGAGGCTGGCAAAACAGTTCCGCGGATTGGTCACCAGGGCCATATTTCGCCAGGCATTGGCCGAGTCACAAGCATGAACCCCGATGGAGTCTCCATGCACGCTGCCGATCGGTTTGCCCGGGACTTCATCACGCGGCGTCCGGCCGATATCTCGCAGTATAAGCTGATTAGCCGCCAGCGATATGGCCTCGCCAATGGCTGCTGGAGCAATCCCTTCGGCCAGAGAAGCCGCGGCCGCTTCGGCAGCTTGCTCGGGTGTAGAGTTGAAAATGGTTTGGCTGAGTTCTTCCAGCCACGCGTCGTCCGGCTTGCGATCGCCGGGTGTCCGGCCAAGGAGTTTCTCTTGTTCGAGCAATTTTGGCAGCACCATGCGGGGTCCATTGCCTCCGCCGGCGTTCTGCCAGGATTCGGCCTTCACACAATATCGAACGGACTGCCGAAGCAGCGTGTGCGCCTGTTCCTTGCCGATCAGGCCCAGCAAATCCCAGGCGCGGTAGGGCAAAACAACCCGATGCACCTCGGTATGGTCGTGCACGGCAAACAACAAATTGTTGAAGGCGTCTTCGGGAGAATTCTGCGCGATGCGCGCGAAGGTTTGCTCAGCCTCAATGACGTCTTTATGCCTTATGGCTTCTCGCAACTGTTCTCCAGTAGGCATTGCATTGCCGCTAGCTGGCACGACCTGCCGCAGGACCTCGTCCTTGCGTCCACCGTGCTCCTGAATTCGATTCGTGTTCCGATAGAGCACTTTAAACACCGGCAGAGGCTGGAGTTCCGGCGACAACTCCTGCGACATGTGAAGGGCAGGGGCTAATGCCATCATCGTGTGAAATCCAACATAATCTTCGCCGCCGAACGAGCGCGCGTTCGCGAGGGCGGCGGCGGCGGTCAGGCGCCGCAAGTCAGTGCCCGAATGGAGCAGGTCGACGAGGGTCGGCAGCAAGCGATTGACCGGCGTCTCCTGCATTACGGCAACAAGTGGCTCCATTGCTCCAAAGGACAGGCGGTCTGTGGTTTCTTCCGCGATGGCGGAACCGAATCCCAGATCGGCAGCGAGTTCGGACCCAACCGCGGCGATGAGCATGCCGCGTCCGACTTCGGTCAGAAATTCCCGACGGTTATACGGCGCCTTCATAATCAGTTCTCCTTCCGTTAAAAGTTAGGCGATCAAATGTACGTGTACGCCTTTTTGGACCGGCGTCAAGCGATTGATTAAGCGTTGCCTGAACGGGTTTTGCGCCGGCGCTGTTATTTTGCATTTGAATTTTGAACCTGCACCCACAACGGCAAGCTGAATCCGTGAAACGCATACCCGATTCAAACGATGCGGCGTACTGCGAAGTCGCGGCCTAAAAAAAGTCAGAGCGGACTTGAGAAACTGCCTTTGGAAGAGCGATTAGGAGGTTTCGAGGACCACATCTCGAGGTTCGTCCTCAGGGTCCGAGGTTGAGACGATCTTGCCGTAATCGAGTTTGATAATGCGGTCAGCAGTATCGAAATAGCGATCATCGTGCGAGATCACGAGGACGGTTTTGCCGCGTGTTTTAAGTTCGGGCAGCAGCTGGGTATAGAAGATATTCTTGAAGTAAGGATCCTGGTCGGCAGCCCATTCATCGAAGAGGTAGAACGGCCGATCCTCGAGGTACGCGGTAAGAAGAGCGAGACGCTTGCGTTGGCCTTGGGAAACGGCCGTAGTTGACAAGGTGCCGCGAACGATCCGCACCTTATGGTTCAGGTGAAGCTGTTTGAGATATTGTTGAGCCTGGGCATCAAGGTTCGGATTTTCCAGGCCGAGCAGATTGTCAAAGAGATAGAAATCGGAGAACACGGCTGAAAAGAGCTGACGGTATTCATCGCGATTGGAGTCGCTAACGAGTTGTCCGTTGAGCCGGATCTCGCCGCCTTCGGGGATGTACAATCCGGCAATAAGTTTGGCCAGCGTTGATTTGCCGCTGCCGTTACCCCCGACGAGGAAAACCACTTCGCCCTCTCGAAAAGTGAGGTCGATGGGGCCCAGGACGAAATTGCTGTCATCCTGCTCGCAATGGTAAGAATGAACGACACTTTTGAGTTCCAGACGATCCAAACTGGGCGGGCCTTTGTCGGATCCCGCCAGGGGGCAGATCTCGGTGGCATGTTCGTCGAGGCAGATGCCCAGTTGCTGGACCTTTTGCAGGGCGACATTGGCGCGGCTGAAAAGCGAGACACTGGTCATAACTCCGGCAAGTGGGCCCATCAAGTAGAGGCTGGTGATGACATAGCCGGTCAGGGTCTCCTTGCTGAATGCAGCGAGATGGGGCACGAGAAAAAGGATTAAGCCAATCAAGGCGAAGTACAGCAGGTGGCTCCAGTTTTGGGCGGCGGCGAACCGGAGCTCGGCGACGACATTGTGACGCTGGTAGCTCTCCGTGATGCCCTGGATCTGTTGATCGAAGAACGCACCGCGCCGGCCGCGGTGCAATTTCAACTCTTTGATTCCCTCGGTTAGTGCGCGGAAGGAGGCGAAGAGTTTATCCTCGATTTCTCGTGCCTGGTGCAAACACCGAAACGCATTAACGACAATAAACCGATAACCGAGCGCCCCAATTACAATCAGCCCAATAACCGAAACAAGAATTTGCCAGGACAACCATCCCAGATAAGCCGCCCCCCCGAGGAGGATAGCAATATTCACCGATATCAGCGGAATGGCCATAAGGGCCTGGGTAATGTTGAAGACATCGTCGGTCAGCGTCACCAGGACGCGCGGAGCGCCAATTTCTTCGAGCGTGCGTAATGGCACGCCGAGCAATTTGCGGACTAAGTCCTGGCGCAATTGTGCAATCGCTCGTTGGGAGAAACTGGCTAAAACGGCTTGTGAAATGTAATTGGTAGCCACTTTTCCCAGGCCGAGCGCGATAAAAGCCCATAAGACCCAACCGGTGGCGTAATGGTTGCGGGTGAGAGCGACATTCACGAGAGCCACCAGGCCAGCATTGCAGGCGCCGCTGAGCAGAGCAGTCGAGGTCGTGACCAACATCATGCCGCGGCAGGTGCGGAAGACAAATTTGAATAACCTCATAGCGCCAAAGATTAGTGGACAGTCTCTGCGACGACGGATTGCTCAGCAGAGAACGTTGGTACGGAGGCATTGACTTGTGCGGCCGTCAGAGCAGCCGCCAATTCTTTCGCCAATGTTTGTACATTGGGTTCATTGAAGATGTTTTCGTGCGACCCCGGAACCAGTTTTACCGTTACCCCACCGCGGGCGAGTTTGCTCCAACAAAAGTCTTCTTCCAGCGAGCAGAAGAGGGGTTGGCCGCGGGTGCGCAGCAGAGTGACCTGACCCGAGTACGGGCCCTCGACGTGTTGAATGAGGGCTTGCAAGTGAATTTGCCAGAGCTTGAGTTCGTTTTCGGAAAAGTGATGAGGATCGATGATCTCCTCCACATCCACCCAGGGACCGGATCGGCGCAGGGCGACCTTTGATTTGAGGCGACGGCCAAGCGCGCGCAACTTGCGCGCAACGAAGTTTCGCTGATCGACAAAAGGAAGAGCGGCAAAATCCTTGAGCCAATGATGGAAGTTAGCAACGAAGCGGCCGGCAAAGTCAGGACGGAACCAGGGAACAGTCTCATAACCTGCATTGGAAGGGGCGCTGTCGAGCAACGCGATCAGGGCGACGGTATCGCCCTGCTCTCGCAACTGGCGAGCCATCTCATATGCCACGTTTCCACCGAAGCAGTACCCGCCCAGGTAGTATGGACCCTGCGGCTGGAACTGACGCACCGCTTCAAGATAGCAGCTGGCCATATCCCGCAGGTTCGTAAACTCGTCCAGTCCGACCTGGCCGCGTGATTTGACACCATAGACAGGCTGATCGGGCGGCAAATGCGCCGCCAAATTGGCATATCCCCAAAGCACGTCTCCCCCAGCTCCATGGACCAGAAACAGCGGCGGCTTGCTGCCATTGGGTTGAATGGGAACCAGCAAAGAATCGGATTGTCCGGGGGCGGTTTGCTCGAGGACGCAAGCCAATTGTTCCACCGTCGGTGCCTGGAAAAGCGTCACCAGAGGCAATTTTTTCCCGACCAAGTTCTCCAGCTCGGCGAACAGGCGCACCGCCAATAATGAATGGCCGCCCAACTCGAAAAAATTGTCCTGGACCCCGACGCGATCGATGTGGAGCAGGTTCTGCCACAGCTGGGATAGTTTAGTTTCCAGATCTGTGCGCGGCGGGGTAAACCCGCTACGGTGGCGCAAATGAGTGCGGGCTGCCTTCTCGATTGCCGCGTGGATCTTAGTGGTATCATGAGACTCAAGGGCTATTTCCGAGCAACGCGCGAACTTTCGCTTGTGGGGCCCGGCTTTTTGAGCCTGAGATCGGTTGGGCATTGCGGCTTGAACGTTCGCGCGTGCTTTTCCATTGCCGGGACGGAAACTGACTCCGGCTGCGTAGGGGGCGGGAAACCGAAACACGTATCCACCGTTTAATCCTTGTTTAAAGGCTGAACCGATGCCTTCCAGAAATTCCAATGCCGGCGCGTTTTTTTCAGTACGGACAAAGTGCACATCGACTGAATCAATTCGACGCGTTTGAGCGATCCCACCCAGATGCGCAAGCATCTGGTGCTCAACGCCGCGGCCCAACGCGCGGCAGCTCAACAGAAACAATTCAACCGCCATCACTTTTTTCTCGACACGGTACAGCATCACTCCAACCAGGCCGTAATCGCCAAACCGATCGCGAACCTGAACCGTGACGACTTCGGAATCGGCGAGGCAGGTTTGTAGATCCGTCTCGCTGAGGCGGCGCGCCGCGCAGTTGAATTGATTGGTCCGCTGGGTCAACTGGGCAACCCGTGGAAGCTGACCTGGCGACATTCGTTCGAAATCAACGTGCAACTGCAGACCTTGCAGAAAGTCAGCCAGACTAGGGGATTGCGCCAACAAGTCGTGACGTTGCGCGTTTTGCCGATATAGTTCGGCGCGACGGCGATCCTCGTCGGTAACTTTGAGGCGATCGAACACCCAGCAATGGTCGAGGAAGGTAGGGATAAGATTTGGTTCCGCCGGCAAATTCAGAACCAGGACTTCAGGGCAATTGGCTTCGACTTCGGCACATTCGACCGGGTTGTCATCGATGAAAATGAAACTATCGAGTCCGAGCTGGAGTTGCTCGGCAAGGGATTTCAGGTTTTCGGATTTCGGCTGCCAGTTAAGGCGCTGTGCGGCGAAGTGTTCCTGGCGCAACGGCATATCCAGGCGGCGCTCGAATACTTCCAGGACGTCGCGCTCGTTATTCTTGCTGCACAGGCACAACAACATTCCTGCAGCATGTTGCGCGCGCATGAATTCCTGCAACTGCCGGCGTACTTCGTCCAGGCGGACACCCTGCGGGCCGTCTTCGCCACAAACGCCCGACCAGAGAGTGTGGTCGCAATCCAGCGCGATGACCTTGTATGGCGACTGGCCGAGGGCATGGAACTTTCGCGCAATTCCTGTCGCTAACGCGGTGAAAAACAAAGGGGTATACGGGACATGACCCAGTTGATTCGCACCTGGATCGTCATAGTCCGGGACCGAATACCATTTAGCGAGGTCACGCTGTGTGAGCAGATAGACACCCGGCATCGGTTCGAGTGTCTGCAATAAAGAGGTCTCGATACGCGTGAAATATGCAGCCCGCGCAGGATCCGCCAGGACCGCGCGGGCTGGTGGGCAGACGCAGACCAACCATGGAGTGGAGGTCCGCGTGGTTGCCGCTTTCAGTCCAGAGGCAAACTCGGTTAGATTGCGTTCGAGCGCCGGGTCTTCCGGAGACGAATTTGAGGTGGCTGACGGTGTCGTTGCCCAATCCTCTAATCGCAACAGGATCACGTTCAGGCCGCGCGAATTAGTTCCCAGCAGGCTCGCCGGATCGAGTAATTGCTGAAACACCTGGTTATAGGGGGCAAACTCAATGCCGCCAGGCATCTGGAGTTCCTTCATCCAGTAGCTCAATGGTTCTGCCAAGGGCTCCGCCGTAAAAGTGGCGGATACCGCAATCGTTTGACGTTCCGGTCGCGAGCGAGCCGATTCGGCCTGTAACTTCAAACTTTCAGTGATTTTGAAGCTGCCCAGCTTTGTTTGCGGTTCCCCGACCAGCGTACGGAGCACCTCCAGCAAGGAGCTCAGGAACTCATCGATTGTGGCGGGCTTGAAAAGATCGGTGCGGTACTCGCAACTGAGGGCGAAGCCTTGAGGCGTTTGCTCGGCCTCGAGGCGAAGATCCAGTAAGGGCGCGGCCAGCCTCACCGGCATCTGGCTTACTTCGAGCGTATCGCTGTGGAATAATTCCGCCGGAAAGTTCTGCAGCAACAAAGCAACATTATACAGGGGATTTTGATTTAACCGGCGTTCCGGATTAACCGATTCAACGATTTTTTCGAAGGGACAGTCCTGGTGGCTTTGTCCCTCGAGCACGGCGGTGCGCACGCGACTGAGGACCTCGCGGCCCGTGGCAGCTCCGGAAACTCTGGCGCGGATAGGCAGGAAGTTCATGAAACAGCCAAACATATTTTCCATTTCCCGGCGAGTTCGCCCGGCAACGACAGTTCCGACAATGAGGTCCTTCTGACCGGTCCACTTGTTCAGCGTGAGCATTAGCGCTGTCATGAGCACAATGAATTGGGTGACGCCTTCTCGTTGACCCAATTCGGCCATCCCGCGCAGCAAGGGTTCTTCCAAAACCACAACTCGCCGCCCGGCCTTTCCCTCCGGGTTCTGTTCGGGTTCGAAATCGGCAGGCAAATCGACGCCTTCCCGGGCGCCGCTTAGCGCTTGTTTCCAGTGTTGAAGGTGCTGATCTAACACCTCACCTTGGAGTGTGTTTCTTTGCCACTGCGCATAATCTACATATTGAAGAGTTATCTGAGGCAAGTTGAGGGCGGAGTGCCCAGCGCTGAAGGCCTGATAAAACGAGGCGAGCTCTTGGAAAAACAGTGCGAGTGACCAGCCATCACAGATCGTGTGATGCATAACCACCAGGAACAGATGCTCGACCTCGTTAACGGCAGCCAGGCCGGCGCGAATCAAGGGACCACGTTTCAAATCAAATGGGCGTTGAGCCTGACTGTTAACCCACGCAGTGGCGTCAGCCTCAGGGCTGGATCGGTCGGAGAAACTCTGTAGCTGGAATTCGGGCTCGATCTGGTCTGCAATAATTTGCGTTAACTGACCGTCGCGATACCGAAGAGTGGTTCGCAAGGCCTCATGCCTCTGGACAACCGATTCAAAGGCGTTGCGGAGCGCGTGGGTGTTCAGTTGGCCTTTGAGCCGAAGCGCCGCCGGGACATTATAGGCATCGCTACCTGGACGAAGCTGATCGAGGAACCACAGTCTTTCCTGGACGAAGGATACCGGCTTTGGGCCAACCCGTGGCACTGGCTTGAGCCGGGCAACAGAAGGTTGAACAGATTGGCCGACAGCGGCCATAGCTTCACTAAGCGCTGAAATAGTGGGAGCATCGAAGAGTGCCAGCAATGGCAGTTCGATGCCGAAGTTCTCGCGGACACGTCCGACGACCTGCGCCGCCAGCAAGGAGTGACCGCCGATTTCGAAGAAATTGTCTGAAATGCCTATGGAGTCCAGCCGTAGCACTTCTTTCCAGACTGCGACCAGGCGTTGTTCGGTTTCATTTCGAGGCGGGACTATGCTGCGATCCGTTTTACGGACGTCTGGATCGGGTGCGGGCAAGGCTTTGCGGTCGATCTTCCCGTTCGGGGTCAAGGGCAGCTGATCCAGAAAGACAAATGCCGAGGGGACCATGTAGTGCGGCAGCCGTTGTTCCAGGACGGAGCGCACGCTGTCGATCCTCGCCGACTCTTTCGATTGGCTCACGATATATGCGGTCAGATACTTGTCGCCTGGCCGATCCTCTCGCGCCAAAACGATGGCCTCCCGCACCCCGTCGACCTTTCGCAGCACGGATTCAATCTCACCCAATTCAATTCTGAACCCGCGGATTTTTACCTGATGATCGAGGCGTCCAAGAAATTCGAGGTATCCGTCAGTGCGCCAGCGGGCGAGGTCGCCGGTGCGATAAAGTCGGCCGCTGTTTTTGAAGGGATGCGGGATGAATTTTTCTTTGGTTAACTCGGGTTGGTTAAGGTATTCGCGGGCCAGTCCAATGCCGCCAATGCATAGCTCGCCGGGCATGCCAATCGGGACAGGTTGCAGGTGCTTGTCTACCAGGTAGACTTGTTCATTAGTCAGCGGCTGCCCAATTGTCGGGGCTGCCCCGGATTGCCGCAAAGAACCCGTCGAGTAAGTGGTGGTCTCGGTCGGCCCATAAAGGTCATACACCTTGCACGCGGCCGTCTGCTGGTAAATCTGATCGACCAATTCTGTAGAGAGCGGCTCTCCGGCGAGGTTGACTACGAGCACAGATCGAGGTACTGCCTTGGCTCTTAGCAGTTCTTTCATCGCCGATGGCACCGTGTTAATTAACGAGACTTCTTCAGCCGCCGCTAAACCGGGTAAGGCCAGCGCATTTTCTGCGAGGATCACTTTTCCCCCGCAACAGAGCGGCACGAACATCTCGAACACGGATAAATCGAAGCAGATCGAGGTCGAAGCCAGCACTCCAGATAATTCTGCCGGGGTGTACAAATTCCTGGCCCAGGATACCAGACCGACGGCACCGCGGTGTTCCAGGGCGACGCCTTTGGGTTTGCCGGTCGAGCCGGATGTGTAAATGACGTAGGCTAGGTCGGTTGCGGACGAATTGTGCAGGCGCGTCTTGGGATTGGCAGGCGCTCTGCTAAAAGTCTCGATTTGGTGGATTCTGTCAACGCAAAGGATCTGTGCCTCAGTTGCGGGGACGCTGCTGAGTAGTTTCTCCTGAGTTAGCAAAACCCGCAGCTTTGCATCTTCGAAGATAGCAACCAGTCGTTGGCGCGGATACATCGGGTCAAGCGGAACATACGCTGCGCCTGCCAGCAAAACGCCCAAAATTGAAGCAATCATTTCGGTCGATCGCTCGCAGAAAATGCCCACCAGGTTCTCTTTTCCAATCCCCAGGTTGGCAAGCTCCTGGGCGATTGCGCGGGCGCGGTCATACAGCTGCTGATAGCTTAGGCGTGAGTTGCCGCTCACCAAAGCTTCGGCATTTGGCGTGTGCGCGACCTGTTCTATGAACAAATCGGACAAGGTCTTTTGTGAGGGATAGGGCGCCGCGGTCCGATTCCACTGCTCCAGGACCAGCTCTTTCTCCTGCCTGGACATGAGCGGCAGTGCTGCGAGTGTGCTTTGCGGACCGTCAACCGTTCCGGTCAAAAGCACCCCGAGGTGTTGCACCAATCTGCTGATCCTGGGCTCGTCGAACAGGAGCGGATTGTACTCAATATAGCCTGCCAGACTTTGGGCAGCTTTCGTCAAGTGAAGCACGAGATCCTGTTGTGAAGCTATATGGGCTGCCGCCGAACCCGAAATTCCTCCCATTGACTCGTCGAACAGAAACATCACCTGAAACAGCGGTGCGTATGAGCCGTTATCTGGCAGCGAAAGAGATTCGATGATTTTTTCGAGCGGGACCGAGCTGTGCTCAATCCCCTCGACAGCCGCTGTGTGAACGCGGCCTAAGAATTCGACAAACGTAGGGTCACGTGAAAGGTCGCAACGAAGCGGGATTACGTCAGCCAGATCTGAGTCGGTATCAGTCTGGATCAAAACATCCTGCCGTGGCACGGCCGTCCCGATGATGATGTCTTCACTTCCAGAGTAGCGATGCAGCAATGTGGCGAAGGCAGCCAGCAGGACAGTGAAGAGGTTGGTTTGATGTTCCGCCGCAAGTCGTTCAAGTTTGTCGGTGAGATGAGGCGCAAACGCGCAGGCGCAGCGAGCTGGCGCCTCAGGACGCACAGGGCGCCGCGGCCGATCGGTTGGCAGTTCGAGGAGGCTCGGCGCGTTTTCCAACTTACGAATCCAGAAGCCCGGTTCGGTTTCGAAGCGATTGGTGGTCTTCGGGGCAGTTGATGTGGCCTCCTCTGGATTTGTGATGCGAGAAGGCTCAGCAGGCTCGGGCTCTGTGTTAATTGGTATCGGCACAGGAGACGGTTGTAGACCATGTTGCTTGGGTTGCGTTTCGCCATTGGCGGACTGGTTCGACTGCACAAACGACGACAAAGAGGTGGCCTGTGCCGCACGCAAGCTGTTCGCCAACTTCTGGGCGAGCACTTCAACGCAGGGTTCTTCCAGGATTTTTTCATGCGCGCCGGGGAGAATCGTGACGCGGACGCCTTGGGCGAATTCGCCCCAGCCGTAATCGGCCTCGAACGAGCAGAACAGCGGATGTCCAGGGCTGCGGAACAGGTCGACGCGCCCCGTATAAGGTTTGGGGCGGAAACTAAGAAGCGCGCGGATATGGGCCTCCCAGGCTCGACGCTGATCGTGCGTGTAAGAAGAAAGGTCTACGAGGTCGCCCGCCTCGACTCCAGCAAAGGCGCTAACTGGTTCACGTGTACTCGCCGCGATACGTTTTCTCAGCAAAGACCATTTCCAACGGAAGAACTCGCGTCGCTGTTTCGGCGTCCATTGGCAAAAGCACTCTCGCCAATAGAAAAGATTGCGGACAAATCGAAAAAGCCAACGAGGTGTGGGGCGGCTGCGGGTATAGCGAGAATTGGGAGGCGCACAGTTAAGCAGGGCCAGGAGAGCTATGTTCTCGTTCTCGGCGGCCAATTGGCGAGCCATTTCATACGCGACATTACCGCCGAAACAGTAACCTCCCAGAAAGTACGGGCCATGGGGTTGGTGCCTTCGAAGGTCGCGGATATATTGTGCCGCCATTTCCTCGATTTGCTCCAATTCGCGCCCTCCATCCAGGGCGCGTGACTTGAACGCATAAATAGGCTGTTGCGGGCCAAGATGCCGCGACAAGTTGACGTACCCCCAAAACATACCGCCACCGGCCCCATGTACCAGGAACAGTGGAGGTTTCGAACCTTCGCCCTGTATTTCCACCAAAGAGGAGGTCGTTGTCCCGTTGGGCTCGTGGATCTCGTCACGAACAATCGCGGCCAATTGCTCGACGGTCGGCGCTTGAAAGATCGTTGCCACCCGCAGCTTCTTGCCAAAGGTCTTTTCAATTTCCGCCGTGACTCGAACCGCGAGCAAGGAATGCCCTCCCAGATCGAAGAACCTGTCCCGTATCCCGACGGGTCGCACGCCCAGGACCTTTTCCCAAATGCCCACCAATTGAAGTTCGACCGGGTCAGAGGCCGGTACATAGCGTTCGCCCAATTCCTGCCGTTCTGGAGCTTGGGCCGACAATGCTGCGCGATCGACCTTGCCGTTTGGGGTAAGCGGGATTTCGTCGAGCGCCACAAAGGCCGACGGCAGCATGTATTCAGGCAGTTTTGTGGATAAGAAGGCTCGCAAGTCGGTCACCTTCGGAGCTCTTCCAGAGGCAGTAAAGTAGGCTATGAGGCGTTTTTCGGCTGAACTTTGCCCATTCAGAACGACTACACACGCCTTGATTCCGGGGTGTTGACCAAGGACAGTCTCAATTTCGGCCAACTCGATCCGGAAACCTCTCAGTTTCACCTGTGAGTCAATTCGGCCAAGAAACTCAATGTTTCCATCCGGCAAGTAGCGGGCTAAATCGCCGGTCCGATAGAGGTATTGCGGGGTTGTGTGCTGCGCAAAGGGGTGGAGAACAAATTTTTCAGCCGTCAACTCGGCTTGCCCAAAATAGCCGTGGGCCAGGCCGTCGCCGCCCGTATACAGCTCTCCTGGTACACCGATGGGAACCGGATTGCGGTGTTCGTCCAAAATGTACACTTGCGTATTGGCGATGGGCCGTCCGATCGGAATATTGGAGATTTTCTCGTCCAGTTCGCGGATTGGATAACAGCAAGTAAATGTGGTGTTCTCAGTTGGCCCGTAGCCGTTGAGAAGCCGTTGGGGGGGGCGGTCCCGCAAGACCGTTCGGATCCATTTGGGATCCAGTGCCTCGCCGCCGACAATCAGCGTGCGCATGTTCCCAAAAGCCCCTGGCGCCTCGGCCGCCATCTGGTTGAATAGCGCTGCCGTTAGGAACATGGCGGTGACCCCACGCTGCTGTAGCTCGCGCGCGAGTCGATCAGGTGAAAGCAGGGTCTCACGGGAAATGCCTATCAGCTGCGCGCCATTGAGTAGCGCTCCCCAAATTTCGAATGTTGCCGCATCAAAAGAAATATTAGACACCTGAGCAATCCGATCCGTGGGTCCGAGCAGAATGTAATCGGTATTGAGCACTAGACGGATGATGGCTCGATGAGGCACAGCGACGCCTTTTGGCCGGCCAGTCGAGCCGGAGGTATACATCACATAAGCCAGGCTTTGGGGTTCGGTTGACAATCCCAGATTCTGGGGACTTTGTCCCGCGATCGTTTTTGCATCGCGGTCCAGGCATACCGTCTGCGTATTGCCGGAACGAACTTTGGGCAGCAGCTTGCGCGTCGTCAGTAAAACGGGAATGCGCGTGTCGCTCAGCATGAGGGCAAGGCGCGCTTCGGGATAATCCGGATCAAGAGGCACGTAGGCGGCTCCCGCTTTCAATACGGCGAGTGCGGCCACGACGAATTCGAGCGATCGTTCCAGACAAATGCCAACAGGCGTGCCTGTGCGGACGTCAAATCGCCGCAAGTAATGCGCGAGGCGGTTGGCACGGGCATTCAGTTCCGCGTAAGTGATTTCCTCCTGGTCAAAAGATATCGCGGCTGCGCCAGGTGTGCGCGCAACTTGAGCCTCAAACAAGGCAGGAACGCACGTATGCTGTGGGTATTCAGTTTTTGTCTGGTTCCAATCATAGAGTAATTGTTGTTGCTCCAGCGGGGTCAACAGATGGAGCTGGGACAAAGGGCCAGCAGGGTTGGCGATAATTGCGTGCAGCAATCTTTCGTAATGGCCCAGCAGACGCGCCATCGACGCCTCGTCAAAAAGGTCACAGTCGTACTCCACTTGAGCTAAGAGTCTGTGGTCCGTCGTCTCTTTCAGGGCGAGGGTGAGCTCGAATTTGGCAAAATCGCTGGTAACCTGCTGAACCTCCATTTTGAGGTTGCCGAGTGGGAGTGCCTCGCAAGGTCCGTTTTGCAGCAGAAACATGACTTTGGTGAATGGCATGTGGCTGAGGGAGCGTTCCGGCTGCAACTCCTCCACGAGCCGCTCGAAAGGCAGATCCTGGTGCGCATAAGCTCCCAGCGTGGTGTCGCGCACGCGGGCGAGCAGTTGTTCAAAGGTCGGGTCACCGGCCAGGCTGGTTCGCAGTGGCAGTGTATTGACGAAGAATCCAATCAATGGCTCGGTCTCAATGCGTGTACGACCGGCAATAGGGGAGCCCACAATCAGGTCGTCGTGCCGAGTATATCGCTGCAGCAATACCTTGAACCCTGCCAGCAAGACCATGAACAAGGTCGCCTCTTGATCGCTGGCGCATTGTTTGAGCCGTGCAAGTAAGGACGCGTCGAAGGTTCGTGAAACCCGGCCGCCACGGAATGCGGGTGGTGTCTGGCGCGGCCGATCAGTGGTCAATTCCGTCACCGCGGGTTTGCCCGACAGCTGTGTTCTCCAGTAGCGGAGATGTTTGAGCAGTCGCTCACCCTTCAACCAATCGCGCTGCCAAATGGCGAAATCGGAATATTGAATGGGTAGTTCGGCGATCGTTGCCGAGTGGCCGTCGATGTGCGCGCGATAAAACACATCCAGTTCCCGGAACAATATGCCGAGCGACCATTCGTCCATGACGATGTGGTGAAAGATCAATACCAAGTGGTGTTCCTCGGCACTGAGCTGATGCAGCTGGGCGCGAATCAATAAGTCTGCTCCCAGATCGAAGGGACGGTTCACCTCGGCACGAGTAAGGCGTTGGGACTCTTCTCTGGGATCCGGAACATTGGTTAGATCTAAGAAATTCAGCTGGAGCCAAACTTCGTCTTCAATGAGCTGTTCGGGCGCTTCGTTTGAAGAGACAAAGTGGGTGCGCAGCGATTCGTGGCGCGCAATGATCGCCCTCAACGACGACTCCAAAGCAGTGACATCAACACTGCCAAACAGTCGGGCAACTACCCCAATATTGTAAAGAGGCCGATTGGGTTCGAGCTGATCAAGAAACCACAATCGTTGTTGGGCAAAGGACAACGGTGCCGCGTTCGTCGCAGAGTTGGGCTCCTGCTGAGCTAATGCAACTTCCTGTTCCATGGTTGCCTGATCTTTTATTGCCGTGCTCATGCGGACAATGCGTGACCTGGCGAGGACTTCAGCAATTCGGGTGTATTGCTTTCGGCCAAAGCGCCATAGTCTGTCGGAGTTGGCTTGGAGCGGGCACGTTGCTTGCGGCGGGGGATTGGACCCGATGCGGCCGGCGCCTCGCGTTGAACCTGCGTCACGGCTTCTGCCAGCATTGCCAAGGTTGGAAACTCGAAGATCAATCCGACTGAAACATCACAGCCCAAGGCGGCTGACAGACGGGATGTTACTTGTGTTGCCAGCAGGGAATGACCTCCCAAATGGAAGAAGTTATCATGGATATCGATTGAGGCACAGCCGATGAGCTGACACCAGATATCGGCAATCAGTTTTTCCATTTGGTTGCGTGGTGCCGTTATCGTCCTGGAGGCGGGCAATGGCTCGGCTCTCGGTAGCGGCAGGGCTTGACGATCCACCTTGCCGTTCAAGGTCAGTGGTAACGAGTCCAGGAGCATAAAATGCGACGGTACCATATAATCCGGAACGATATTGCTTAGATACCGGCGAAGTTCTTCGGACGCACAATTCGCTTCGGCAGGCACGACATAAGCCACCAGCTGCAGGCCGGCATGTGCTCCTGTCTGGGCCAGAACTACCGTGTGGCGTACGGCAGGATGCGCGTTAAGAATCGATTCAATCTCTCCGGTTTCGATGCGGAAGCCACGGATTTTGACCTGATGATCTATGCGTCCCAAATACTCAAGCTCACCCCTGGTGTTGTATCGCGCCAAATCGCCGCTGCGGTAAAGCCGGGCGCTCGATTTTGTGAAAGGGTCAGGAATAAAACGTTCTTGAGTGAGCTCAG
>DATJGF010000254.1:0-32208 GCA_035495315.1 Candidatus Limnocylindrales bacterium
ACCACGTATGGTGGCAAAGTCGGCGAGTCCCTGCTTTTTCAACATACTTTGTCTGGCTCTTCGTCCAGCGCACAACCTTTAATCGGGCTGGTCTCCTTTCACCTTAGACCTACCGGACTGGACATGCCAACCCAGCCGGAACCGGTCCTTCTTCGCATCGCTTCAGCCAGCCCCGATTCGCTTGTTTTTTCCTGACCCTCGAATTGGCTTAGCTGGACTTTTGCCCTTCAGCAAAGCACCGACCTCAGCACCACCAATTGGCTGACTCTCACCAACACGCCAATTGTAACTGGCTCGCAAA
The DNA here is from genome assembly GCA_035495315.1 of Candidatus Limnocylindrales bacterium. Taxonomy (GTDB): domain Bacteria; phylum Verrucomicrobiota; class Verrucomicrobiia; order Limisphaerales; family UBA8199; genus DATJGF01. The sequence continues at coordinate 302 of DATJGF010000254.1, forward strand.
CTGAGGTCCTCTATCAAATCACCATTCCACGACCGAGCGCCACCACGTTCTACCGGTTGGTACATTGATCTTTTTTCGTAACGCAGCGGGAATGGACTTCACCTGATTTCATGAGGAAGAGGTTTCTCGCCTCGGCGTTATAACAGTCAAACTGGCGCCTTGCACATATTGGCGCCCTTTGCGAAAGTCGAATGGCCTTTCAATCAGCGCCGGTGTGGCGAAATGGCAGACGCACAGGACTTAAAATCCTGGGTCCATAAAAAGACGTGTGGGTTCGAGTCCCACCACCGGCACCAATCCCAATTGTACCCCGTAAAAACAGGCATTGCATCGCCTTCAAGCTTCCGAACAATTACTTCCGCATAACGTCTCGGCATAACGTGCTTATGGGTGTTGAAATGGAACTCGCCCCTTTTTGGCTCTGGCGACTCCGTAGTTTGCTGGAATCCGCAGGAGGTTTGCTTTGATTTGATGGAGTTCTTAAATCAACCCCAATGGACTCCAAGCGCCTAAAGTCGCTTGCAGCGTTTGTCTCGTGCGTGTGGGATCCCAATAAGTGCGAGGATCAACGTTCTTCGGCGCTTCCGCATCCATGATTTTAGCATGCCAGGAAAAACTGACATGGTTACTTTAACTACGGCCAGGGGCAGAAGTCATTCCGATTGTTCCAAGCCATGTCTCCATCAAGGTAGGCCATTCCGTAATTGGAAGCTTCGTTCGCCGCAGCCCAAACGCATGCCCGCCTTGGGCATACAAATGCATCTCCACAGGAACCCCAGCGTTCTTGAGCGCAGTGTAGTAAACCAGCGAGTGGTTTACATCGTCCACGTGGTCATCCTCCGCTTGTAACAAAAATGTCGGTGGGGTATTGCTGGTGACAAGAACATTCGGATTCAATAGAAAGCCCTTATCTTCATTCCATAGATGTCCGGGATAAAGAGCTACCGCAAAATCCGGTCGGCAGCTTTCTTTGTCAGCCGCATCCACAGCCACATACGAACGTTTGTCAAAATGCGTGCTGATCGCCGCCACCATGTGTCCCCCTGCCGAAAACCCGATCACTCCAATCTTATGCGGCTCAATATGCCACTCGGCGGCGTGAAACCGGACCAGCCCGACCGTCCTCTGTGCATCTTCCAACGCCAGCGGTGACTCCCCATACGGCCCCACTTTCTTGAGTGGCACGCGATATTTCAAGAGCACAGCTGTGATGCCTCTAGAGGTCAGCCAATCGCAGATTTCCGTGCCTTCCAAATCGATGGCCAGCGCATTGTAACCTCCGCCCGGAAAAACAATGGCTGCCACGCCTGTATTGGTTCCCTTGGGCGAATAGACCGTCATCGTCGGCTGCGAGACATTGATCACGAAGACGAACGGTTTGCGGGCAACGACCCAATCCGTGTTGGACAAAACCGCCTCCGGCCCTGGGACCGGCTGTGCGTCAGGAACGGCGCCCGGCCAAATCGGCACTTGCATGTGTCCCGGAGACGGCTGCCAGAAATTCGTTTCAGCGTTCAGACCGTTAAAGGCAAAAACAACACACAGAGCAAACATCAAAGCTTTCATTTGAAGTGAATGAAGCGAAGAGAAAACTGCCGAGGTTCATGTGACAAGGCTAAAGTCCCCTCCAGGCTCGCCTTGAACTCCTGGCTCTTCGCCGTTTTTAGGATACAATTTTGTGTCGGCTGATTTCCTTGTCCTTACCGCCCAGGAGTTTGTGAGGAGGGAATAAGAGCCCGGATGTTGCGGGTCGCCACAGCGCAGGGGGAAGGCAATACCCCATAGCTATCCCTCAGGCGTAAAGGAGGTTCTCTCTATGAAGATTCTGAAATGGGTAACATGCGTAGGGGTAGTGGGCCTGCTCGCGGGTTGCAATCCTACTTCCGAGAGCTCAGGTGGAGCCGGAAGCAATCAGGCCAGCGGGTCAAACAGCGGGCAAGGTGCGAGCGCGCCGGACAACACGGGGCGTAACGTGCGCGACCGCTCGGATTCGACGGTCACGCCTGGCGACCAGGGACCCAGCGATGCTGATCGCGATATCACGCGACGAATCCGGCGAGCGCTGAACCGCAATGACCAGCTCTCGGCGGACGCCAAAAATATTAAGGTTATCGCCATCAACGGGAAGGTGACCTTGCGCGGACCCGTGAAGAATCGACAGGAGTTGGAAACGATCCAATCCATCGTGCAGCAAGCAGGCGTGAGTTCGTTCGATAACCAACTCGAAATAGAAGCAACAAATCAATAAGCAGTGAAAGGACAAACGTATGGCTAAGAAATCAGTATTCTGCCTGGCGCGGGATGAAGCGCAAGCGGCCCAAATTGTGGAGAACTTGAAAGTGGCCGGTTTTTCTAACAACGATATTTCCGTGTTGCTGCCCGACAAAGGGAGCACCCGGGAATTCGCGCATAAAAAAGGGACCAAAGCGCCGGAGGGAGCGGTGACCGGGGCTACGACTGGCGGTGTGCTGGGCGGAGTTTTGGGATGGCTGGTGGGGATTGGTTCATTGGCGATCCCGGGTTTGGGACCTTTCATTGCCGCCGGTCCAATCATGGCAGCGCTGAGTGGCGCCGCTGTTGGAGGAGCCGCAGGGGGCGTGGTCGGTGCGCTGGTTGGCATGGGGATACCGGAATATGAGGCCAAACGCTACGAGGCGAGGTTGAAAGAAGGGCGAATTCTTATCTCAGTGCATTCCGAGAATGGCGACGAAACCCGGCGCGCAAAAGAAATCTTCGAACGAGGCGGCGCTGAAGATATCGCCTCGGCTGGAGAAGAAGGGGTTAGTCAAAAAGAGAGCGCGCCTGGCTATCGCAGGGCGGCCTAAAAGGCGTCAGCGTCAAGAATTGGCTAAAAAGTGAGCTAAAAACAGCCGTTTTGATCTCAACGCCGCAGAGGGTGATCTCAATTTCGACAACCTCTAGCGGCGTTCGAGTTTCAATCGCGAATTAACTTCCAGGTGGGATTCCATCTGCGGCTCCGGTTTTAAGGTGCCGAAGAAAATTGCCGCGCACAAACGCGGCGAGAAAAAAGGCATTCGCTTCTGCCCATTTAGAAGTTTTTAGACTCGATAGGAGTTCGAGCCAAATTGCCTGCACGTACTGAGGACCACTTCACCGAGCCTGTACAAATGCAAAAAAGTGGCAGTGGATCCGAGCGGGTGAGCAGGCGACAGCCGCGTCGCCGTTTCAAACTCCGATCCACCACCGAGGCAACAAATACACCTTGATATAACGAGGGACAAGGTGGGTTCAACCCGCGAGAGTTTCGAATCAGCTGCTGATCGTTTTACGCGCCTTCATGCGGTTCTTCGGCACTCCGAAATCGGACCAAAGCCGTCCGATTCTGCACCAGTGGAACGGGGCTTTCGTGCCCAAAATCTGCTACCACGGCCTGTTTTTGGCCTGAACCCTTGTGGCATATGCACTGCTATAGATTTCGGTTATGGGAACCACCGGAAAGACCTCTTTAGCGAACCGCATTATCGGAACCTGCGTTGAGCAGGTTTTCGAGTTGGGTTGAACCACCGCCACCATATGCTCCTCCTGGGTCAGCTTCAGCCATGGCCGGTCCCTTTCGCCAAGGGCTGCTGCCTGGGTGAGCTACAGGCCCTGACTGGCTATCATTCCGGGTTGGCCCTGGCGGCAGGATGCGTCGTGACGTGTTTGTTGTGCCAACAGGGACGGCGTCGGGCGTTCCGAGTTTCATTGGCCATTACGCTGCTGCTTCTGCCTGTTGCGGCTCATTTGGGGGGGTGGATAACTCACGCACGTGAGTTCGTTAACCGTTATGTGCCAACCAATACGCCCGAAATGTCAGGGAAGCCCATCAACCGTGAAAAGCCCATCGCTGGATCAGCTCCGGTAATGGAGCAACCTGTCTTCACCGGCCTCATCGAACCCATCCTGCAAAAGCATTGTACCGAATGCCATGGCGCCTCGAAACAAAAAGCCCAGTTGCGGCTGGATACCTTCGAAGACTTGTTGAAAGGCGGACAGAATGGTCCGGTAATGAAAGCGGGTAGCCCGCAAGAGAGCCCGCTTGTTCAAACAATGGTATCTGCTCTGGATGCCGATGGTCATATGCCTCCGGACGAAGAGCCACAACCCAACGATGAGGAAATCAAACTGGTGCAGTGGTGGGTCAACATCGGAGCGCCCATCTCGGTGAAGCCGGGGGATCTGCAACTCGAACCCGAAATGCGCCGTCTGTTAGGAGCTCTTTTGGAGCGGCATCAGGCAGCTCCGTAGCTGGCTAGCTGTTGTTGGGGTATTGGTTTGAACCACTCTCCCGCGCTGTTAAAACTTCACAGTGACTTGGGCGGCCACAAGTTGTTCGCCTTGCTGCAGCTCGGCATTGCGGTGGCCGAAACTGTATTGGATCTTGGTCTGAAGATGCCGGGTAAACCGGCAGCCCAAGGCCACATCGATGCGGTACATGTCATTGGCCCAGGGCTCCTGTCCCCCCATACCATTATCGACAGCTGAGTAGAGTTCCTGGTTCCACCGAGCAGCCACGAATAGAGCGGAGGTAAGTTTGTATTTCACCTCGAGATAATATGCGAGCAAATCGGCATTGCCGACATTGGGCACCTGAAATCGTGTGAGAAAAAGCTCAGCCCACATTTCCCAGCGCTTAAAGGCATAGCTGACATCATAATCCAAGGTATATTGGTAGTAATCATTGATACCTTTTCCTGGTGGTAACGCGTCGGAAGCTTCTGTGGTCAGATAAGGTCCCACACTGAATGACACTCCAGTCTTCCAGGCGGCGTTTGGACGGAACCCAAGCCGACCACTGACGGTCGGATATCGCCAGAACGACTCATCCAGATCCCATGACTCCGGGTGCGAAGAAATTGAAGCATTCTTCAGATCCAACGCATAATCAAACTTGCCGACAGTTCCGAAGATGCCAAAGCCGGTGGCATAAACCGGGCCCCAAATGACAGGCAGCCAGCTTCCTTTGTCGTCCGCCAGATGGCGGCGTGCCAGGAAATCTGCGGGTGAAGTTGGAATATCTTCATAAGAGACAGGAGTAAGATTCTCGTATGGCAGAGGAGCTGTAATCAGGGGGTTTTGCCAGGAGTCATGTCGCTGGACCCAGCTGCCGACGACGGTCGCAAATTTGCCGAACTGCAGGTTGAGTCGGTTGTTGTCATACGGAATCCAGCGCACAAGGTATTCGTCCAAACGCGCATCGAAATCCGACTCGCCAGGGTCAAACCCGCGATCCAGACGCGCTTGCAAAAAGGCGTAGAAGTGAGGACCTATCTGAGTATCGAGGAACAGGCTAAGGCGCGGATTAAAAAAGCTCTCATCTTCATAGATTAAACCCGGCGGGCGCTGATCGATGTAGTAGCCCTCGAGGTCCAACAGGCCTGTGAGGTGGGACCGAAAGACACCGTTTTTGCTTTGCAGCGTAAGTTTGTTGTCGAGGTCATCCAACCATTGCTGGCTGTGACCCGACATTTCTACCACCAGCACTCCCAGCAGGACTGACAGGGTTTTGGTCACGGCTGCTAATTGCCAGGGAAATCAATATGCAGCTGCTGATCGGCGTGCAGCTCGACAGGTTTTTCGTAAACGTGCTTCTCATCAATCCACGCTTTAAGCGTGAACTGGCCGGCGGGCAGATTCTGCAAACGGTACACACCATTGGTCGTGCGGCTGAAGTAGGGGGTGTCCAACACCAAAATAATTCCCTTCATATGCTGATGGATTTCACAATATAGCTTCACAACGCCTGGTTTATCGAAGATTTCAACCGGCGGGCTGTCGTCGGTTTTTCGATAGCGGCCCAGGTCGAAGCGCTTGGCTTTGGAATAAGAAAATACATTGTGATAGAACTCGTCCTCATTGGGAAAGGCCACCGCGGTTCCCACTTGAACGGGGAGGAGAGCAGGACGGAATTGTGCTCCCAATTGCACCACTTCATTGGTGAGATGAATTGAATTGGTTGTCGCCGGGAATTGGCCCTCCAAATACACAACGGCGGCAGGCGGGTCTGGTGGGGCAATTTCCCCGACCTGCCCGGCATAGCGGGAGGGCGGGGGGATCCAGGGGGCAGCCTTGGGCAGGCTGACTTTGCCGTCTATCACAGCTTGTCCATGAACCATACGCGCGCCAAGCAACAGCGACGCGCTGCACGCAATTCGAATCATGCCACGGCAATTCATGCCCCAAACAAATACAGTGAGAATCCGGTTGTATAATAGGAAAAAGTGGCCCCACGGTTTTTTCTGGTTTGATTTGGGCATCGTGAGGCATATTTAAGTTGATCTTAATAGGGTAAAGCTATTTTCATCGATGGTTATGGCGAATACCGAACAGTTTTCTTGTCTCCTGGTCGATGACGATGTGGGCTTTACTTCGATGTTGGCCAAAATTGTCAAGGAGGAAGGGGGCCGGGCGAACTGTTGCCATACGGTAGCGGCTGCGCAAGAGCAAATTGCCAGAGCTGGTTTCGATGTGATCATCCTGGACAACTGTCTGCCCGATGGGTCCGGGTATGACTTCTATTCTCAGGTCGGGCGGCATAGTCCAGCAAGTGTGGTCGCCATGATAACCGGTGCTCCCGAGTTATCTCAGGCGATCGAGCTGACCCGAAATGGCCTTTTTGATTATTTGACCAAACCGATCGATGCCAGCGCCTTCGCGGCGCTGTTACGCCGCGCGAAGCTTCGCCTTCGCCGCCCGGCCCTGGAATCGCTTACCGACGGATTATTGGGCAACTCCCAAAAAATGCATGAAGTGGTGTTGCAACTTGAGCAGGCAGCCCGCCATCTCCATGCGACCGTGCTTCTCCTGGGGGAGACTGGCACTGGAAAGGATCTGGCGGCACGGTTCCTCCACCAGCTCACGTTCGCGAATCAGCCCAAGGCGCCTTATGTGGCGTTGAATTGTCCCAATGTGCCGGCAGATATGTTCGAAGCAGAGCTGTTCGGCAGCGAAAAAGGGGCTTACACAGGCGCCGATCGCCGGCGAGGTGGTTTAGCCGAAGCCGCCGAGGGCGGAACTCTATTCCTGGACGAGGTGGCGGAGATTCCGTTGGCATTGCAATCCAAGCTGCTGAGATTTTTGGAAACTCGAGAGTACCGAGCGCTCGGTGGAACGAACGCGCGTCAGTTTCAAGGACGGGTGGTCGCCGCGACCAATCGGAAGCTGGCGGATGAGGTTCGCGCCGGACGGTTTCGCGAAGACCTGCTGTACCGGCTTGATGTGTTCAGCGTCCATCTACCTCCACTGCGCGAGCACATTTCGGATTTGGAGGCTATTGCCGAAGCACTGCTGGGCCGGCTTTGCGAAAAATACGGCCGATCCAAACCGGCATTGCGAGCCAGTGATCTCAATGCGTTAAAGGGGCATCTGTTTCCAGGGAACGTTCGCGAATTGCGTAATTTGCTTGAGCGGTCTTTACTGCGTACCGACGCGCTTGCACACGAACTCGCCATGGATCTTGAGTGGCTTAAGGGTTATGGGCATGCGGTCACGGCAATGCCTCTCGAGGCTCCCGTGAGAGATGAGGCTGCCAAGCGCTCTCTCAGTCCGTTGGAGAGGCAGGAGTACGAGCTAATCGCCAAGACGTTAGCCAGTGAAAACGGCGGTATTCGCCGCGCCGCGGCGAAGCTTGGGTTGACGCATCAGGCGTTGCTGCGTCGGCTTCAGAAGTGGCCGGAGTTAAGGCAAGGGTCAAACCCAGGGGTTCGTTCGTCGGAATGACATTTCAACTTAAGCTCCTGTTGAGCATGGTGCTTCTGGTGGTAGCGGTTACCACCACGACGCTGCTGATAACCGATAGCCAGGTTCGCTTGTCCTACGAGCGACACTTTCAACAATCGTTCCGGCTTCAGGTTTTTTCATTTCTGCAACAACGGGAAGCCCGGTTGGAGCCAGTCAAGGAGCGCGTCTCGGCCGCTGCTCTTAACCGGCGTTTGTTCGCGGCCATGGAAAATGCCGGTCAGGAGCACCCCGATCAAAAGGATATCGATGATCTGTACCAGAACGGATTCGACCAGCTTTCGGAGATAATGGCGAGTGTCTCAGAAGGTACAACCAACAAACTGAGCGGGCTTTATTTCTTTCTCAATACGAAGGGTGAGGTTTTATATCCCAGCGAGCAGGTAAAGCTGCCATTTTCTCTGGCGAGCTTGCGTAAGATCGCGCAGCAGATCGAAACCGCGGGCCTTTCGGTAAGTCAGGGGAATGCTGCGCAAATCGGCTATCTTGCGCTGGGAGATGAACCCGATGCGACAGCGATTCGTGAAATGGTTTTTACTCCGATAGTCGATCAGGATGCTCGCCAGCATGTTGGTGTTCTGGCCGTCGGTTTTCCTCTCCCGAGTTCGGGCCAAAGCAACCCGATGTGGGTCGATAACCGAGTCTATTCGTCTTCGGTTCCGCCCGCCCTCCTGATCAAACTCCAGAGTACCGTCGGCTCGGCTCTCAGCCAGGGTCAGCGTGATTTCAAGCTGGAGCTCGCCGATGTCCCCTATCAGGTATACTGCCAGCTGCTGACGACGGGTTCGTCGTTCCCGCGCGCGTACCAAATTTGCATGTATTCGCTTGCCGATGCCGCAACGGAAAAAGAACGCTTCACTAAACGAATATTGATATCGGGGACGATTGCTTCACTCGGAGCGCTCGTGCTGAGTTGGTTGATATCGCGTAGTTTAGCCGTGCCGATTCAGGAATTGGTGACTGGCACCACCGAAATTGAGCGGGGCAACTTTCGTGCAAAGGTTTCGGTGCGAACCCACGATGAACTCGGAAAACTGGGCGAGGCTTTCAATTCGATGGCGCAACAAATCCAAGCATCCTACGCGGCGTTGGAGCAGCGTGTCGCGGAGAGAACTCACGAATTGGAGGAGCGGAAGAGAACGGAAGCGGCATTGCGCAAGAGTGAGGCGAGTCTTCGGGAAGCGCAACGGATCGCGCGACTTGGCAACTGGGAATGGAACGTGTTGCAGGACGAGTTACATTGGTCTGAGGAGGTGTATTCGATCTTTGGGTTGTCCAAACAGCAATTCGGCGCAACGTTTGAATCGTTTCTCCAACGCGTGCACCCCGCTGACCGTGAAAAGGTGGAGCAGGCGATTCGCGAATCCTTGCAGAAGGGCGGCCGCTTCAGCATGGAGCACCGGATCATGCGTGGAGATGGTGAAGGCCGAGTCGTACGCCAGCAGGCCGAAATGTTCCGTGAAGAACACGGCAAGCCGGCGCGAATGCTTGGGACGGTGCAGGATATTACGGAGCAGAAGCGGATCGAGGCAGAGTTTCTTCGCGCGCAACGGATGGACAGTATCGGTGCAATCGCCGGGGGAATGGCGCACGACTTGAATAATGCGTTGGCGCCGATCCTGATGGGGGTCCAGTTGATGCGCAAGAAGGTTACAGATCCGGACCTGCGGCAAATGCTAAGGGTCATGGAGACCAATACTCATCGTGGCGCCGATCTCGTGCGCCAAGTCCTGACGTTCGCTCGCGGTCGCGATGGCGAGCGCGAGTTGGTCGAACTCGGGAGCTTAATCCGCGAGATGGAAAACATCCTGAGGCAAACGATGCCCAAGTCGATTAGTATCGAGACGTTGGTTCCCTCGGATTTGTGGCGGGTGGTGGGCAATGCGACACAACTCCACCAGGCGCTTTTAAACCTGTGCGTCAACGCCCGCGATGCGATGCCCAAAGGAGGCAAGCTAACGCTCGCCGCTGATAACGTCGAACTCAATGCCAGTGAAGCCAAGGAGATACCCCAAGCTCGGCCTGGTTCCTTCGTCATGCTCCTGGTCTCAGATACCGGCACCGGGATCCCTGCGGACGTGCTACCAAAGATTTTTGAAGCATTTTTTACAACCAAAGCTCCGGGCAAGGGGACCGGATTGGGACTATCAACTATCGCTCGAATTGTGCGGAATCATGAGGGGTTTGTCGCCGTCAGGAGCGAAGTTGACGCCGGCACCACGTTTGAGATTTATCTCCCGCGTGCCGAGCAGGTGACTGCTGGCCCAACGCCACGCGCTACTCAAGCCGCTGCCTTGAAACCCGGCCATGGGGAATTGATTCTGTTCGTCGACGATGACCGATCGGTGCGTGAAATGGTGGCCCCCACGCTTAGCGAGCAGGGTTACCGGGTTGTGACTGCCGCCAACGGTGCTGAAGCCCTTGCGTTCCTGGCCCAACACGAGCAGGAGGTTCGCCTCGTTCTGGCGGACGTCGCGATGCCTGTTATGGATGGTCTCGAGCTGACGCAAAAGTTGCGCCTTCGATTGCCGGAGCTGCCGCTGGTGCTTATGAGTGGCACCTTTGAGGCCGGCAAGGACCAGTTGCCGTCTGGAGTTCGTGCTTTTCTGACCAAACCGTTCCGCCTCGAAGAACTTCTGGGAGTGATTGTGGATTGTTTTCACACTAATCCTGCGCGCAGCGATAAGGTTTAATATACCGTTTTAATCCTCAACCAGCGGTGAGTTCGAGCTCTGCCGCTTCTGGTCTTCTTGAAACAAGGTGGTGGTCCGCTGACGGACCATAAGAGCCTTTATGGTCCGAATACGTAATCTTTTCAGGGTGAGTCGTTAGCCTTTTCAGGCCGGAATACCAGCAAAAGGTTGCTGGCATCTTAGTTGCTTAAAGGATTTCAACCGTTACCCAGATCGAAATGAGCACAGGGGTAGAGAGGACGACAGGATGCAAGAGGACAGCACGCGAACCAGTAGGCCGAGTCTTAAGTTTGAAGACATCGTCGAGGAGTACTACCGACCGCTTTACCAGTTTGCATTTAGTCTGACTCACTCCAAGGCCGATGCGTGGGATCTGGTGCAGCAAACCTTTTATATCTGGAGAATTAAAGGCGACCAGTTGCGCCAACCTTCCAAAGTTCGGGCCTGGTTATTTACTACGTTGCACCGTGCCTTTTTGCAGGGCAAGCGCCGGGAAATACGTTTCCCTCAATACGAATTAGATTCGGTTGATTCCGAATTGCCTTCGGTGGCGCCAGATGCCGCGAATCGATTGGACTCGGCGGAGGTCATGGTGGCTCTGGACAAAATCGATGAGGTATTTCGAGCTCCTTTGGCGCTCTTTTACCTGGAAGATTATCCCTACAAGGAAATAGCGCTCATCCTGCAAGTTCCGTTGGGCACGGTAAAATCGAGAATCGCCCGGGGTATTGCTCAACTTCAGAGACTGTTAACGGTTTGCGACGAGCCCAGGGAATTGGTCAATGCGTGAGTCGCGGGGCTTCGAGTGGTTTCCGGCAATTCAAATCCTTGAAAGAATCCGCTCTTCGCAAAGGCAAAGGACCTGTTCGGTGAGGTGTGTGCGCTCGACAAGTTTCGTGCTCAAGTAGATGTGGCGTGCGAGAGTTAAATCGGTGTAAGCACGCACCGCTCCCCGGACTTGCTCGCCCGTCAGGTGTATAAATTGCTCTTCAAAGGCCTGTTCAACATCCAGCAGCCCGTCCGGATTACCTTTTTCGCGCAAAGCCTGTTCTTTGATGTGCCCGATGAAATTGCCCGCGTCCAGCGCGGGATCACCCTGGCAATACAAGTCAAAATCGATTAGCCATACGCGCGTGTTATCCACAAGGACCTGCGCGCCGTAAAAATCCCTATGGATGCCGCATACCCGAGGCCGCGGGGTGCTCTGGCCTAAGCGGTCACACGCAGCGCTGAGCCGTTCCAGACGGTTCGCCCATTGGGGGTAGAGCCTGCCGACCTGAGCAAGGCAATCATGGAGGATGCTGAGTTCCTGTTCCATGTGGTGCCCTTTGTCCGTTGGAATGGCGGCTCGGTGCAACTTGTGAAGAGCTTTGGCGATTTGCCCGGCTAGTTTGGTCTCGGCAGCCGTTGGGAGCAGTTCCTCGGCCGTAAGGCCGCTGACCTTGCGTTGGAACCACATGTGGAAGTCTGAAATCACCCCGATAGGTTCAGGAACCGAAATCCCATCTGCGCTGTCCGCTTGAAAACCTGCCTGCCATAGAGCCTGCTGAAGTCGAAATCCTTCATTACCCGATCGATGGGCGCGAGCTTTGCCCAGTAGTGTCACTCGATGTTTGGGAAATCCCGGCCGATCTACCTCTACCTCATATTCGACCAGACTGCGCCGGCCCGGCTTGTGCCGGACGAAACGAATAGCTTTGAGACGCAACTTGCCTTCGCCGCTCAGGCGCGGCAAACGTCGTTTCAAAGCCCGGCGCGCGGCCTCGGGATCGAGAGCCAGCGCCAAACCGGGTATGTCTGATCCCCGAGCAACGGCAGAAGAATCAACGGTGACACTCATAAGCAGCTCCACCGAGAACCTGGGACCAAACCTTTAACAACGAATCAATTTGCCGCGTGACTGAGAACTTGCGGCTAGCCAGTTCGCGTGCCGCCTGTCCCATCCCGCTTCGGAGCTCGTGGTTTGTCAGCAACCGTTCGAGGGCCGAGGACAGTTCGATCGCATTGCCTGGGGAAACAAGCAATCCCGTGATGCTGTCGGAAACTAACTCGGGAATGCCGCCCACAGCCGTGGCAACGACAGGCACTCCGCAAGCGGCCGCTTCCATAAGGCTGAGAGGCATGCCCTCATTGTGACTGGTTAACACACCCACGGTGGCTGCCTGCCAGGCTTTGAGGACGACGGCCTGGTCGGCTGCGCCGGGAAACTCGACGACTTTTTCAAGGCAGAGCCGGACACATTGGGCTTTTAATGTGCAACGCAGCGGTCCATCGCCCAGCATTACACATCGAAACCCAATGCCGCGATCGCGCAGCAACGCGCAGGCATCCAGTAACAAGGCAAGGTTCTTAACCTCGACATGGCGGGCGACGCAAAGCACGATCGGATCGGCGTTTTTCTCTTCTTTTTTAGCGATGGGCCGGAAGAGCTCAGTATCGACACCGCAGGGTATTACTCGCAGATGTGAGCGAGGTACACCGAACGTGTTTTGAATATACGTCGCATTGGATTCTGAGACCGTGATGAGCGCGACGGCCGCCATAGCGCGCTCATAAAAATCAGGGGGTGGTTTCCGATGGATATCATAGCCGTGCGCGGTGAATGAAAAAGGGACACCGGTCAGATTTGAAAGTTCGCGTGCTTTCTCGGTTGCCTCGCGCGCAAAGTGCGCATGCAACAAATCCGGTCGAAACTCTCGGATAATTTCGGGGAAGTCGGCAACCTCGTAGCTTGTAACGGAGTCCAGACCTGCCCGGTGGACCAGGTCGTGGCGTGGTTCTTCGCGGGGCGGCAACAGCGACAGAATACGCACCTCTGTTCCGCGTCGGTGTAATTCCCCCAATTCACCGACGATAAATGTTTCCGAGAGTTTCGGAAAGATATTCAGCAGATAGGCGACGCGGAGCATGATTTTGCGCGAATAAGCGAGGTGGCAAGTTCGGTAATGCACGCGGCATTGCGGTCCCAGGTGTATTGACGACTCACGAGTTCGGCACCGGCCGCACCAATGCTGTCGCGAAGGGTCGGATTCTGGAGCAAGTCCTCGCAGCATCTGGTCAGCCCGGTTAAATCTCCGGTGGGATAAAGCAATCCGGTTTTGGTGTCTGTTAAAACCTCCGCGATTTGACCAACGTTGGCGGCCACGACGGGTATGCCGCAAGCCATATACTCGAATAGTTTGAGGGGTGAGAAATAGAAATCGTGGTCCAATGGAGGATAAGGCGCCAGCGCGATATCGAAATTACGCACAATTTCCGGGATCTCGTCGTGAGCGACCAGCCCGGTAAAAACGACCTGCTTTTCCAAACCGCGCGTTTTGAAATCACGCTCTAGTTGCGGGCGTAAAGGGCCGTCCCCCGCTATAACCAGCTGCACTGGTCGGTTCGGCTCGTTCAAATGCGACAGAAGGTCGGGCAGGATTTCAACTCCATGCCACGGTCGCAGTCCACCGACAAAGCCAAGGACAGGTCCGCCCTTTAGCTTCATTTTTTCTCGAATATTCGGATCAGGTTTGCCGGGTCGAAAAAGCGCATTATTGACGCCGTTGCTCAGCACGTGGACTTTGTCTTCAGGCACGCCAACCGTTAAGGCATGTTTCTTTAGCGCGTTGGAAACCACGAGCAGCGCGTCCGCACCTTTTAGCGACCACCGTTCCGCTTCGAGCGCAAGCTCGCCCAAACCAGTGGAGCGATAAGCGGTCTGCTCGATTGAGAGTGGTGCATTCAGTTCGAGGAGCAGAGGGACACCAAACGTCTTTGCCAGGGAAACCCCCGCCGTTGCGTAGAGCGAAGCGCGTTCGTAAATGAAATCAGGCGGGTCATTCTCGAACCGACGTGTCAGATCGTTCACCAACTCCTGGTTATACAGAATCCGGCGCAGCTCCCCGGGGAGCGAGTTCTCCAATCCCAGGGTTGAATTGAACTGCTTGAGTCGCTGAATGGCCGCAGATGCCATGGCATCAGGTCTTACCTGCACCAAGGGCAATTCAAATGTGGCCGGTTTTTCCCATGGCGATTTAGTTAGAACCTGGGCTGCAACCGTAATCTGATGTCCGGCGCGGCCCAAGGCACGTGCCAATTCGCGAACATGAACCGAAGCCCCCTTACGGCCCAAAACGGGAATGCCGAGATCGGGGCAAAGATAAAGAATGTTCATGCGGAGATGGTCTCGGGGGCCACGAAAGGTGAGGTCACTTGATTTATAGTTCGTTCGGCAACCCGGATTCGGTGTAACGCTGCATAACGCCCATTGGTCTCGAGGAGTTGGGTATGTGTACCTATTTCGACGATACGGCCCTGTTCGAGGTAAAGAATCAGGTCAGCTTTGGCAGCATGGCGTGGATTGTGTGTGATGAGGAGTGTGGTTCGCTTGCCGTAAAGCCGTTCCAAAGCTTCGAGCACAGCACGTTCACTGGACCTGTCCAGCCCGGTCATCGGCTCGTCTAAAATGAGAATTGGGGCCTGGCGGATCGCGGCTCGCGCAATCGCGATGCGTTGGCGTTGGCCGTGGGATAGCGTGACGCCGCGCTCGCCAACGATGGTTTCATAACCTTTGGGCAAACGTAGAATGAATTCATGGGCATTAGCCACCAGCGCCGCGGAGACGATCTCCTCAAAGGAAGGAGAGGCCGCGCCATACGCGATGTTATCGCGGATAGTGGTTGCAAAAAGGGTATTGTCCTGCAGTACCACGCTGAATTGCGTCCGCAGAGATTCGAGAGTAAAGGCGCGGATGTCCTGACCGTCTATCAAAACGCGGCCGTTTACAGGATCGTAAAGCCGAAGCAACAAACTGAAGAGGGTCGTTTTTCCCCCACCTGATGGCCCCACCAAGGCGACATGCTGTCCCGGCTTGACCTCAAAATGGATATTTTGCAGACAGGGTTGGTGGCTGTGGTATGCAAAACTTACAGCCTCGAATTTGATGTGGCCGCTGAGCGGCGGAGCAACCACAGCTCCAGGCAGGTCGCGCACATCGGGTACCCGCTCGAGTAAATCGATCACTCGCTCACCCGCCGCTGAGGCTTTTCCAAGGCGAGCGGTGTATTTGGCGAAATCCTGAACCGGGCGATAAGCGGATTTGAGATAAGCAAGAAACACCAGCAGGTCCCCCGGACTGAGTTCATGCGTCAGACACATCCGTGTGCCAAACCACAACACCAGAGCAGTGGCTAGTGCGACGAGCACATCGACCGATCTCTCCAGCGCCGCCGAAAGCCGTTTGCCTTTTACGTCCGATAGCGAGGTGTTGTCGCTGGTCGAGTCGAACGCGGTTGAGAATTTTTCCTCCAGCGAAAGCGCCTGGACCGTACGAATCGCCTGCATCGATTCGGCTACGGAGGCAGCCAGCGCTCCCTCCTGTCGCCGCTGCTTCTGGGCGACTTCGCGGATCTTTTCCCCCAAGGTATGTGTTCTGAGCCAAAAGAGGGGGAAAACGGCGACGGCGACGACGCCTAACTGCCAATTCATGCAGAACATCAGAACCAACATGCCCGCCACAACCAGCGACTTGGCGAGCAACGGAAGCAAAGCAGTCACTGCGACATCCTGCAGCATTCCAACGTCGCCGATTAACCGCACGACCAGGTCCCCAGTCTTGGCACCTGTGTGGAAGGACAGAGACAGATATTGGATGTGGCGATAGAGCTGGGTGCGCACTTTTGCGAGGGAGCGATTCCCTAATCTGGCGAAACCGATCGTTTCCCAGTAGGAAGCCAGCGCGCGCGTGCAAGTGATGACAACAACCCCCAATGCGCCCAAGCTCAGCAATACAAGGGGATCGACGCCGGCCAGAAATTCCGACAAATGCTTTCGAGGGGCATTCCGCTGGCCAATGACGTAATCAAAAACCAATTTGAGCGGCCATGGCTCCAATAATCGTAAGAGCACCTCGCATAGTAGAGCGGCGAACGAAAGCATGATCAGGCCGCGATACTGCCGGAGATGTGGCCAAAAATATTTCGTGATCCGCCAAAGGCCAGGCAGACTCCGATGCATGGGATCGCGTTGCTTCATCTCAAGCAGGCCGGGGAAGCGGCGCGGCGAAACAAACCCTCTGGGTATTACGTTTCCCCGCCTGGCAGCGCGCGTGGAAAAGCAGGCAAGTCGCGGCTCGTCGTGCGCCGTCGAAATCCAGGGCCGCATGAGCACGGGCTCGCAAAATCGGCGGACGGGTTCCCAATGCGAGCGCCAGTTTCGCACGAAGCATTTCCGCAGTGAGTTCCGCTGGATGACAAAGTTGTAAAAGGCCCAAGCGGGCGAAGGCTTCTGCCCGCATGAGTTGCTCGATCCGTGGTTGAATCCTCGGCACACACACGGTGGGCACGCCCGACGCGGCGGCTTCGACTAACGTATTGTAGCCGCCCATAGTGACCAGGGCGTCAACCGAGTCAAACAAGCTTGCCAGGTGCGGAATGAAATGACGAAAAGCAACGTGATTTTTTTTCGCCAGGCTGGACAGCAGCGCCAGCTGGGCGTCTGGCATCATGGGCCCCGCCACGGCGACGCCATGCCACGGCGCGCTGCCGCAGGCACGAATGAACGTTTCTAAACTTCGGAAGCCGTCTTCCCCGCCCCCCATCGTTGCCAAGACAACCGGACTGGCTCGATGGGCCCGAGGCGGGAACGGCAGTTGCAGGTTCTCCAGCTCCCGAGGGCTTTCTTTGGCCAAAACATAACCGCAGAACCTGGTGCGCTGTGCCAGGGCCGGAGTGAAAGCATAGGCGGTAACCGGGTCGTACACGACGCGGTCGCCATACACGAGCACCTCATCATAAAACTCCGCAATATGCGCGTGGACCTTCCGCCACTCCAACAGCACCTGGCTGGGCTGATCCAGAATGTCGCGCAGGCCCAGCACCGCTCGCCCGCCTGCGCGTTTCAGCGTCCTTAACCCTGCCTTGAATTCACCACTGGCGCCGAACGGATGTTTGTCGACTAAAACAACATCCGGCCGAAACGCGCGCACTGCACTGACGAGCAACGACGAACGCAACGCTCGAATGTCTCCAATGGAAACTCGTAGTCGGCGCGCGGAATAGCTCTCGTTGGCGTCCTTGCGCAACCCAGGTAATTTCAGGATCTCAACTTGACGCGGGAGTCCGAAGCGCGTGGCGTCCTCAGCGCCGGTCGCCAGCAAAATCGCGGCCTCGGGTGCCTGGTCGGCGAGGGCGGCGGCCACCGCTAAATGACGTCGCGTATGACCGAGACCGAGCCCGTCGTGGGAATAGAACAGAAAGCGCATGGCGTGAGTTACTGGACGTGGATACGGTAAAAGCGGCTGGAGTTGGTGGCGTTGATGTCTTGAATGGTCATCAGGTTTCCATCCCCGATTACTCCGGGCAGCAGGGGAGTCCAGGACGTAGCAGTGAGTGTGTCCGTGAATTCCAGCACATGAGTCGCTCCTTTGAGCGTTGAGAACGACATCGTCGCGGTTGTCGCTTCTTTCGCAAGCGAGCTGATCGTCACGCCTCCACCACAATTGGTACTTAAAGTCCCGCTGTTGACGATATTGCCTAGAATCACTCCACAACCAGTGACGGTAGCATTTGAACGGATTACAAGGCCATCGGCGAATGAGTAGGTGCCGCCATCAAGTTGGAGGGTTGCAGGGTTGGTGCCGTCCCCCACCACAAACGGAGTTCCGTTGGCGATCGTGAGATTTCGGGCCTGGAGCGTTCCGCTGGTGAAAGAGAAGGAACCCGCCTGATTTGTCACGACGAGTTGGTCAACGATCAAGGTCCCGCCGTTCTGGCTGAAGCCGCCACTGATGACCACTACCGCATTACCGCCGGTACTGTTCGTCACACTTAGAATGCCGCCGAGAACTTGAACCTGACCTGTTGAGAGCAGCGATGTGCCGACAACCAGATTTGAAGAAAGGGTTGTGACCCCACCCATGAACAAGGCCGATCCCTGCGGCGCATTGCGGCTGTCCTCTGACATGCCGACAAATAGGGCTCTGGCCAACACTGTTCCCCCCGATACCGTTAAGTCGCCAATCCCTTCCCGGCCGCACCAGATATTGTCATTCGTGACCGAGAGTAGGCCGCCTGAGATGTTCAAATGTCCGGTGGCGTTGGTAAATCGGCCGATCGAGATATCGTCGTAGCAGAAGAGCGCGGCTCCCGTTTGGAGGTTCAATGTTCCAATCGAATCGGTGTGGCGGCCGATGGAAGTATTGGTAAAATAAGCGGTGGCATTGGTGATGGTCATATCGCCAATCCCGTACCGCCCAATGGCTACCAGATCGTTCGTTGCGATTAACAACCCGCCGGTTACCAGCACATTGCCCACAACTCCAGGGTTATCTGCCACATGGAGGTCGCTCCGCAACCAGACCGTGCCGCCCGTGATATTGAGATGTCCCGTACCGAAATTTCCCACCCGCGTCACATCCAAAGCAGAGGCCGGGGTTACGGTCACTTGTCCTCCCGAGATTGTCGCTGTTCCAGGCGCATTGTCGGCAATCGACCAGAACGCCAGTAAGGAAAAGCCGCCACTTTGGGTGAATTGTCCCGAGCCCAAATTTCCAACCCGGGTGATATCATTGGTGGCAATGAGCTGCCCAGCGAGAATCGTCAGGGAGCCAGGCGAGTTCAGCACTTCGCCCATGTCCACGACGGAATTGGCAAGGATAGTTCCACCATTGAGCGTTACCGCCCCTGGCGAATTGGCGAGATCTCCAATTTTTAGTCCGAAGCACTTGATCGTACCGCCGTTGACCGTTGCTGTGGCAGTTGAGCCACTGGCTCGCCCAAGTCGGAGGTCGACCAGGTTAGGGCTCGTATCCAGAAGACCGCTGTCGATCGTTAGGTTGCCGCCGTTAATATCGAAGGTGCTGGAAGCCTGAAACGTTGAGTTGGTGATCCGCAAAAGGCCACCGCTACCGATCGAAACGCCTCGGGAAGTGGTAAACCGCGAACCCGAAGGCAGGTTGTCCAGCAACAAGGTGTTCGTGGAGCCGAACGGAGCCGACAGGGTCAGTCCTTGGATGCCTAGATTTGCAGCTGGCGTCGACGAATCGACAGTGATCGTTTTGGTCCCTGATGTCGCAATCGTCGTCGGATCAAAGCTGGTGCTGGGAGGCTGGCCAGCCGACCAGTTGCTGCCGACCCGCCATAGTGCACTCACGGGACTCGTCCACGCATCCGATCCCGCCCAAGCAGGAAACTCTGTCGCCACGAATGTGAGAGTTAAGAGAGCGATCGCGTTTTGTCTTAAGCTCGTTACATTTGGTGCGGTTTCGAAAGACAAACGGCGGAAGTTCCTTTTCCGAACTGAGCATCGATCGGGTGAGATGGATCGTTTTCCGATTTTCATGGTCTAGCCGCCATTTAGCAACCGGCTTGCCAAGGTTTCTTTTGAAGCTGCCTTGTGAGAGATCCTCTCGTGCTCCGTGTTGCGTTTTTAGTTTTCATCAGTCCGAAACCCAACGTTTGGCGACGGCCGTGACATCCGGAACCGGACCATGATCGGTCCGAAAGCGGCCCAAACGTTTTGCTCGCCGCGTGAAGATTCCTGCGGCAAATCATCCTTGGTTCGAGAAACTCGCAACATTGTAGAAAGGAATTTTGGTCGAAGGTTGTTGGCACACGGGTTGCGTAAGGTGAGGCATGACACTTCGCGCACCTGTGAGACGATCCACTGTGACTGGCTTGCGCGCTCCTAAGCTGAGCTGGGCCAATCAGACCAAAGCCTTCACTCTGATTGAACTCCTGGTGGTGATGACCATCATATCTGTTCTAGCGGCCCTGTTGCTCCCGGCGCTGAGCATGGCGAAAGAAAAAGGGCGCGCGGTTTCCTGCATTAACAACTTAAAACAAATCGGTACTGCCTTGGTCATGTATTCGGATGATAATTCCGACGTGTTGGTTCCGGCCGAGTACGATTTGCGCCGTGGCGCGAAATTCCAGGAGGGTTGGCCGACGTTGCTCTTCAATGGTAAGTACGTTCCCGCAGAAAAGTCCGGCACCTTTTACTCGGTTGCCAGTGGTCCGATGGTGTTTCGCTGCCCTTCCGGCTTGCCAAAAGTCTATCGTTTTGGGCCGAGTAGTCGCGACGATCCCGAGGGCGCGATGGCGTGGCCGTACCCCTCTGAAAGCAGTCCCAAACGATTCCATATCGACTGTTGGTACGGCATCAACGGCTCCACTGGAAACCCGCAGAAGTGGCCTTTCGTGAGGCTTCCGATGGACCAGGGACGCGACGGAAAGGGTAACAAGCTCGCCAAGGCCGCCTGGTTCCCACGAATGCCGGCAATATTTGACGGCTTTTGGATTCATAATGGAAAAGACGAACGGATTAATGCGCGGCACAGCAAAGCGACGCGGTCGAATTTATTGTTCTTTGATGGCAGTGTTGCGTCATACGATACGTTCCGCATCCCTAGTGTTCATGATCGGCAGGCGACCGATATTCGCTGGCGCTTCCCCGATGAAGATGGAAACATTGCCGATTAGAGGTTCTGGTCACCTATGACACGTCAATTGAAAGAACGTCTGAGCATCGGCGGTTGCCTGGTTATTATTCTTGTTTGCTTTTGGTGGATCTACTCAACGCAAGTGCGGAGCGTTCAACACAACGTCGCACTTCATCGGCGCATCGGAGAAGTCCTCGCCGAACAAACTGCGCGCCTGGTTAGCCCTAAAGGTCAAATCGTGACGATCGCGATCGACACCAAGCAATGGCCTGAGCTCCAGACTCAGTTGAGTACTTTCAAAGCCAAACTCAAATCCCTCGGGGAATACCAAATTCATGAATATCTACTGGACACCAAAGACCAACCTAAATATGGCGTCGGCACCGGACTCTCCAGTCGGCGCTTTGTGCGAACGATAAAGAAGAATCCCCAAGCGGACCTGTTTGTCTCCTTTATCGGCGCGCCTAAACTCGATGCCAATGACCTCGCCGATCTTCGGAAGAAGCCGAAGTTTATCGCCGAATCCCGCTCCGGAGACAATCTGCCCGGTCTATTCGAGTGTGGCTTGATTCAGGTTGCGGTAGTTTCGAGGTTCCAATTCCCTGCTCCGGGCCCCGATAAGCCTCGAACCGCGGAGGAGTGGTTTGAAAAACGATACCAAATCGTTACTCCCGACACGGCTCCGCGACAGGCTTCCTCAGAATAACCTCTGAGGCAGTCCGATCTCTGATTTTCCCCCGGGAAAGCCTTCGGGTTGATTTGACCACTGGCCTTCGGTTGCTCTTGCAGCGTGTGAGATAGAGCAATTTTTGATAGGACGGTGAGGCATTAGTCGTTCTGTCCAACGTTCATCGGCCAGGTTAACACATCTTTTGCATGTCGCTTGACTCAAGATGGTGTGTTTTCTCCGCGGTGCAACCAATACTGCCGTCAACGAGAGGCCTTGAAATCAGGCCGTAATTTCCGTGCTAGCATAGATATACTTATTCACATGAATAGAAGTATTAGGTGATTGGTTGGTCGGATTGCTTTGGTCCTGCAATAAATGTAAAGAGAATAGCAAGGGAGGTAGAGCCGCAAACTGGCGCTCCGGTAGCGTAGCCATGTGAATCGAACGTGGCAGCCTGAATTAGTGGATCAAATCACAAAATCCGGTCAATGAAACTCTTTCTCGCAGGTTTAAGCTACAAAACGGCACCGGTTGAGGTGCGTGAAAAGCTGGCCGTACTGGCCTCCCGACAGCGTTGCTGCGGTTGCCGGCTGAAACTCGCCGGGAACCTGACCGAAGTGGTGCTGGTCTCGACCTGCAATCGAGTTGAGATTTATGGAGTTGCCGAGCGCGTTGGTTCCAATGTCCAGAGATTGTTCCAGGAGCTTTCCGGCACAGACTTCGATTTTTCGCCTTATACCTACCTGAAGGAAGGCCAGGAAGCTATCGCGCACCTGTTTTCGGTCTGCAGTGGGCTGGACTCGATGGTGATTGGCGAAACTGAGATCACGGGCCAGGTCAAGCAAGCCTATCAGACAGCCCAGGCAGCGAAATTAACGGGGCGGGTGACCAACCGGCTGTTTCAAACCGCGTTGCAGACCGCCAAGGAAGTGCGCACTCAGACCGGTATCGGGCGTGGTGCGACTTCGGTGGGGAGCGTCGCGGTGGAATTAGCGGAGAGGATTTTTGACAAAGATCTTTCGGAAAAGACGGTGATGATTATTGGCGCGGGCAAAATGGGTGAGGCCTGTGTGCGCCACCTCGCCAAAAAAGCTGCGCGCGCTGTCGTCGTTACCAATCGCTCCTATGAACGCGCTTTGAATTTGGCACAGGAGTTCGGCGGGCGCGCCGTGGAATTCAATGCGCTCGTTTCAGCGATGACCGAGGCGGATATCGTTGTCAGTTCGACCGGTTGTCCGCAGGCGATCCTGCGGCGGGAAGACATTGCGAGCATCATGCCGGCCCGCCGTAACCGGCCGCTTTTCCTGATTGATATCGCGGTCCCGCGCGACATCGACGCCGACGTGCAGCAGTTGCCCAATGTGTATCTCTACAATGTGGATCACCTGGAAGCTATCGTCCGCGAAAATGTGCGATCGCGCGAACAGGAGTTAGCGCACTGCCGAGACATTATCAGCGCGCGGGCTGGGGCATTGATGGGTCGCCTTATGCCGGCGACTGAAAGTCCGCGACCATATGCAGGGGCTGCGCAGCCTGAATGGGCGCTCGCGGGTGCGGTCGTGTGTGCCCAATGAATATGAAAGGCCAAGCTGTTCTGCAATTGGCCATTTGAAAATGTTTAAAACCAACAATTTCGACGTGAGGCAGCGGCGGCAAGCGTGCCGTCCGCATGGCCTTCGCGCCGGAAAACGCGTCCGAGCTCACCACGCGTTCTCCTTCGCGGCAGCGAGAGTGTGCCGCGGCTGGTCCCTGACACTGAACATAAAAAGCACGTGCTAAAAATGAAATCAAATCCCTTCATCAGAAGAGCTCCCATCTGCCTCGCAGCCGTCCTGCTGCTGGCAGCGGGAGCGACCACCACAGCGCTGGCTGCGGCGCCCCTATTGCAGGGCAACGTTATCTCGCGGCCATTAACTCCCGGCGATAAGACCGTCTACGGGCTAGCGTCAAGCCTTGATGTCTCCGGCGGACTCACAACTGTCGGCGTGGGCACGGCCGTTTATCTCGAAGCAGAGATAAACAAGGCAGTCCCGGCTGCGGATATTGTGAGCGTGACTTGGGCATTAACGAACCAGCCACCGGGTTCTCTGGCCACACTCGCGCCCAGCCCGCTGGGGACGAACGTTCCGATATATGAGCCGGCCGACCGTTCAGTCACTCAGGTGGCCAGTCGCATGCTGTTGCGACCTGATTTGAGGGGGCAATATACTGTTCTGGCGACCATTGTCACCGGCAACAGCGGCACGACCAATATCGCATACCGAGTCACCGCCGGCACTTACATGGGTATCGACACCTGTTACCTGTGCCACAGCGGAGGAGCCATCGCGCCGGATAAGTCGTCGTGGCAAACCACGGCGCATGCCCAAATCTTCACCAAGGGGATCGATGGTGGGGACGGAACTTCTGGCAAAGGTTGTTTCCCCTGCCACACGGTGGGGTATAACCTTAACACTAATGCTGTGAATAACGGTTTCGATGATCTCGCCACTGCCCTGGGGTGGACCTGGCCGACTAATCGCACCAGTGGTAATTGGGCGAGCATGGAAACGAACTATCCCACGCTGGCAAATCTAGCCAACATTCAGTGCGAAAATTGTCACGGACCGGGCAGTGAACACGCGACTGAAGCTTTGCAGAACCACGAGCTGTCGAAGCAGTTTATTACCAAGACAGTGAATTCGGGTGACTGCAATCAGTGTCACGATGCTCCAACGCACCACATTAAAGGCACGGAATGGTATACATCCGGTCACGCCAACACGACTCGCGTCCCAAGTGGCTCGAACCGACTGCAATGCGTCGGGTGCCACACCTCCGATGGCTTCGTCAATCGCGGAAGCACGACAACGACCAACACCGCGTTCAGTGCGATCGGGTGCCAGACCTGCCATGAACCGCACGGGGAAACTGTGCCGGCTGATAACCCGCACTTGTTGCGTGTCCTTGGCTCGGTGACGATGCCTGATGGCACAGTGGTGACCAATGCCGGCAACGGAGCCCTCTGTCTGCAATGCCATCACAACCGCAACGGTTCAGTGACAAATATTCTGGCGAATTATCCGCTTGGCAAACCGACCTGGGTCGGCGGGTCGAGCTTCGGTCCGCATGATGGCCCACAGGGTGACATGATCGAAGGCATCAACGCAGTGACATACGGCCAGGATATTCCGAGCTCGGCGCACCGCTACGCGGTCAGCGATCTTTGCGTGGGCTGCCATATGCAGACCGTGAATCTGGGAGATCCTGCGTTCCTCAAATCGGGCGGCCATACGTTCCAAATGAGTTACACTGTGGTGACCAACGGTGTCACAACCACGGTGGATAAGACCGACGCCTGCGTGCAATGCCATGGTCCGATCGAGGATTTCAATATGCCCAGGCAGGACTATGACGGAGACGGTGTCATCGACGGTGTCCAAGTCGAGGTTCAGCATCTGCTCAACAAACTGTCCACCCTCCTGCCCAACACCAATGGCGTAGTGGATGGCACGGTCAAGACGAGTCTCTCGGTTAAGACCAATTGGGCGGCCAAATACCTGAATGGCGCCTACAATTGGCAGTTCGTCAATAACGACGGTAGCAAAGGCATCCACAATGCTCCGTTTGCTGTTGGACTGCTAAGGGCCTCCATCGCCGACCTCACCGGTGACTCCAACAACGACGGTCTGCCGGATTCTTGGCAGATTCAGTACTTCGGTTCGGCCACAAACCCGAATGCCGCGCCGAACGCGACTCCGGCGGGCGACGGAGTCCCCAATTGGTTGAAATACTCCTTGGGCCTGGATCCCACTATCGCAGCCGTGGCCTTCCCGGATGGAGTCGTGCTCGCCAATGGTAAGGATTTGGTCAATCCATCCGCCACAAATGCCGTTACCATCTACACGGCGGCCGAGGTCTCCTTCGACACCGAGGTCGGCAAGACCTACCAATTGCAATCGGTTTCAGCGCTCAGCGCCGGATACCAGTGGCAAACGATTGGTACGCCCATCCCAGGGACGGGTAAGCCGGTCAGTTATGTTACGCCGACGCGCGCCAATGTTCAGCAGTACTTCCGGGTGGTTCACGACTGAGACGCTGCTGGTCATAGATAAATAACAACAAATCCAATCCCCTTCGGTCAGTCCGGAGGGGATTTTTGTTGCGCCGCGTGCTTCCCGGTGATCCCTGGCACAAAAGTTCAGCGTTGCCGGTTTTCTCAGTTGCACGTCGAGCTCTGATGCGCTAAGCAGATTGCGAACGATCCCCATCCGATCTGGATTGAACGAAGATGAAATTTCTTCCGATGCACGAATTGCTCCAGCCGGCCTGGAAACAGCAATACGCCATACCTGCGTTCTGTGCATGGAACGGCGAGGTAATGGAAACTATTCTGCAGGTCGCTACGGACCTGAAGGCGCCCGTGATTCTAATGAATGGACCCGGTGAATTTCCGCTGAATCCGCCTGACACGATGGGTCGAATTGCGCGGGCAGTTGCGCAGAAGTATAACGTGCCGGCGGCGCTGCATCTGGATCACGGTGATTCGCCGGGGACAGTTCAGGCCTGTCTCGACGCGGGTTATACTTCAGTAATGCTGGATTATTCGACCCGGCCCTTCGCCGAAAATGTGGCGGGTTTGCAGGCAGTCGTTGGCAAAGCCCGGCCGCGCGGGATCACGGTCGAAGGCGAGATTGGCTCGGTGGGCAAGGTGGATGACTCGACCGTTGAGGGCGGGAAGGTTTCGACGTTGACCGACCCCGCCGAGGCAGCGCGATATGCGGAATTGACCGGCGTCGATGCGCTGGCAGTCTCGATTGGCAACGCCCATGGAATCTATACGCGTTTGCCGGTGTTTGATTTCGAGCGCCTTGAAAAAATCCGCAAGGCGGTCGGTGTGCCTTTAGTTCTGCATGGTGGCTCTGGGACTCAACCGGAATACATCAAGCGAGCCGTCAGCCTGGGAATGGCAAAAATCAACGTTGCCAGCGAATTGTGCAAAGCCTTTCGGGATGTGTATGCCGAAGAACATGCTCAGGGCAAGACCGGTTGGCTGCCGACCATCCTCGGCGCGACCAAGGCCAGAATGGCCGAAGTGATGGCCCGGTGGTTTACTCTGTCGGGCGCCGCCGGAAAGGCCTAGCTCTCGATTGGAATTCTCACGTTTCAGGTTTTACAAGACACGCAAGACGGAACAGGCAACACCAAAGGCCCAGGTTCCCTGTTAGCCCGGGTCAGTTCTACTATTAGGTTATGGCTACCGTGCACTGCATCGGAGCGCTTGTGGTCGACGCACTCAGCGGGCCGCTCCCTGAATACCCGGTTCCTAAGGTCAGGACACAGATCAACACGGAATCGGTGCGCTTTATGACCGGGGGCGGGGCCGCCAACACCGGCTCAGCGCTGGCACAAATGGGTATAAGAACCACGATTTTTTCGAAGGTCGGAGGCGATCTGAACGGCGATTTTCTACGGCGGGAACTCAAGAAAAACGGGGTGGACATCAGTCAGATTCGAGTTGCTGCCCAAGAGAGCACTCCTTTCACCTTCGTTGGTATCCACCCGGACGGTGACCGATCTTTTATTCATACGCCGGGTGCCAATTTAAGCTTTGCCCGCCGCGACCTGGACCTCGAGCGACTCTACGACTGCGAGTTCTTGCTGTATCAGGACATGTTCGTCCTACCGAAACTCGATGGCGCCGGCGCCGCCAAACTGCTCGCCGGTGCCAAGCGCCGTGGGATCACCACCTTGCTGGATGAGTGCTTTGGTTTAGGGCCAAAGCGCAAGATTTTCGAGACGGTATTGCCTTTCTGCGACGTGGCGATACCGAGCTGCGATGATATGCAAGCAATTTATCCCGGAATGAAAGCGGTCGATATCGCGCGGCATCTCCGCGCCAGGGGCGCCCGGCGCGTTGTCCTGAAGCTCGGCACTCGCGGGTGCCTGGTAGCGACAGAGAAAGAAACTGCTTTGGTGCCTACATTGGCAAGGCGGATCGTCGATACTACAGGCGCCGGCGATTGTTTTAATGCCGGATTTATCGCCGGGTTGATTAATGGGATGAGTGACCTGCAGGCGGCGCGTATTGGCGCCGCCGCGGCCGCCGCCTGCATTGCGTACGTCGGCGGCGCAGTAGGAATCCCGAGCTTCAAAAAGCTGTTAAAGATGGCCAAAGCTTTCTCTTGAAAAGCGATTCTTTGGTCTATTTGCAGATGAACAATTAGCGCGCTTTGGCACAAATAATGGCTGAGCCGTTGAGATTCAATAATCCGCTATGAACATCCAGGAAATTCGCAGCAAACTTCACGAGCTCGCGCTTGCCACGCCCGCGATTGATGCCCATACGCACGTCCAGGACGACCTTACGGGGTTCAACGAGCAGCTCGCCGCTGGCAATCTTGCCGGGACCCAGGCCGCGGTAAACCGTCCTCCGCGGAATGTCGTCGAAGAGGGTATCCGCCGCGGACGCCTGGTTCGGCGCACAATGACTGATGCAACCCATGGTCTGTTCTATTCCTGGTTCGCCCAGATTGTCGAAGGGGCGGGCAATCGGTTGGATGATGCGACCAAAAAGATTGGCAGCAATAGTGACCAGGAGCGCCGTGCGGCAGGCCGTTTTCTGATGGAGCAACTGCAGGACAGCCGCTATTCAGAATACGCCGAATGGCTGCGCTATATGTTTCGGCTTTATTCGGGCGTCCCCAGAAATATTGACCCGCTTAATCCCCGGAATTTCGACGTGGTTGCCGATGCGGTTGCTGCCGAACGACACGATCCGAAGTTTGCCGCAGGCGTGTTGGCGGACCATAAAATCCACGTCTACGTCACCAGCATCGAGAACCGGGACAAAGTGCCCTTGAACCCGCCCGTGAGGCCCAAGGACGTAGACCTTTCCTACCGCACACATCCCGAAGCCTGGAACATGTTTGACTTCAACGGCCTGTTTTGGCCCGAGCGCGCGACCGACTTTGGCTTGTTCACACAAGGGCACAAGTTTGAGGCGGAAAAATACATCATCCACCTCGAGGAATATTTCGAGTGCGAACTCCGCGACGTCAAAAGCCTGCAGGATGCGACGCGTAGTTTCTTCTGGAAAATCCTCCGCAGCCCACGCACAAACCCGCGCAGCCGCATCCTGTATGTGGATGGTTTTCAGGCCCAGGATTGGCGTTTCAGCCGACCTTATTCAAAGGCAACCGTGGATTGGGCGCTAGCCCATCACCGAACGCAATTGGACGGGGAGAGCCGGCGACAAGTGCTGGCCTGCGTCGCGGAGGCAATGCTGGAGGCACTCAATGATATCGGCAAGGAACGCAAGGACGATGGTTCGCAATATGGGGTGTGCCTGCAACTTTGTGGCGGGGCGCGCCATTTTATGGATTGGTCGCGAGAAATTCAATCGTTGCCGGAATACATCCCCAACCTGCCGCAGGACGAATACCCGGTCTGGACTCGCTATCCGCACGTCCATTTCGAGTATATCTCCGCCCATGAACTGCTTTACAACGACCTCGCCAACGCCGCCAAGCAAGTGGGCAATGTGTCGGCGGGCCCATGGTGGCATTATTTCCGGCGGCATAAGATTGCTCGAATGGTGCGGGACCAGTTGAGCATGGGGCCGTTGAAGTCAATCGCGTGCGGTTTTACCGATGCGCGTTTCGTCGAGATGGTTGCGGCCAAATATGTATCACTGCGTTTGGGGGTGGCCGATGCGCTGGCAGAATTGGTCGCGGATCGCTATTCGAGTTTGCACGAAGATTTCGATGCGGCGGCGGGTATCATGCGGGAAATGTTGTTCACCAATCCTGCCGCGATCCATTATATACCAGTCGATTCGATCTGATTGCATTGCAATGAACGGCGCGGAATCCGACTTTGCAGGAAGGTCTCACACGCGGATTGGAGAACCGGTTCAAGGTCCGATGTTCGATTGTTCGGTTCTGTATTCTGATTTTGGGAGGACCGGTTGATCCGCCTGCCTTTCAATACCGCGCGCTCTGGCTTTTACGTTTCGATTTGAAATCCTGCCAGACGATGGTCAGCACGAGGAAAAAGCCAATCACGGTCGCGACGAGGAAAAAGATGATTGCCAAGCCGGGGTAACCGAATAGTTCGAAGCTGGTGGGCACTCGCATCAAGAGAGCGGCGCCGACAATTAAGGCTGCAAGTATGAGTCCCATGGTGATTCGGTTGGCCACCTTCTGTGCGCTATCGACCAGGAACTCCGTTTCGCTCGGTTTGACGTTCACGTTCAACTCCGCGTTGCCGATGCTGTCGAGGATCTTATTCAGCCGCGCGGGGAGCGCTCCCAGAAACTGTTTGGCCTCGAGTAGGGTCGCGACGGCTTTGCCTTCAGTGAAGGAGGCTTTCAGGCGTTGGCTTAGGATCTTGCTCGCGTTGCGGCGGATGGATTCATTCGGATCGAAATCGGGCTGCAGGATGCGCCCAATTTCATCGAGCTGCAGCAAGGTCTTCCCAAGCAGCGACAGTTCCGTCGGGACACGCAGACCCGTGTCGGCAGCAATGCGGCCCACGGACAGTACAACTCTGCCGACCTGCATTTGTTGGAGCGTGACACTGGAGGCATCGGCAACCACCTGGCCGATTTTGTGACGAAATTCCTGATCGTCGAAATCGAGACTGGGCGAACCGATGCCGATGGCAATATCGGCGGCCTGTTCGCTGTCGCCTTCGCTAACCGCCAGCAACAATTTGAGCAAGTTCTCCTGCATTGCTGGCGTGGTGTAGCCGACCATGCCGAGGTCCAACAGCGCGATGCCTCCGCCGGGTGTAATCAGAATGTTTCCAGGATGAGGATCGGCGTGGAATAAGCCGTCCACCAGGATCTGCTGCAGGTAGGCTTGAAAGAGTTCCTCTGCCAGGACGCCGCCGTCCCAATCGAGTTGGGCGATTGGCGAAACTTCGGTGATCTTCACCCCTTCAATGTAATCCATCGTGAGCACCTTCTGTCGGGTGTAATCCTCAATCGGTAGCGGCACGACAAGATGCTCAAAGCATTTCAGGTTATTTGCCAAGGCAACCATGTTGGCGGCTTCTCGACGATAGTCCAGTTCATGAGCAAGGGTGTTTTCGAATTCTTCGAGCACCCTTTCCACACCCAACCGCTGGCCCATTTGCGTGTAACGGTGCAAGAAGCGGGCAATCTGTTCAAGCGCGGCGAAATCGTCGCCGATTTGTTTGGCAATATTGGGGCGCTGGACTTTTACAACGACGTGACGACCATCACGCAGTTGAGCGCGATGCACCTGGCCAAGCGATGCCGCCGCGAGCGGCTCCCGATCGAAGCTGGCAAAGGCTTTACTGATCGAAACCCCCAGTTCTGACTCGACGATCACCTGGACTTCCTCGAATGAAAAAGGCGTGACCTTATCCTGCAATCGCGCCAGGTGCTTGAGATAGGGTTGTGGCAGCAGGTCAGCGCGGCTGGAGAGCAACTGGCCCAATTTGATGAACGTCGGCCCCAGCCGTTCCAGATCATCAGGAAGTTCTTCGGCGTGGGGCGCGGAGTCCCCATTGAGAGAGTCGGGAATGTGACTTTGGGCGAATTTGGAGGTCATCGCCGGCTGTCGATACTTCAGAAAGAGCAGGATCAAATCCTTGTATCGCTTCAAATAATGGGGGGAAAACTTCATATTCTGCTCCTTTACATTTTATTTAACCTAAAGCGTCGCCCAACAGATTCAAGGGGGATGAATTCCGCAAAGCAGCAGGAAAAAATAGGGGACATTTGCGATGCGGCGAGGGTGCCCGCTTTCATTAGTGATGTCATACTCAAAGCGGCGTAGCAGCGACGCACTCCAAACGTGTTTGTCGGGAGGATGTTTTTTTCTGACGGGGCACTGGGACCGAACTGTAGGAAACGACGTAAGGAGACTCTGATCGTTTACAATTTCACCCGCTGAGCCTGATGAGAGTCTCCTTACGTCGTTTCCTACATGTGATACGTTTCGTTGTACTCGCGCTAAGGAACCAATACGGCCGCGCCTTTAATTTTGCCGCTTCGCAACTGTTGCAGCGCCTCATTGGCTTGGGACAAGGGGAAGGTTTGTAATCTTGTTTGAACAGGCACTTTTGGAGCAACCGCAAGGAATTCTTCTCCGTCACGTCGAGTGAGGTTGGCTACGGAGCAGACCATGCGCTCCTCCCACAGGAGATCATAAGGGAACGAGGGGATATCACTCATATGTATGCCGCCGCAAACAACGATCCCTCCTTTGGCCAGCGCCTTAAGCGCGATTGGGACAAGTTTGCCTGCGGGAGCAAAAATCAGTGCGGCCTCCAGTTGCTCAGGCGGCAGGGTGCTGGAGTCTCCTGCCCATATCGCCCCGAGTGATTTAGCGAAGTTTTGGCCGGTGGTATCCCTTTCCCGCGTGAAAGCGTAGAT